>NZ_PSVG01000007.1:0-176658 GCF_002930885.1 Rathayibacter sp. AY1F2 | reverse complement strand
GGAGCGCGACGGCGTCCTGGTGGAGCAGCAGGCGCTGCCGTTCGGCATCGCCGCCTGGCGCCTGGGCGCCGGACGCGCCCGCCACCTGATCGGCACCGTCCTCGAGCAGCTCGCCGCCCGCTGACCCCCCAAGACCCGAGCAGCCGTCCGCGCGGGAACCCGGCTCTCGGCACGCCGCTCCGCGGCCACTCGACCAGCAGGGGCGGACGACGGACGCCCTCCCACCGCACGGTAGACACATCGCGCCCTGGAAATGGGAGTCTTGATACGCCGCTCTGCGGCTACTCGACCAGCAGGAGGAGGGAGCGCCCTCTCACCGCAAGGTGGAGGGCGCGTCCGAGAATCGCGTGGCAGCGATTCGAGGCAGCCCGACGGAATACGCTCTGCGGAACGCACCCCGTCGGGAGGCCGACCGCGCTGAGCCGCGCAGGGAGCGGCTCAGAGTCGAGCTCAACCCAGCGCCCGCTCGATCTTCTCCGTGATCTCGTTCTGGTCGAGGTAGTTGTCGATGACGACGACCTCGGCGAAGGTGCGGCCGATGCGGTCGACGAGCTCACCGGAGGTGAGGATGACCTGCGCGTCGGCGGCGAGCGCGTCGACGGAGGCCAGGTCGGAGGCGATCACCTCGGCCTCGAGGTCGAGGGTCTCGAGGGCGCGCTCGGCTCCGAGCTTGAGGATGGCGGAGGTGCCGATTCCGGCGCCGCAGAGGGTGACGATCTTCATGCGCTTCTTCCGTGGTGCGGGTGGTGCGGGGTGCTGTCGGTGAGGACGGCGTTGATGCTGCGGACGGTGCGGGCGGCGGCGAGGGCACCGACCGCGTCCGGACGGCTGAGCACATCGGCGAGCCCGGAGACGAAGCCGACGTGTCCGTGCGCCTGGGTGGCGGCGATCCCGATGACGACCGACACCGGGTCGTTGGTGCTGTGGCCGAAGGCGACGGGCTCGGCCAGCGTGACGACGGAGAGGCCGTCCGCGAGGACGTCGTTGCCGGGCCGGGCGTGCGCGAGGGCGAGCCCGGGCGCGATGACGATGTACGGCCCGAGCACGTCGACCTGCTCGACCATGCGCCGGGAGTAGGCGGCGTCCACCGCGCCGGTCCGCTCGAGCGCACGGCCCGCCTCGAGGACGGCCTCCCGCCACGATCCGGCGGAGTGGCGGAGGGCCACCGCCTCCTCGGGGAGCGCGTCGAGCGGCACCGTCAGGCCGCCTCGAAGCCGGCGCTGATCGTCTCGACGAGCTCGCGGCGCTCGTCGAGCGGCAGGAAGGCGGCGTGGGCCGCGTTCAGCTGGAAGGCCTCGAAGTCGTCGAGGTCGTACCCGAACGCGTCGGACAGGAGGGCGAGCTCGCGGCTGAGTGTCGTCGCGCTCATCAGGCGGTTGTCGGTGTTCACCGTGACGCGGAAGCCCAACTGGTAGAGCAGGTCGAAGGGGTGGTCGGCGAGCTCGGCACCCCACGCCGCGACGGCGCCGGTCTGCAGGTTGGAGGAGGGGCTGAGCTCGAGGGCGATCTCGCGGTCCTTCACCCACTCCGAGAGCTCGCCGAGGGTGACGTAGCTCGCGTCGTCGTCCTGGCGCTCGATGCGGATGTCCTCCGCGATCCGGACGCCGTGACCCAGGCGCAGGGCGCGGCCGTCGAGCAGGGCGGAGCGGATGCTGTCGAGGCCGTCCGCCTCCCCCGCGTGGACCGTGGTCGGGAAGTGCGCCGCCGCGAGCAGTTCGAAGGCGGGACGGTGCCGCGAGGCGGGGTAGCCCGCCTCGGCTCCGGCGATGTCGAAGCCGATCGCACCGCGCTCGCGGTGGCGCAGCGCCAGCTCGGCGACCTCGAGCGAGCGGTCGGCGTGCCGCATCGCGGTGATCAGCTGGCCGACGCGGATGCGGTGTCCCTCCGCCGCCGCCTCCTGCACGCCCTGCTGCAGCCCCTCCTGGACCGCCTCGACAGCCGCGTCGAGCGAGAGCCCGGCGCGCTGGTGCTGCTCCGGCGCCCAGCGCACCTCGCCGTGCACGACTCCGTCGGCGGCGAGGTCGAGCACGAACTCGCGGGCCACGCGCTCGAGCGCCGGCGCGGTCTGCATCACGGCGACCGTCGTCTCGAAGGTGGCGATGTAGTCGGTGAGGGAGCCGGAGTCGGCCGTGGCGCGGAACCACTCGGCGAGCGCGTCCGGCTCCTCGGCCGGGAGCGGCACGCCCGTCTCGCGGGCGATCTCGAGGACCGTCCCGGCCCGCAGCCCCCCGTCGAGGTGGTCGTGCAGCGACACCTTGGGGAGCTCGTCGATGAGGACGCCCTCGCCCGGGAGGAGGTACTCCTCGGTCTGATCGGTCACGGTGCTCCTCGCAGGTCGGCGGTGGTTCGCCGACCACCCTAGAGGGTCGGCGGGAGCGGCTCGCCGGGCGGCGCCTCTTCCGTGCCGGGCGGCGCGGGGCTAGGAGACGCGCTCCGCCACGAGGGGGCCGCCGTCGAGCACCTCGTCGCCGTCGTCGCCGATCCGGTAGGCACCGTCGAGCGCCTCGAGCGCCCGGGCGAAGCGCTCCGGCTCGTCGGCCGACAGCGTGAGCAGGGGCCGGCCCGCGCGGACGCGGTCGCCCGGCTTCGCGTGCAGGTCGATCCCCGCCGCGTGCTGCACCGCGTCGGACTGTCGGGCGCGTCCGGCGCCCAGGCGCCAGGCGGCGATGCCGAACGGCAGCGCCTGCTGCTCCACCAGGACGCCGTCGCGCTCCGCGACCACGACGTGGGTCTCGCGGGCCTCGGGGAGCGCCGCATCCGCGTCCCCTCCCTGAGCGCGGATGACCGCGCGCCAGGTGTCCATCGCCGCGCCGCCGTCGAGGGCGCGCTCGACGTCCGCGTCCGGCTGCCCGGCGAGGGCCAGCATCTCGCGGGCCAGGGCCAGCGTCAGCTCCCGGACGTCCGAGGGGCCGCCGCCGGCGAGCACCTCGACCGACTCCCGCACCTCGTTCGCGTTGCCGATGGCCAGACCGAGCGGCACGTTCATGTTGGTCAGCAGCGCGGTGGTCCGCACCCCCGCGTCGTTGCCGAGGTCGACCATCGCCCGCGCCAGCTCCCGCGAGCGCTCGATGTCGACCATGAACGCCCCGGAGCCGAACTTCACGTCGAGCACCAGGGCGTCGGTCCCCTCGGCGATCTTCTTCGACATGATCGAGGACGCGATCAGCGGGATCGCCTCGACGGTCCCGGTGATGTCCCGGAGCGCGTAGAGCTTCTTGTCGGCGGGGGCGAGGCCCGAGCCCGCGGCGCAGATCACGCCGCCGACCGTCCGCAGCTGCTCCAGCATCTCCTCGTTGCCGAGGTCGGCCCGCCAGCCCGGGATCGACTCCAGCTTGTCGAGCGTTCCGCCCGTGTGGCCGAGCCCGCGTCCCGAGAGCTGGGGCACCGCCACGCCGAAGGAGGCGACCAGCGGCATCAGCGGCAGCGTGATCTTGTCGCCGACCCCGCCCGTGGAGTGCTTGTCGACCGTGCGCTTGCCGAGTCCGTCGAACCGCATGCGCTCGCCGCTGGCGATCATCGCCAGGGTGAGGTCGCGGATCTCGTCGCGCTCCATCCCGTTCAGCAGGACCGCCATCGCGAAGGCCGCCATCTGCTCGTCAGCGACGTAGCCGCGGGTGTAGGCGTCGATCAGCCAGTCGATCTGCGCGGTCGAGAGCGTGCCGCGGTCGCGCTTGGTGCGGATGATGTCGACGGCGTCGAAGTCCTCGACGGGGGTGGTGCGGGTCATGCGGGGTCCTCGGTTCGGGAGTGGGAGCGGTGACGGCGGCCCTAGGAGGCGGCGTAGGCCTCGAGCGTGCGCGGGCCGAAGGCGTCGGGGATGACCTCGTCGATCGTCTTCACGCCCGACACGGTCTGGAGGAGCATGCCCTCGGCCGAGTGCTCGAAGAGCAGCTGGCGGCAGCGCCCGCAGGGCATCAGGACGCCGCCCTTCCCGTCGACGCAGGTGAAGGCGACGAGCCGGCCGCCGCCCGTCATGTGCAGAGAGGACACCAGCGCGCACTCGGCGCAGAGCGTGAGCCCGTAGGAGGCGTTCTCGACGTTGCAGCCCGAGATCGTCCGGCCGTCGTCCACGAGCGCGGCGACCCCGACGGGGAACTTCGAGTACGGGACGTAGGCGTGGCTCATGGCCTCGAGCGCGGCCTCGCGCAGCGCCTCCCAGTCGATGTCGGTCACGACGGCTCCTCTCAGGACTTCAGGTACGGCTTGCCGGCGGCGGCCGGTCCGCGGGACTGGCCGACGAGACCGGCCACCGCGAAGATCGTCACGACGTACGGCAGCATCAGCATGAACTCGCTGGGCACGGGCGAGCCGATGACGCCGAGCACGTTCTGCAGGTTGGTCGCGAAGCCGAACAGGAGCGACGCGAGCGTCGCCTTGATCGGGTCCCAGCGGCCGAAGATGACGGCGGCCAGGGCGATGAAGCCCGCACCCGCGGTCATCTCCTTGCCGAACGCGCCGACCGCGTCGAGCGTGTAGTACGCGCCGCCGACTCCGGCGATCGCCCCGGCGAGGGAGACGTTCCAGAAGCGCGTGCGGGCGACATCGATGCCCACGGTGTCCGCGGCCTGCGGGTGCTCGCCCACGGCGCGCAGGCGGAGGCCCCACTTGGTCTTGAACAGGCCCCACCACACCGCGAAGATCGCGAAGTACATCAGGTAGACGATCACCGTCTGGTTGAACAGGACGGCGCCCACGATCGGCACCTGGCTGAGCACCGGGATCGGGAGGCGGTCGAACTTCACCGGCGAGTTGAACGTCGACGCATCGGCGGAGAGGACCTGGGAGTAGAGGAAGCTCGTCAGGCCGGTCACCAGCACGTTCAGCACGACTCCGACGATCACCTGGTCGACCAGGTACTTGATCGCGAAGGCGGCCAGCACGAACGACACCAGGACGCTCGCGACCATCGCCGCGAGCAGGCCGAGCACCGGCTGGCGGGTGAGGGAGCCGACCATCGCCGCGGTGAAGGCGCCGGCGAGCAGCTGCCCCTCGATCGCGACGTTGACGACTCCGACACGCTCCGAGATGACGCCGCCGAGCGAGCCGAAGATCAGCGGAGTGGCGAGCCCGACGGTCCCGAGCAGCAGTCCCGAGACGGGCAGCGCGGCACCGGCCGACGCCCAGACGAGGAACCCGATCAGGAAGACCAGGGCGAAGACCGCCGAGAGCCAGAGCGGGATCCGGCGGCCGGCGCGGGTGAGCCCGGCCGACGCGACGGCCAGGGCGACCAGGAGGATCGCGACGACCACGCCCGTCCCCCGCGTCGGGAACGGGATGTCCGGCAGCGCGAAGAAGTCGGTCCCCGCGGCGAGGCGGAACGAGCTCGTCCCGTCGCGGCCGAGGGCCACGAAGAGGACGACGGCGAGCAGCGCGAAGACGCCGAACGCGATCGGCGCCTTCCAGCTGCGGATCACGACGCGGTCGGGGGCGGTGGCGACGGCGGTGCTCATGCGGACACCTCCGAGGTGCGGCGGGTGCGGCGCTTCGGGGCTGCCCCGGGCGTCGGGAGGCGGAAGATCGCGCGCACCAGCGGCGGTGCGGCGATGAAGAGGACGATCAGCGACTGGACGACGAGGACCACGTCGATCGGCACGCCCTCGGCGGCCTGCATCGAGTAGCCGCCCGCCTTGAAGGCGCCGAAGAGGATGCCGGCGAAGAACACGCCCCAGGGTCGGGAGCGGCCCAGCAGCGCGACCGTGATCGCGTCGAAGCCGATGCCCGCGTCGATCCCGGAGGTGAAGCCGGTCGTGACCGTCCCCATCACCTGGGCGCTGCCGGCCAGGCCGAGCAGGCCGCCGGAGAGCAGCATCGCGTACACGTAGCTGTTCTTCACGTCGATGCCCGCGACCCGTGCCGCGTGCGGGTTCTCCCCCACCGCGCGGAACTTGAAGCCGATCGTCGAGCGGTTCAGGAGCCACCAGACGAACACGGTCGCGAGGACCGCGAAGACGAAGCCGAGCGTGAGCGAGTATCCGGGGCCGAGGAGCGCCGGGAAGACCGCGGTCTCCTTCATCCCGGGCGACTTCGGGTTGTTCGAGCCGGGCGCCTGCAGCGCGCCGGGCGTCCGCAGGAGGTAGGAGATCAGGTAGAACGCGACGTAGTTGAGCATGATCGTGAGGATCACCTCGTGCGCGCCGGTGCGGGCCTTGAGCAGTCCCACGAGTCCGCCCCAGAGCGCGCCGCCCAGGATGCCGGCGGCGAGCGCGACGATCAGGTGCACGCCCCACGGGAGGTCGAAGGAGAAGCCGACCCAGCCCGCGCAGGCGGCGGCGATCAGCATCTGGCCGCGGCCGCCGATGTTGAACAGGCCGACGCGGAAGGCCAGCGCCACTCCGAGGCCGCCGGCGATCAGCGGGGTCGCGAAGGCCAGGGTGTCCGTCAGCGGCTTGATGCCGTTGGCGAAGCCCTCGCGGCGGAAGTTGTAGACCGAGCCCTGGAAGAGCGAGGAGTAGGCACCGGAGACGGACTGCCAGATCGCCTGCAGGGTGTCGAGCGGCCGGGCGAAGAAGTAGCCCGACGCCGCCTGGACGTCCTTGTCGGTCGCGGCGATCAGCACGCCGCCCGCGATGAGGGAGAGGAGCACGGCGAGCACCGACATCAGCGCGGTGCCGGAGAGGATCTCGCGCAGGACGCGGGAGGCGCCGCTCTCGAGCGGGCCGGAGCGCACCTCCTGATCCGGCTTCTGGCCGGGCTCGAGCCCGGACGCCTTCTCGGTCTCCGCGTCGGGATCGACCGCGGGCAGTTGCGCGTCGCTCACGCCGCCGCTCCCTTCTCGGCGGGCGCCTGCCCGGCCATCATGAGCCCCAGGACCTCGCGGGGCGTGTCGGCGGGGACGATGCCGATGATCCCGCCCTTGTACATGACCGCGATGCGGTCGGCGAGCGCCGCGACCTCGTCGAGCTCCGTCGACACCACGATCACGGGGACCCCGGTGTCGCGCGTCTCGACGATGCGCTTGTGGACGAACTCGATGGAGCCGACGTCGATGCCGCGGGTGGGCTGCGCCGCGATGAACAGCCGCAGCTCCCGGCTGAGCTCGCGCGCGAGCACCACCTTCTGCTGGTTGCCTCCGGAGAGGCGGCCGACGTGGGTGCCGATCCCCTGGGCGCGCACGTCGAACTCGCGCACCCGCTCCTCGGCGAAGCGCTCGAGCTCCTTCAGCCGCAGGCCCAGTCCCTTCACGAACGGACCGCGGTCGCTGCGGTCGAGCATGAGGTTCTCGGCGATCGTGAACTCGGCGACCAGACCGTCCTCGGTGCGGTCCTCGGGGACGAAGCCGACCCCCGACTCGAGGACGCGGCGCACGGACAGCCCGTCGAGGCGGCGCCCGTCCAGGGTCACCGAGCCCTCGACCCGCTCCTGCAGGCCCATGATCGCCTCGGTGAGCTCGGTCTGGCCGTTGCCCTGCACGCCCGCGATCGCGAGGATCTCGCCGCGGCGGACCTCGAAGGAGACGTCGTCGACGACGGCCTGGCCGTTGGCGTCGCGCACGGTGAGGTTCGAGACGACGAGGGCCTCGTCGCCCGGCACCGCCTGCTCCTTCTGCACCGTCAGCTCGACGGCGCGGCCCACCATCAGCGAGGCGAGCTCGGCGTTGCTCGCCGTCGGCGACGCCTCCCCCACGACTCTGCCGAGGCGGATGACGGTGATGCGGTCTCCGACCTCGCGCACCTCGCGGAGCTTGTGCGTGATGAAGACGATGGCGGTCCCGGCCGCACGCAGCTGGCGCATGATCGCGATCAGCTCGTCGGTCTCCTGCGGGGTCAGCACCGCGGTCGGCTCGTCGAACACGAGCACCCGGGCGTCGCGGGAGAGGGCCTTGATGATCTCGACCCGCTGCTGGACGCCGACGGGGAGGTCCTCGACCAGGGCGTCGGGATCCACGTCGAAGCCGAAGCGGTCCGAGATCTCGCGCACCCGGGCGCGCGCGGCAGCGAGGTCCAGGCGCCCGCCGGCCTTCGTCTCCTCGTGGCCCAGCATGACGTTCTCGGCGACGGTGAATACGGGGACGAGCATGAAGTGCTGGTGGACCATCCCGATGCCCGCCTTCATGGCGTCACCCGGACCGGAGAAGTGCTGGACCGCGTCGTCCAGCAGGATCTCCCCCTCCTCGGCCTGGTACAGGCCGTAGAGCACGTTCATGAGCGTCGACTTGCCCGCGCCGTTCTCGCCGAGGAGGCAGTGGATCTCACCGGGTTCGACGGTGAGATCGATGTGGTCGTTGGCCACGAGCGCGCCGAAGCGCTTCGTGATGCCACGCAGTTCGAGCTTCATGGGACCAATCTAACTTTCGGTTCGCGCCACGATGCGCCGTCGGCCGGGATCGATGGCCGCAGCGGAGCCGATCCGCCCGCCGGACCGACGAAGAGGCCGGCGGGCCCGAGGTGTGCTCGGGCCCGCCGGCCTCTTCGAGGAAGCGGCTAGGACGCCGCGGGAGCGGACGGGGAGGTGACGGTGATGGAGCCGTCGATGATGCCCGCCTTGATGGTGTCGAGCTCGCCCTGCAGGTCGCCCGAGACCTTCGACTCGAAGTCGTGGAACGGCGCGATGCCGACTCCGTCGTTCTCGAGGGTGCCCACGAAGGGAGTGGGGTCGAAGTCGTCGGCTCCGGCGGAGCTGGTGACGTCGGTCGTGCCGGCCTCGATGCCCTTGAGGATCGAGGTCAGGTACAGGTCGGCGCCGTCGGGGTAGGTCTCGTACAGGTCCGCGTCCACGCCGACCATCGCGATGTCCTTGCCGGAGTCGCGGATCGCCTCGATCGCCGACTGGAAGATCGGACCGCCGACGGGGAGGATGACGTCCGCGTTCTGGTCGATCAGCGACTGCGCGGCCGACTTGGCCTCGACGCCCGCCGCGAAGCCGCCGGTGAAGGAGCCGGTCTGCGCGTCGACGTCCCAGCCGACGACCTTGACGTCCTTCCCCTTCTGCTCGTTGTAGTACTTCACGCCGTCGGCGTAGCCGTCCATGAAGATCGTGACGGTCGGGAACTGCTGGCCGCCGTAGGTGCCGACGACGCCGGTCTTGGAGTACGACGCGGCCGCGTAGCCGGCGAGGAACGCCGCCTGCGAGGTGTCGAAGGTGATCGGCTTGACATTCGGCAGGTCGATCGACGCGTCGTCGATGATCGCGAAGTCGATGTCCGTGTTCGCCTCGGCCGCGGCCGACGTGGCCTCGGCCAGCGCGAAGCCGACGGTGATGATCAGGTTGCAGCCCTGGTCGACGAGGCTGGTCAGGTTCGGGGCGTAGTCCGTCTCGGACTCCGAGGTGACGGTCTTCGGCGTGACGCCGAGGTCCTCCGAGGCCTTCACGAGGCCGTTGTAGCCGAGCTCGTTGAACGACTTGTCGTCGAACCCGCCCGCGTCGGAGACCATGCAGGGCAGGAAGTCGCCACCGGCGGCGGCGCTGGAGCCGCTCTCCTCGGGGGCGGAGGCGCAACCGGCGAGAAGCGCGGTGACGCCGAGGGCGGCGAGACCGCCGAACGCGGCCTTACGCGAGGTGATAGTCAAGATGTCGTCCTCCAGGAATGCGGCCCCGCGCGACGAGCGCAGCAGGGCGTCGATTCCCACACGTTACCCAATGTGACAAGCCGCTCAGGCGCCCGGACGGTAGACCTCAGGAAGCGTTACACAGTGTTGATCTTCGCGACACGCGGAGCATGTCGTGGGTGCGAGCGGCTGGGCTCGATTCCGAGCCGCGGAGCGGCTCGGCGCGGTCGGCTGGGCTCGATTCCGAGCCGCGGAGCGGCTCGGCGCGGTCGGCTTCGCGACGGGTGCGTTCCGCAGAGCGGGTCGCGTCGGGCTGGCCTGAATCGCTTGGCACGCGATTCCGGCTCGCGGCCCTCTCCCCTGCTGCCGGACGTCGAGAGTGCTCGTGGGAGCTCCGCGCTGCGCGCGGTCGGGCACGGACGGGTGCTTCCACGGTGGTCGAGTTGCCGCGCGAGCGGAGACCCGCCCGCCAGCACCGAACGGGACGGCCGAGGCCCTCATCGAGGGTGGTCGAGTGGCCGCGCGAGCGGCGTATCAGGACCGCCGCACGCGCATGAGGCGAGGGGCGGAACGGCGAGGGGCGGAACGGCGAAGCGCGGCGCCTCCGAGGGGAGGGCCGCGCTTCGCCGGGTGTGACGGAGGGCTAGAGGACGTCGGTGCGGCCGGAGAGGCGCAGGGCGTCGACGACGCCCTTGACCTTCTGGGCGTTCTCGGTCGTGGTCACCAGGAGTGCGTCGGGGGTGTCCACGACGACGATGTCCTTCACTCCGATGAGGGCGATGGTGCGGTTGCCGCCGCTGACGACGATGCCCGTCGCGGAGTCGGCCAGAACACGCGCGTCCTCGCCGAGGATGGCGAGGTCCGAGCGGAGTCCGCTCGAGTGCAGCTTCGCGATCGAGGCGAAGTCGCCCACGTCGTCCCAGGAGAAGTGGCCGGGCACGACGGCCAGCTTGCCCGCGGCCGCGGCCGGCTCGGCGACGGAGTAGTCGATCGCGATCTTCTCCATGCCCGGCCAGATGCGGTCGACGACCGCGCCGCGCTCCGGGGTGTCCCACGCGGCGGCGAGCTCGAGCAGTCCGGCGAGCAGCTTCGGCTTGGCGCGGCCGAGCTCCTCGAGGAGGCGGTCGGCGCGGGCGATGAACATGCCCGCGTTCCAGAGGTACTGACCGCTGGAGAGGTAGGCGCGCGCGGTGTCGGCGTCGGGCTTCTCGACGAAGGAGTCGACGGCGAGCGTGTGCGTCGCCCCGTCGATCCCGAGGTGCTTCCCCGTGCGGATGTAGCCGAAGCCCACGGCAGGCTCGGTCGGCGTGATGCCGATGGTCGCGATGTAGCCCGCGTCCGCCGCGACGACGGCCTCGGCGACCGCGTCGTGGAACAGCTGCTGACCGCTGATGACGTGGTCGGCGGCGAACGAGCCGATGATCACGCCCGGCTGGCGGCGCTCGAGGATGGCGGCGGCCAGGCCGATCGCGGCGGACGAGTCGCGCGGCTCGCTCTCGAGGACGACGTTGAGGTCCTCGAGGCTCTCGAGCTGCTCCTCGACGGCGGCGCGGTGCGCGCGGCCGGTCACGACCATGATCCGGTCGGCGCCCGAGATGGGCGCGAGGCGGTCCCAGGTGTCGCGGAGGAGGGTCTGTCCCGATCCCGTCAGATCGTGCAGGAACTTCGGGGCGTCGGCCCGGGAGAGCGGCCACAGCCTCGAGCCGATCCCGCCGGCGGGGATCACGCTGTAGAAGCGGTCGAGCGGGGCGCGGCCATCGGTCTCAGGTGATGTCATGTCCGCAGGATACAAGGGAGCCCGAGCGCGACCGTCCGTTCACCCGGGCGCGCGCCGCCGTTCATCCCGCCGCCGTAGCGTCCGGGGCGTGAGAGTCGCGGTCGTCACCGAGAGCTTCCTGCCGTCCTTGAACGGCGTGACCACGAGCGTCCTGCGGGTGCTCGACGAGTTCGCGGAGCGCGGGATCGAGGCGCTCGTCGTCTGCCCGGCCGCGGGGGCGCCGGGCCACTACGCGGGCCACCGCGTCGTGGAGCACCCGGCGATCGCCTACCGCGACTTCCCGGTCGGGATCCCCACGCTCGCCCTCACCCGGGAGCTGGCCGACTTCGAGCCCGACGTTGTGCACGTCGCCTCGCCCTTCCTCCTCGGCGCCCGCGCCATCGCCTCCGCCGGTCGGCTCGGGGTGCCGAGTGTCGCGATCTACCAGACGGACGTCGCGCGATTCGCGGCCCGCTACGGCATCCGCGGCGCCCGCGCCCTCGCCTGGCGGGTGATCCGCCAGATCCACGCCGGGGCGGACCTGACCCTCGCCCCCTCCACGAGCGCCCTCGACGACCTCGCCGCCGCCGGCATCGAGCGCACCGCGCTGTGGGGCCGCGGCGTGCAGAGCGAGCGCTTCCACCCGCGCCGCCGCTCCTCCCCCTACGCGCAGGCCGTCCGTGCCGGACTCGGCGCCGACGACGCGCTCGTCGGCTACATCGGGCGCCTCTCCCCCGAGAAGAGGGTGGAGCGGATGGCGGCGCTCGCCTCCCTCCCGCACGCGGAGCTGGTCGTGGGCGGCTACGGCCCCTCCTCCGCCCGGGTCGCCGCCGCCCTCGGCCCGGCGGCGCGGATGCTCGGCCGGCTCGACGGCGACCGGCTGCCGGCGGTCTTCGCCGCGCTCGACGTGTTCGTGCACACCGGCACGGAGGAGACGTTCGGCCAGACGGTCCAGGAGGCGCAGGCGTCCGGCACCGCGGTGGTCGCGCCGCACGCGGGCGGCCCCACCGACCTCATCGAGCACGGCGTGGACGGCCTGCTCTACGCGCCCGAGAGCGACTCCGACCTCCGCCGGCAGGTGGAGCGCCTGGTCCGAGATCCCGCACTGCGCGCCCGGCTCGGCGAGGCGGGCCGCCGCCGCGTGCTCCACCGCACCTGGAGCGCGCTCACCGACGAGCTCCTCGCGCACTACGCGACCGCGGGGGCGCCCGCCCTCGCCCTGCCCCGCAGCTAAGGCTCGCCTAAGCCGCGCCCGCCTGCGAGCGCGCTTAGAATCGGAGGGCGAGTTTCTCGTCGCTCCCCGCCCCGTCCCCGTCCACGCGACGTGGGAACAGGTCAGGCCGTCGGAGCACAACCAGGGAGGGTTGTTCGTGTCAGTTCAAGCTGCTCAAACCCTCGCACCCCGGAAGCAGGGGAAGATCCGGCGTCCGGCCGGCACCCTGTACCGCGGTCGCGAAGGCATGTGGTCATGGGTGCTCCACCGGATCACCGGTGTCGCCATCTTCTTCTTCCTCCTCGTCCACGTCCTCGACTCCGCTCTCATCGCCGTGAGCCCCGAGGCGTACAACGCGGTCATCGGCACGTACAAGAACCCGATCATGGGACTCGGCGAGACCGGGCTCGTGGGCGCCATCGCGTTCCACGCGCTGAACGGCCTGCGGATCATCCTGGTCGACTTCTGGAGCTGGGCGACCCGCAACCAGCGCGTCCTCTTCTGGGTCGTCATGGGCCTCTGGGTCGTGCTGATGCTCGGCTTCGCGCCGCGCCACCTGATCAACGTCTTCAGCGAGGGGGGTGCGCATTGAGCACCGTCGCCGCACCGCGGACCCCGCACACCCCGACCCGCTCCTCCGGCACCAACTGGGAGAAGTGGGGCTGGATCTACATGCGCGCCTCCGGCGTCGTGCTGATCGTCCTGATCTTCGGGCACCTCATCTACAACCTGCTGCTGGGCGACGGCATCAAGGCCATCGACTTCGGCTTCGTCGGCGGCAAGCTGGCGAATCCGTTCTGGCAGTGGTGGGACGTCCTCATGCTGTGGCTCGCGCTGATCCACGGCGGCAACGGCATGCGCACGCTGGTCAACGACTACGCGACCTCGCCCCTGCTGGCCAAGGCCTTCAAGGGCGGCATCCTCGTCGCCGTCGTCGCGCTGATCGCGCTCGGCACCTGGGTCGTCTTCGCGTTCGACCCGTGCCCCGCCGGCACCGCCGCGGACCTGCTGCCCTCCTTCTGCGCAGCGTGACCACGGTGCCGCGGATCGGAGAGGGGCCCGCGCCCCTCCCGGTCCGCGGCACCGCGTCCCGGCACCTCCCCCTCCCATCCCCGTACGACGGAGCACCCACCCCGTGAGCACACCAGGCCACTCCCACACCGGCGCCGACCAGAGCGCCTTCGCGCAGACCGTCGGACCCGACGGCGTCCACTACCACCAGTTCGACGTCGTCATCGTCGGCGCCGGCGGTGCCGGGATGCGCGCGGCCATCGAAGCCGGCCCCAAGGCGAGGACGGCCGTGATCTCGAAGCTGTACCCGACCCGCTCCCACACCGGAGCGGCGCAGGGCGGCATGGCCGCCGCCCTCGCGAACGTCGAGGAGGACAGCTGGGAGTGGCACACCTTCGACACCGTCAAGGGCGGCGACTACCTCGTCGACCAGGACGCAGCCGAGATCCTCGCGAAGGAGGCCATCGACGCGGTCATCGACCTCGAGAACATGGGCCTGCCCTTCAACCGCACCGAGGAGGGCAAGATCGACCAGCGCCGCTTCGGCGGCCACACCCGCGACCACGGCAAGGCGCCCGTCCGCCGGGCCTGCTACGCGGCCGACCGCACCGGCCACATGATCCTGCAGACGCTGTTCCAGAACTGCGTCCGGCTCGGCATCAACTTCTACAACGAGTTCTACGTCCTCGACCTGGTGATGACCGAGGTCGACGGAGTGGCCAAGCCCTCCGGCGTCGTCGCCTACGAGCTGGCCACGGGCGAGCTGCACGTCTTCCAGGCGAAGGCGATCATCTTCGCGACCGGCGGCTTCGGCAAGATCTACAAGACCACCTCCAACGCGCACACCCTCACCGGCGACGGCGTCGGCATCATCTGGCGCAAGGGCCTCCCCCTGGAGGACATGGAGTTCTTCCAGTTCCACCCGACCGGCCTCGCCGGCCTCGGCATCCTCCTCACCGAGGGAGCGCGAGGAGAGGGTGCGATCCTCCGCAACGCCTCGGGCGAGCGCTTCATGGAGCGCTACGCCCCCACCATCAAGGACCTCGCGCCGCGCGACATCGTAGCCCGCTGCATGGTCCAGGAGGTGGCGGAGGGACGCGGCGCCGGACCGCACAAGGACTACGTGCTGCTGGACTGCACCCACCTGGGCGCCGAGGTCCTCGAGACCAAGCTCCCCGACATCACCGAGTTCGCCCGCACCTACCTGGGCGTCGACCCCGTCGTCGAGCCGGTCCCCGTCATGCCGACCGCGCACTATGCGATGGGCGGCATCCCGACCAACGTCAAGGCCGAGGTGCTCTCGGACAACACGACCGTCGTCCCGGGCCTCTACGCGGCCGGCGAGTGCGCGTGCGTCTCGGTGCACGGCTCCAACCGCCTCGGCACCAACTCCCTCCTCGACATCAACGTCTTCGGCAAGCGCAGCGGCAACAACGCCGCCGACTACGCCAAGACGGTCGACTTCACCCCCCTGCCCGCCGACCCGGCCGGCGCGATCCGCGACATGCTCGCCTCGCTCCGCTCCGCGACCGGCACCGAGCGGATCGCCTCGATCCGCAAGGAGCTGCAGGACGAGATGGACAAGAACGCCCAGGTGTTCCGCACCGACGAGTCCCTCGAGGCCGTTACCGGGACCATCCAGCGCCTGCGCGACCGGTTCCGCAACATCTCGGTGCAGGACAAGGGCAAGCGCTTCAACACCGACCTCCTCGAGGCCGTCGAGCTGGGCTTCCTGCTCGACCTCGCCGAGGTCGTCGTCTACTCGGCGCGCAACCGCAAGGAGAGCCGCGGCGGCCACATGCGCGACGACTTCCCGAAGCGCGACGACGAGAACTACATGCAGCACACGATGGCGTACCTCTCCGGTGACGCCCACTCCTCCGACGCCGGTGACCACATCCGGCTCGACTGGAAGCCCGTCGTGATCACCCGGTACCAGCCGATGGAGAGGAAGTACTAGCCATGTCGACCGCTACCCTCGAGCAGCCGCCCGCCGCGCCCGCGGCCCCGGAGGCGTTCACCGTCACGTTCATCATCCGCCGCTTCGACCCCGAGGTGGACGCCGAGCCGCGCTGGCAGGACTTCGACGTCGAGATGTACTCGACCGACCGCGTCCTCGACGCCCTGCACCGCATCAAGTGGGACCAGGACGGATCGCTGACCTTCCGCCGCTCGTGCGCGCACGGCATCTGCGGATCCGACGCGATGCGGATCAACGGCCGCAACCGCCTGGCCTGCAAGACGCTGATCAAGGATCTCGACATCTCGCAGCCGATCTACATCGAGGCGATCAAGGGCCTGCCCCTCGAGAAGGACCTCGTCGTCGACATGGAGCCGTTCTTCGCCTCCTACCGCGAGGTGCAGCCGTTCCTGGTCGCCAACACCCCGGCACCCAAGGGCAAGGAGCGCGTGCAGTCGGTCGCCGACCGTGCCCGCTTCGACGACACCACGAAGTGCATCCTCTGCGCCGCGTGCACGTCGTCCTGCCCCGTGTTCTGGACCGACGGGCAGTACTTCGGCCCTGCGGCGATCGTGAACGCCCACCGCTTCATCTTCGACTCGCGCGACGACGCCGGTGGAGCGCGCCTGGACATCCTCAACGACAAGGAGGGCGTGTGGCGCTGCCGCACGACCTTCAACTGCACGGAGGCGTGCCCGCGCGGCATCCAGATCACGCAGGCGATCGCCGAGGTGAAGCAGGCCGTCATCCGCGGCCGCGCCTGATCCTCCCCCTCGCGAACGCGTCCGGCCCGCCGGGATCCTCGGATCCCGCGGGCCGGACGCGTTCCTGCGTGCAGGCGGGCGCGTGCACGGGAGCGCCGCGAGGCCTCAGTACGCTGGAGGAATGACCGAGGCGGCCGACTCTCCCCGCGGGATCCCGGGCCTGTTCGAGCGGGTCATGCGGACGCGGCCGGTGCGGGTGATGCTGCACTACTCCGAGACCGGCGGGCCCCTCTTCGCCTCCGGACTCGCCTTCCAGGCCCTGTTCGCGGTCTTCGCGGCGCTCTTCGTCTTCTTCGCCGTCTTCGGCTTCTGGGTGCGCGACGACTCGGTGCTGCGCGACTCCCTCCTCGACCTGGTGACCCGCTCCGTCCCCGGCCTGATCGGCGGGAAGAACGCCCTCGTGTCGGTGGACGACCTGCTCGACTCGTCGATCCTCGGCTGGACGGGTGCGATCGCGGCCGCCGGCCTGCTCTGGACGGCGCTCAACTTCCTGGGGAGCCTGCGCCAGGCGGTCCGGCTGCTCTTCTCGCTCCCCGGACCCACGACCCTCTTCGTCCTGCTCAAGCTCAAGGACGCGGGGCTCGCCCTGGTCTTCGGGGCGGTGCTGCTGGTCTCGGCCGGTCTCTCCGTGTTCTCGACCTCGCTGGTGGACGTGGCGTTCGGCTTCCTCGGGATCGGCAGCGAGTCGATGCCGGCCCGTCTCGCCGGCAGCGCGGTCGGCCTGCTGATCATGCTCGCCCTGGACACGGGCACCCTGGCCGGCTCCTTCCGCATCCTCTCGGGCATCTCGATCCCCTGGAAGAACCTCTGGGCCGGCTCGCTGCTCGGCGGGATCGCTCTCGGCGCGCTCAAGGTCCTCGGGACGCAGCTGCTGGGCGGCGCCTCCCGCAATCCGCTGCTCGCCTCGTTCGCGGTCCTCATCGGTCTGCTGATCTGGTTCAACCTCGTCTGCCAGGTGATCCTGATCGCCGCGTCGTGGATCTCCGTCGGGATGAGCGACGCCGGGATCTCGGCGCGCAAGCTCACGCCGGAGGAGCGCGAGAAGGAGCGGGAGGAGCAGCTGCGCACCGCCCGCCGCACCCTCGCCGAAGCCGAGCGCGAGCGGCTTCGCGCCGCGCTGCCGGAGGCGTCCCTCCTCAAACGACGGCGCCTGGAGCGCCAGCTCGCGCAGCTCGAGGAGGAGCTCGAGCAGCTCGCCGCCTGACCGGCGGACTACTTCCCGTCCCTCCCGGCGTCGCCGCGCCCGATTCCGCCTGCCGATTCTGTCCGTTTCTGTTGACTTCCCTCCTGAACGGGTCTAAAAAGAGGTAAACGCAGATCCGAGGTCGGCAACGACACCGCGGATCCGGCGCACCACCCTCGGCGAGACGACGGAGTCCACATGTACGCACCGGAGCGGCACCAGGCGATCCTGGACCGCGCCCGCACCGACGGGCGCGTCGAGGTCCGCGACCTCGCCCTCTCCCTCGCCGTGACGCCGGAGACGATCCGCCGCGATCTCACCAGCCTCGAGAAGCGGGGCCTGCTGCGCCGTGCCCACGGCGGCGCCATCCCGGTCGAGCGCCTGGGCATCGAGCCCGAGGTCGCCGCCCGCGAGGGACACCTCGCCGGCGAGAAGGACCGCATCGCCACCGCGGCCCTCGCCGAGGTGCCCGACGGCGGCTCGATCGCCATCGACGCCGGCACCACCACGGTGCGGCTGGCGGAGCTGCTCCCCCTGGACCGCCGGCTGACGGTCGTCACCCACTCCCTCCCCGTCGCGATGGCGCTCGTCGGCCGGCCCAACATCGACCTCCACCTCATCGGCGGGCACCTGCGCGGAGTCACGCAGGCCGCCGTCGGGCCGTGGGCCGCCCAGGCCCTCTCCACGGTCTCGGTGGACGTCGCCTTCATCGGCACGAACGGCCTCAGCCTCGAGCGCGGGCTCACCACCCCCGATCTCGATGAGGCCGTCGTCAAGTCCGCGATCATCGCCTCCGCGCGCCGGGTCGTGGTCCTCGCCGACCACTCGAAGTTCGGCCGGCAGGACTTCGGGCACGTCGCTCCGCTGTCCGCGGTCGACACCGTCATCACCGACGCCGATGTCGACGACGAGCTCGCCGACGACATCGAGTCGGCCGGCCCGGAGGTCGTCCGCGCATGATCGTCACCGTCACCGCCAACCCGAGCATCGACGTCACCCTCTCCACGAGCGGCTTCGCCGTCGGCGAGGTCAACCGCGCGCACGACGTGCGGCGCGACCCGGCCGGCAAGGGCGTCAACGTCGCCCGTGCCCTCGCGCGCAACGGCGTCGAGGCGACCGCGGTCTACCCGGCCGACGCCTCCACCGGCGTCGACCTGTCCACGATGCTCCGGGCCGCCGGAGTCCGCTCGGCCAGTGCGGCGATCGCCCACCCGATCCGCACCAACATCACCGTGGTCGACGACCGGACGGGCCGCACCACCAAGATCAACGAGCCCGGCCCCGCCGTCACGGAGGAGGAGGCCCACGCCCTCTCCGAGCTGATCGGCGAGCACGTCTCGGCCTCGCCCCGCTGGCTCGTCGCCTGCGGCAGCGTCCCCCCGGGACTGGGAGCGGACTTCTACCCCGCCCTCGGCCGCCTCGCCCTGCACTTCGGCGTCCCCCTCGCCGTCGACACCTCGGGAGCCCCCCTGACCGCGATCACCGCGGCCGGCACCGCCACCCTGGTGAAGCCCAACCTCGAGGAGCTCGAGGAGCTCCTCGGCCGCTCCCTGACGACGGTCGGAGACGTCGTCGCCGGAGCCCGTGAACTCCTGCAGCTGCCCGACGCGCGAGCGCTCGTCAGTCTCGGAGAGCACGGCGCCCTCCTTGTCACGGCGCACGCGTCGTGGTGGGCGGGCGCCCCCGCCGTCGTGCCCCTCAGCACCGTCGGCGCCGGCGACAGCACGCTCGCCGGCTACCTCTCGGCCGTCGACGCCACGGAGGCGGAGCGCCTCGCGACAGCAGTCGCTTGGGGTACCGCCGCCGTCCAGCTCCCGGGCAGCGAAGCCCCGGGTCCCGACTCCCTCCGCCTCGACGACGTCTCCGTCGTCGAGAACCCCGACCCCACCCTCCCGATTGGAGAACTGAGCGCATGACTGCTCTCACCGAGGCGTCGACGGTCATCGTCGACCTCACCGCCGCCACGAAGGACGAGGCCACCGCGCAGCTCGCGAAGACGCTCGCCGACGCCGGCCGCGTCACCGACCTCGACGGCTTCCTCGCCGACGTCCGCGACCGCGAGTCGCAGATGGCGACCGGCATGCCCGGCGGCATCGGGATCCCCCACGCCCGCTCCTCCCACGTCGTCTCGCCCAGCGTGGCGGTCGGCATCGCGCAGCAGGGCGTCGACTTCGGGGCCCCCGACGGCCCGGCCGACCTGATCTTCCTGATCGCGGCTCCGGACGGCGCCGACCAGGCGCACCTCAAGATCCTCGCCCAGCTCGCCCGCAAGCTGATCCACGAGTCCTTCACCGGTTCCCTCCGCGCCGCCGCCAGCGGCCAGGAGGTCGCGGACATCATCGCCCGAGAGGTCGTCGTCTCATGAGGATCGTCGCCGTCACCAGCTGCATCGCCGGCATCGCGCACACCTACATGGCGGCCGAGGCCCTCGAGCAGGCCGCGAAGAAGAGGGGGTACGAGATCCAGGTCGAGACCCAGGGCGCCGCGGGCTCCGATCCCATGTCGGACCGGACCATCGCCGACGCCGACGTCGTGATCCTCGCCGCCGACCTCGAGGTCCGCGGCAAGGAGCGCTTCGCCGGGAAGCCCACCCTCGAGGTGGGCACGTCGGAGGCGCTCGCGAAGGCGGCGGACGTCATCGACCGCGCCGTCGCGAAGGTGCAGGACGCGCCCGCCGCGAGCCCAGCCTCCGGCCCGCGCTTCGTCGCCGTGACCAGCTGCATCGCGGGCATCGCCCACACGTACATGGCGGCGGAGGCGCTCGAGCAGGCCGCGAAGAAGCGCGGCTACCCGATCCACGTCGAGACCCAGGGCGCGGCCGGCTCGGACGAGATGACCGCGGCCGACATCGCCGCCGCGGACGTCGTCATCCTCGCCGCCGACCTCGAGGTCCGCGGCAAGGACCGCTTCGCCGGCAAGCCGATCCTCCAGGTGGGCGTCGCCGAGGCACTGTCCAAGCCGGACGAGGTCCTCGACCGCGCTCTGGCCCTCCGCGGCTCCGGCTCCGCCGCGTCCGCCCCCGCCCGCTCGACTCCGGCCGCGGCCCCCGCCGCGCCGAAGAAGGTCGGCGTCGGCACGCGCATCCGCCAGAACCTGATGACCGGCGTCTCCTACATGATCCCGTTCGTCGCGGCGGGCGGTCTGCTGATCGCGCTGTCGTTCCTGTTCGGCGGCTACCGGATCGTCGACTTCACGGCCCAGCAGATCATCGACGACGGCTTCAACGTCGCGAACATCACCGACTGGGCCGGAGTGATGTTCCTGATCGGAAGCGCGACCTTCGCGTTCCTGGTGCCGGTGCTCTCGGGCTTCATCGCCTTCGGCATCGCCGACCGTCCCGGCATCGCGCCGGGCTTCCTCGGCGGCGCGGTCGCGGTCACCGTCGGCGCGGGCTTCCTGGGCGGCCTCGCCTCCGGCTTCATCGCCGGCTACGCGGCCCTCTACATCTCGCGGATCAAGCTCCCCGCGGCGTTCAAGTCGCTGATGCCCGTCGTGATCATCCCCCTGATCGCCACCTTCATCACCGGCTTCCTGATGTTCGTGGTGCTCGGAGCGCCGCTCCGCGCACTGAGCGAGGGCCTGTCGTCCTGGCTCTCGGGCCTCTCGGGCGGCAACCTGATCATCCTGGGGATCATCCTCGGCCTCATGATGGCGTTCGACATGGGCGGTCCGGTCAACAAGGTGGCCTACGCCTTCGCGACCACCGGCCTCGCCTCCGTCCCCGCCGACGGCGACCCGAACTCCGTGCAGTTCAAGGTGATGGCGATCGTCATGGCCGCCGGCATGACCCCGCCGCTGGGTCTGGCCCTGGCCACGACGCTCCGCAAGCGCCTGTTCACCGACGCCGAGCGCCAGAACGGCAAGGCCGCCTACCTGCTGGGCGCGTCCTTCATCTCGGAGGGGGCCATCCCGTTCGCCGCGGTCGACCCGCTGCGCGTGATCCCGTCCGCCATGGTCGGCTCGGCCGTCACGGGTGCGCTCGTCGCGCTCTTCGGCTCCACCCTCCGCGCCCCGCACGGCGGCGTCTGGGTCACCGGGCTCGTCGGGCAGCCGATCCTCTACCTGGTCGCCATCCTGGTGGGCATGGTCGTCACGGCCGTCTGCGTGATCATCGCGAAGAGCATCAAGCGCGCCCCGGTGGTCGCCGAGGTGCCCGAGCCCGCCACCGCGCAGGCCGTCCCCGCCTGATCCCCTCCGACCGACCGTCCTGAGCGGTCCCGCCGGCGGTCGCCTCCGCGCTCCTCCCCCTCTCCGAGGGAGTGGCGCGAGGCGGCCGCCGGCTTCCGCGTTCCGGGGTGCGAGCGCGGCCGGGCGGCCCGCTCCGCGGCTCCGAATAGACTGCTCCGGTGACTCGCAGCACCCTCCGCATCGCCTCCGTCAACGTGAACGGCGTCCGCGCCGCCTACCGCAAGGGGATGGGCGACTGGCTCGCCGCTCGCGACGTCGACGTCCTGGCCCTGCAGGAGGTCCGCGCCTCCACGGACGACCTCACGGGGCTCCTCGGGGACGAGTGGGACGTGCTGCACGACGAGGCGACCGCCAAGGGGCGCGCCGGAGTCGCTCTCGCCTCGCGCAGGCGCGCCACGATCCACCGCGTGACCTTCGGCGCCGACGACTTCGACTCGGCCGGACGCTGGCTCGAGGCCGACTACGAGGTCGGCGGCCGCTCGCTCACCGTCGTCTCCACCTACGTCCACTCCGGCGAGGTCGGCACCCCCAAGCAGGTCGAGAAGTACCGCTTCCTCGACGCGATGGAAGCGCGCCTGCCCGAGATCCGGGCGCACAGCGAGCTCGCCGTGGTGATGGGCGACCTCAACGTCGGCCACCGCACGCTCGACATCAAGAACTGGAAGGGCAACGTCAAGAAGGCCGGCTTCCTCCCGGAGGAGCGCGCCTACGTCGACCGCTTCGTCGGCGCCGAGGGCGACCCGGACTACAACGCCGGTGCCGGACTGGGCTGGGTCGACCTCGGCCGCCGGTTCGCGGGCGAGGTGCCCGGACCGTACACGTGGTGGTCGCAGCGCGGCCAGGCCTTCGACACCGACACCGGCTGGCGCCTCGACTACCAGCTCGCCACGCCCGCGCTCGCCGACCTCGCCCGCAGCTACGAGGTCGACCGCGCCGCCTCCTACGACACCCGCTGGTCCGACCACTCCCCCGTGGTCGTCGACTACGAGCTCTGACCCTCTCCCCCGCGAACCGACCCCTCGAGGCCACCCATGACTCCCAGCACCCCGGGCGCCAAGCCCGTCATCTTCTCCGGCATGCAGCCCTCCTCCGGGTCGCTGCACCTCGGCAACTACATCGGCGCGCTGACCCAGTGGGTCGCGATGCAGGAGGACTTCGACGCCTACTTCTGCGTCGTCGACCTGCACGCGATCACGGTCCCGCAGGACCCGCAGCAGCTCCGCGAGCGCACCCGCGCGACCGCCGCGCAGTACATCGCCGCGGGCATCGACCCCACGCGCTCGACCCTCTTCATCCAGTCCCACGTACCCGCTCACGCCGAGCTCGCCTGGGTCCTCAACACCCTGACCGGCTTCGGCGAGGCCAGCCGGATGACGCAGTTCAAGGACAAGTCGGCGAAGCAGGGCGCTGAGGCCGCCTCGGTGGGCCTGTTCACCTACCCGATCCTGATGGCGGCCGACATCCTGCTGTACCAGACGGACGCGGTGCCGGTCGGCGAGGACCAGCGCCAGCACCTGGAGCTCACCCGCGATCTCGCCGCGCGCTTCAACTCGCGCTTCGGCGAGACCTTCGCCGTGCCGGAGCCCCACATCGTGCGCGAGACCGCGAAGATCTTCGACCTGCAGAACCCGGGCGCCAAGATGTCGAAGTCGGCGGAGTCGGATGCGGGCCTGCTCAGCGTGCTCGACGAGCCGAAGGCGACCGCGAAGAAGATCATGCGCGCCGTGACGGACACCGAGTCGGAGGTGCGCTTCGACCGGGCGGCGAAGCCCGGCGTCTCGAACCTGCTGACGATCTACTCGGTCCTCGCCGACCGCTCCGTCGAGTCGCTGGAGCAGGAGTACGCGGGCCGCGGCTACGGGGACCTCAAGAAGGGCCTCGTCGAGGTGGTCGCCGCCACCTTCGACCCGATCCGAGCGCGGACCGCGGAGCTGCTCGCCGACCCGGCCGAGCTCGACCGGGTCCTCTCCCTCGCCGCCGACCGCGCGTCCGAGACCGCGGAGCGCACGCTCGCCGCCGTCTACGACTCCGTCGGCCTCCTCCGCCGCGTCCGCTGAGGCGGCCGTGCTGCGGCTCGCGCTCTTCGACCTCGACGACACCCTCTTCGCCCATGCCCGCGCTGTGCGGGAGGGGATCGTCGCGTACGCCGCCTCGCTCGGCGCCGCCTACGCCGGCGAGCCGGCCGACGTGCAGCGCCGCTGGCACCTGCTCGAGGAGGAGCACTACCACCGCTACCTCGCGGGCGAGCTCGACTACGAGGGCCAGCGCCGGGCGCGCGCCACGGACTTCGCCGCGGAGGCCGGAGTCGGGCTGACTCCCGAGGAGGCGAGCTCCTGGTTCCGCGGGTACCTCGAGCACTACGTCGCCGCCTGGACCCTCCACGACGACGCGCTGCCCGTCCTCGACCGGCTCGACGCCGCCGGAGTCCGCCTCGGCGTCATCACCAACGGCGTGCTCGACTTCCAGCGGGGGAAGATCGAGGGCACGGGCCTCTCCGGTCGCTTCGAGCACGTGATCGCCTCCGGCGACGTCGGCGTCGCCAAGCCGGACGCGCGGATCTTCGCGATCGCCTGCGAGCGGTTCGGGGTCTCTCCGGAGGAGGCCCTCTACGTCGGCGACCGGCTCGGCACCGACGCCGTCGGAGCGGCCGCTGCGGGCCTTCGCGGCGTCTGGCTCGACCGCGTCGGCGGTCCCGAGCACGGCCGCGAGCTGCCGCCCGAGGCGGTCGAGCTGGGCGTGCGCCGGATCGGCTCCCTGGACGAGCTGGACGCGCAGCTCGGGCTGTCGGCGGACTGAGGCCCCGCCCGGTCCGGGTCTCGATAAGCCGCCTGCAGCGACTACGCGACCAGCATGCAGGTCCGAATTGCCGGGTCTCGATGAGCCGGCTGCGGCGAAGACTCGACCAGCATGGGTGTCCCCGAACCACCCCGTTGCGATACTCGTTGCGCCGTCGTCGGAACGACGAAGCGCCCCACCCGACCCGAGGGTCGGACAGGGCGCTTCACGTGAACGGACTCACGCCATCCGCTCGTTGCGCAAGGCGAACGGGGAGGACGCGTGTCAGCGTCGTCCCCTAGCCGGACGCGACCCGCTCCCCGAGACGCGACCACCTCGATGAGCCGACCGCGCCGCGGCAGGCAGGGACTGCCGCGGAGAAAACTACTGCACGTCCTCGTCGATCCAGTCGAAGGTCTTGGTGACGGCCTTCTTCCAGAGGCGGTACTGGCGGGCGGCCTCGTCCTGGTCCATCTGCGGGGTCCAGCGCGAGTCCTCCTGCCAGTTCTGGCGCAGGTCGTCGAGGTTCTCCCAGAAGCCGACCGCGAGACCGGCCGCGTAGGCCGCTCCGAGCGCGGTGGTCTCCGCGACGACCGGTCGGACGACCGGGACGCCGAGGATGTCGGCCTGGAACTGCATGAGCAGGTTGTTGGCGATCATTCCGCCGTCGACCTTGAGCTCCTGCAGGGGGACGCCGGAGTCGGCGTTGACCGCGTCCAGGACCTCGCGGGTCTGGAAGGCGGTCGCCTCGAGCGCGGCGCGGGCGATGTGGCCCTTGTTGACGTAGCGGGTGAGGCCGACGAGGGCTCCGCGTGCGTCGGAGCGCCAGTAGGGGGCGAACAGACCCGAGAAGGCGGGCACGAAGTACGCGCCTCCGTTGTCCTCGACCGTGGCGGCCAGCGCCTCGACCTCGGGGGCCGAGCCGATGAGGCCCAGGTTGTCGCGCAGCCACTGGATCAGCGAGCCGGAGACCGCGATCGAGCCCTCGAGCGCGTAGTGCACCTCGCCGTCGCCGAGCTTGTAGCCGATGGTGGTGAGCAGACCGTTCTTCGAGTGGACGATCTCGGTGCCCGTGTTGAAGATCAGGAAGTTGCCGGTGCCGTAAGTGTTCTTCGCCTCGCCCGGGTCGAACGCCGCCTGGCCGAAGGTCGCGGCCTGCTGGTCGCCGAGGATGCCGGCGATCGGGACCTCGCGCAGCAGCGACGAGGACTCGACGTGGCCGTAGACCTCGGAGGAGGAGCAGACCTCGGGGAGCATCGACTTCGGGACCCCGAAGGCCTCGAGGATGTCGTCGCGCCACTCGAGGGTCTCGAGGTCGAGGAACAGGGTGCGGGAGGCGTTGGTGACGTCGGTCTTGTGGACGCCGCCGTCGATGCCGCCGGTCAGGTTCCAGAGGACCCAGGTGTCCGTCGTGCCGAAGATCAGGTCGCCCGCCTCGGCCTTCTCGCGAGCACCCTCGACGTTCTCGAGGATCCAGACGATCTTGGTGCCGGAGAAGTAGGTCGCGAGCGGGAGGCCCACGATCGACTTGAAGCGGTCCGCGCCCTCGTCGCCGGCGAGGCGGTCGACGATCGACTGGGTGCGGGTGTCCTGCCAGACGATGGCGTTGTAGACGGGCTTGCCGGTCGTCCTGTCCCAGACGACAGCGGTCTCGCGCTGGTTGGTGATGCCGACGGAGGCGATGTCGTGGCGGGTCAGGTCGGCGCGGGAGAGAGCCTGGCCGATCACCTCGCGGACGTTGTTCCAGATCTCGATCGGGTCGTGCTCGACCCAGCCGGCGCGCGGGAAGATCTGCTCGTGCTCCTTCTGGCCGGTGGAGACGATCGATCCCTTCTTGTCGAAGATGATCGCGCGGGACGACGTGGTCCCCTGGTCGATAGCGATGACGTAGTCAGCCATGAATGATTACTCCTTCGTAACGGGGGTGAAAGGAAGCGCGGCGGTCTAGAGGACCGGGAGCAGCACGAGCGAGGCGAGGCCCGCGAGCACTCCACCGACGATCGGGCCGGCGACGGGCACCCAGGCGTAGCTCCAGTCGCTCGAGCCCTTGCCCTTGATCGGCAGGAGAGCGTGCGCGATGCGGGGGCCGAGGTCGCGGGCGGGGTTGATGGCGTAGCCGGTCGGGCCGCCGAGGGAGGCGCCGATCGCGATCACCAGGATGGCGACGGGCAGCGCGCCGAGCGCGGCCAGACCGCCGTCGCCCTGACGTCCGCCGCCGAAGCCGATGACGACGAAGACGAGGACGAAGGTGCCGATGACCTCGGTGACGAAGTTCCAGCCGTACGAGCGGATCGCCGGGCCGGTCGAGAAGACGCCGAGCTTGTTCGCCGCGTCGGGCTCCTCGTCGAAGTGCTGCTTGTAGGCGAGCCAGCAGAAGACGGCACCGAGGATCGCACCGATCATCTGGGCGAGGATGTAGACGAGGATCGAGACGATGTCGACGGGCACGCCGGATCCGAACTCGGTCGCTCCGCTCGCGACGAGGCCCAGGGTGACCGCGGGGTTGAGGTGCGCCCCCGAGTTGTACGAGACGATCACACCGGCGAAGACCGCGAAGCCCCAGCCGATGTTGACCATGAGGGTTCCGCCGTTGAGACCCTTGCTCTTCACGAGCGCGACGTTGGCGACGACACCGCAGCCGAGGAGCACGAGCATGGCCGTTCCCACGACTTCGGCGAGGAAGACCACTCCGAGATTGTCCACGTTGACCTTTTCCTTTTCGTAAGACGGACGCGCACAGGCGTCCGCGGCGGGCTTCGATGCCCGACGGTGTGAAGTTATCGGCGCCCTGTCCTAGCGACAAGGAACGGCGCGTGCACGTTTGTGCGTTGTCACGACGGAAGCCCCGGTCGAGGTGGTCCTCGGTCCGGGGCTTCCGTCGATCCGCGCCTGATCGCCGATCAGGAGGCGGGCACGGCCGTCGGGGTCTGCACCGAGGTGCCCCCGACGTCGACGCCGTTGTACTTCTTGAGGTGCGCGATGGTCGCGTCGACCTCCGACGCGCGGGCGGCGTCGTCCCAGCCCAGCACGGCGCCCGTGTGCTCGGCGAGCTCCTCGAGGAGCTCGCGGCTCAGGCCGCCCGTGAAGGCGTGGTTGGTGCGGCGCATCACCAGGTCGATGAGGTGCACCACGCTCTCGCGCTGGGCGAGGTAGCGGATCTCACCGGTGGTGAAGTCCTTGTCGAAGTCGAGCGCCTCGTCGTGTCCGTCGGCCAGGGCCTCGATGACCTCCTGCGCGCGGGTGCCGTAGCGCTCGAGCAGCTGGCCCGTGCGGGCCGAGGAGAGCCCGGAGCGGTGCTGGCTGATCCACTGCGCGCGGGACGCGTCGGTGCGCGGGAAGCCCTTGCCGCCTCCGATGGGGGTCTTCACGGTGGAGACGCGACGGGTCACGCCGATCCGCTTGAAGACCTCGTTCGAGAGGTGCTCCGACAGGGCGCGGAACGTCGTCCACTTGCCGCCGACCAGGCTGAGCACGGGCGAGCCGTTGCCGGGGAGCGTCGAGGGCTCGATGCGGTAGTCGCGGGAGACGAAGCCCGGGGCCTCGTCGTCGTGGCGGGGCAGCGGGCGGATGCCGGAGAACTTGAAGACGATCTGCGAACGGTCCACGCGGATGGCCGGGAAGACGTGGTTGACGAGCTCGAAGAAGTAGTCGATCTCCTCCTCCGTGCACACCGCCGGCTTCGTGGGGTCGGCGTCGATGTCGGTCGTGCCGACCATCACGCGGCCCTTGAGCGGGTAGATGAGGACGATGCGTCCGTCGCTGTGCTCGAAGAACATCTCGCGACCCTCGCAGGCCTCGACCAGCTCGGGGTTGTCGAGCACGATGTGCGAGCCCTTGGTGCCGCCCATGAATTTCGTCGACGTGCCGAGGGCCGTGTTGGTGAAGTCGGTCCACGGTCCGGAGACGTTGACGACGACGTCCGCCGCGAAGGTGAACTCCTCGCCGGACTCGCGGTCGCGGAGGACGACGCCCTTCTCGTCGGCGCCGACGGCCTCGACGTAGTTGGCCGCGCGGGCCTTCCTGCCGCCGATCAGCGCGTCGTGGAGCACGTCGAGCGCGAGGCGCTCGGGCTCGTGCACAGAGGCGTCGAAGTAGGTGGCGGTGTACTTGATCTTCGGGTCGAGCTTGGGGAGCTCGTTCAGCGAGCGCTTGCGCCCGTGGAACTGGTGGCGCGGGACCGTGCCGCCGTCGCGGGAGAAGAAGTCGTACATCGTGAGGCCGACCTTGATCAGCAGCGCACCGCGCTCCTGCGGCTTGCCCGACTTGTGGGTCAGGAAGCGCAGCGGAGCCGCGAGGATGCCCGAGAACGTCGAGTAGATCGGGATCGTCGTCTGCAGCGGCTTCACGTAATGGGGAGCGATCTTCAGCAGGCCGTTGCGCTCGTGCACGCCCTCGTTGACGAGTCGGAACTCGCCGTTCTCGAGGTAGCGGATGCCGCCGTGGATCATGTGGCTCGAGGCGCTCGAGGCACCGGAGACGTAGTCGCCGCGCTCGACGAGGGCGACGTCGACGCCGTTGAGCGCGAGCTCGCGGAAGGTCCCGATGCCGTTGATGCCACCGCCGATGACCAGGACCGTGGCGCGGGGGTTGTCGCGGAGAGCAGCGACGCTCTCGCGCAGAGCGGAGTTTCCGGGAGTTCCGTCGGACTGTGCCACTTCGTACTCGCCTTCGTGTCGTAGGGGTGTCGTCGAGGCCTCCGCACCAGCGTGCACCGGGGAGATGACCGATTGATTTCGCGGAGGAATACAGCCATCCTTGACCCGACAACACATCCGGTCAAGACGGGTGGAAATCCGTGCAGGGAGCGCTATGACCCCGGTGAGACCGGTCGTCGAACTCGACGAGACGACCCACGCGACCCATCCCGACAAGACGCGGGACGCGCTGCGTGCGGCCCAGCTGTACTACATGCAGGATCTGACGATGGACGCGATCGCGCACGAGCTGCACACGTCGCGCTCCTCCGTCTCGCGCCTGCTCTCGCACGCCCGCGCGACCGGCCTGGTCGACATCCAGATCCGCTCCCCCCTCGACCGGGCGAGCGCCCTCTCGGCCGAGGTGCGGTCCCACTTCGACATCACGGCGCACATCGTGCCGGTGCCGGACCACACCAGCGAGATCGACCGGCTCGAGCGGGTCGCCCTGTCCGCAGCGAGGATCCTCGGGCAGTTCATCGACTCGAACATGATCGTCGGCATCGCCTGGGGCTCCACGATGAGCGCGATCAGCCGCCACCTGATCGCCAAGGAGACGCACAACACGCAGATCGTGCAGCTGAACGGCGCCGGCAACACCGAGACCACGGGCATCAACTACTCGAGCGAGATCCTCCGCCGCTTCGGTGACGCCTACGCGGCGAAGGTCCAGCAGTTCCCGGTGCCGGCGTTCTTCGACGACCCGACCACCAAGCAGGCGGTGTGGCGCGAGCGCTCCACCCGACGGGTCCTGGAGCTGCAGCAGCGGATGGACGTGGCGCTGTTCGGGCTCGGGTCGCCGTTCGCGGCGGTCCCCTCGAAGGTCTACATCGGCGGCTACCTGGAGCCGAGCGACTTCACCTCGCTCAGCGGCTCCGGGGTCGTCGGCGACGTCGCGACGGTGTTCTACCGGTCCGACGGCAGCTGGGACGACATCCCCATGAACGAACGTGCAAGCGGTCCGGACCTCTCCACCGTGCGCCGCGCGTCGCGCCGGATCTGCGTCGTGTCGGGCGCCTCGAAGCTGCCGGGCCTGCGCGGCGCCCTGGCGGCCGGCCTCATCACCGACCTCATCCTCGACGAGGGAACGGCCCGCGCCCTCATCTCGGACTGACGACTCCCGCCCTTCCGCGGGACGCGCTCGGGTACGCGGCACGCCGACCCAGGCGCACCGGAGCGGCGTCTCGCGGGAGCGGTCAGGACTCGCGAGCGTGCGCGTCGAGGAACTCGTAGACCTCGGCGTCGTCGATGCCGGGGAAGGTCCCCGACGGCAGCGGCGCGAGCACGTGCGCGTGCAGGCGCGCGCTCGGCCAGGCGTTGCCGTCCCAGCGCGCGGCGAGCTCCGACGGGGCGCGTCGGCAGCAGGACTCGTCGGGGCAGCGGGAGAGCTCGCGGCGGTCGGTGTCGCGGCCTCGGAAGAAGCGGGCCTCGGCGAACGGGACGCCCACGGTGATCGAGAACTCCTCGGTGGCGGTCGTGCCGGTCTGCGACGCCGACCAGAAGGTGCCCGCCGGAGTGTCGACGTACTGGTAGTACTCCGTCGTCCGGTTGGTCCGGGTGAACGCGGAGCGCGCCGACCAGTAGCGGCAGACGACCTGGCCCTCGACGGCCCCGGTGACGTCGGTCGGCAGCGGCAGCCCGTCGTTCTCGTAGGCCTTCTGGATCGAGCCGTCTCCCAGCACCCGCAGGAAGTGCATCCGGATGTCGAGGTGCGAGGTGAGCAGGTTCGTGAAGCGCAGGGCGGCGGCCTCGTGGGTGACGCCGAAGCCGTCGCGGAAGTCCTCCACCGAGATGTCCCGCTCGCGCTTCGCCTCCTGGAGGAACGCGACCGCCGGCTCCAGCGGCATCAGGCACGCGGCGGCGAAGTAGTTGATCTCGAGGCGCTGGCGGAGGAAGTCGGCGTAGGTCACCGGCCGCTCGTGCCCGAGGAGGCGGTGCGCCATCGCCTGCAGCGCCAGCGCCCGCAGGCCGTGCCCCCCGGGGATCGAGGCGGGCGGGAGGTAGATCCTGCCGTTCGCGAGGTCGATCACCGAGCGGGCGGAGTGCGGCAGGTCGCCGACGTGGATGATCTCGAAGCCGAGGTGCCGGGCCATCTTCGAGACGGAGCTGTGGGTCAGTGCTCCTCCGCGGTGCCCGACGGTCCGGAGCATCTCGCCCGCCACCTCCTCGATCTCGGGCAGGTAGGAGCTGCGCTCGCGCAGCTGGAGCCGCTGGGCGGTGTTGGCCCGGCGCGCCTCCTCCGGTGTGGCACTCGCCTCGCTCCGGCGCCGTGCGAGCTCGCGGTAGACGCCGAGGAACGCCTCCAGCACGGGCGTGCTCAGCCCCTTGTTGACCTTGAACTCGGGCAGGCCGAGCGAGCGGTACAGCGACCCCTTCTGCACGCGCGCCAGCTCGATCTCCAGCGCGGCCCGCTCGCTCGGCGGCTCGTCCGAGAGCAGCGCCGCCAGCTCGACGCCGAGCGCGGCCGCGAGGCGCTGCAGGAGGGAGAGGCGCGGCTCGCGGCGGCCCGTCTCGATCAGCGAGAGCTGGCTCCCCGACACGTCGACGCGCTCGGCGAGCTGCCCGAGGGTCAGTCCGCGCCGGGTGCGGAAGTGGCGCAGGCGCTGCCCGAGCAGCACGGCGTCGGAGCCCGGGGCGGGTGTCGAGGGATCGGTCACGGCGAGCTCCAGCGGTCGGTTGTGACGGAAGCGCAAAAAGGCGGTTTCTTGACCGCCTGAGCGCCGGGAATACCTCCTGATCCTCCTCCATCCTGGCTTCAGGCGCCACTGAGCGCCCCTCCCGGCCCAGCCGGCCTCTTCCCGGCTGCGGCCGGCGACTCCCCACCCCCGTCGACGACGACCACCGAAAGCGGAGCCAGCATGAGCATCTACAGCAACACCGTCCGACTCGAGCCGAGCACCATGACCGCGCCGACGTCCGTCCCCGCGCCCGTCGTGCCGCCGGCGCCCCTCGCCCTCCGCCGCTGGGTGCGCGAGACCGCCGCGATCCTCCAGCCCGACGCGATCGAGTGGAGCGACGGCTCCCCCGCGGAGTGGTACCGCCTGACCGAGCGGCTCGTCGCCTCCGGCACGCTCCTCCCGCTCAATCCGGAGTGGCGGCCCGGCTCGTTCCTGGCCCGCACCGACCCGGACGACGTCGCCCGGGTCGAGGACCGCACCTTCATCTGCACGAGCGACGAGGCCGACGCGGGACCGACCAACAACTGGCGCGAGCCCGCCGCGATGAGGGCCGAGCTCGCTCCCCTCCTCGACGGAGCGATGCGCGGACGGACGATGTACGTCGTCCCGTTCTCGATGGGGCCCGTCGGCGGTCCGCTCTCGCAGCTGGGCGTCCAGGTCACCGACTCGGCCTACGCGGTGCTGAACCTGCGGATCATGGCGCGCGTGGGCTCCGAGCCGCTCGCCGCCTTCACCGAGGAGACCCCGTTCGTCCGCGGCGTGCACACCGTGGGGCTGCCCCTCCGCGACGCGGACGGCGTCTCCCGCGAGGACGTCGCCTGGCCGTGCAGCCCCGTGAAGTACATCACTCAGTTCCCGGAGACGCGCGAGATCGTCTCGTACGGCTCCGGCTACGGCGGCAACGCCCTGCTGGCGAAGAAGTGCTTCGCCCTGCGCATCGCCTCGGCGATGGGGCGCGAGGAGGGCTGGCTCGCCGAGCACATGCTGCTGATCCGCATCGTCTCGCCCGAGGGACGGCGCTACCACGTCGCCGCCGCCTTCCCGAGCGCGTGCGGCAAGACCAACCTCGCGATGATGCAGCCCGCGATCCCCGGCTGGCGGGTCGAGACGCTGGGCGACGACATCACCTGGATGCGCCGCGGGGAGGATGGACGCCTCTGGGCGATGAACCCCGAGACGGGCTTCTTCGGCGTCGCTCCCGGCACCGGGGAGACCTCGAACCCGAACGCCGTGCAGACGCTCTGGGGCAACACGATCTTCACCAACGTCGCGCTCCGCGAGGACGGCGACGTGTGGTGGGAGGGCCTGACCGACGAGGTCCCGGAGCGGCTGACCGACTGGCGCGGGCACCCGTGGACGCCGGCGTCCGGCACGCCTGCCGCGCACCCCAACTCCCGCTTCACCGCGCCGGCCGCGCAGTGCCCGTCGCTCTCCGCCGACTGGGACGCCCACGAGGGCGTGCCGCTGGACGCGATCGTCTTCGGGGGCCGACGGGCGAGCAACGTCCCGCTGGTCACGCAGGCCACCTCGTGGCAGCACGGCGTCTTCCTGGGTGCGACCGTCGCCTCCGAGAAGACCGCGGCCGCGGAGGGCACGGTCGGGGAGCTGCGCCGCGATCCGTTCGCGATGCTCCCCTTCTGCGGCTACAACATGGCCGACTACTTCGCGCACTGGCTCGCGATCGGCGCCGAGCTCGGCGATGCGGCGCCGGCCGTGTTCCAGGTCAACTGGTTCCGGAAGGACGCGGACGGCGAGTTCCTCTGGCCCGGCTTCGGCGAGAACGCGCGGGTGCTGCAGTGGCTCGTCCGCCGCCTGGAGGGGCTGGCGGAGGCGCGGCGGAGCCCCCTCGGCGACCTGCCGGTCGCGATCAACACGCACGGGCTCCGGCTCTCCGCGGCCCAGAAGGAGGAGCTGTTCTCCGTCCCGGTCGAGGCGTGGCTGGAGGAGTGCGCGCTCACGGAGGAGTTCTTCACGCGGTTCGGCGACCGGCTGCCGCCCGAGCTGACCGCCGAGCTCCGGGCCCTGCGGCTCCGGCTCCTCGCCGAGAAGCTGCCGCTGGCGGCCTGATCCCCCTGACCGAGCCGGCTCCGGCCGGACACCCCTGTGGCCCGCGGGCGGATCATCCCCCTTTCCTCGCACCCCCGCGGGTCCACTCTCCCCTTCCGCTCCCACGACGACGGGCACCATGACCGACCGCATCACGCTCCGCTTCCTCGCCGCCCCGCAGGACGCCACCGCCGACGGCCGCAGCGCCCAGGCCGGCCGCGTCCTCGAGTGGATCGACAAGGCCGGCTACGCCTGCGCCGTGGGCTGGAGCGGCGGCTACTGCGTGACGGCGTACGTCGGCAACGTCCACTTCACCCGGCCCATCTCGGTCGGCAACCTGATCGAGGCGACCGCCCGCGTCATCCACACCGGGCGCACGAGCATGCACGTGCTGGTGCAGGTCGCGCAGGCGGATCCGCGGACCGGCCTCTACGAGGGCGCCACGCACTGCCTCCTCGTGTTCGTGGCCGTCGACGACGAGAAGAGGCCGCGGTCGGTCCCGGAGTGGCGGCCCCGCTCGATCGAGGACCTGTCCCTCGCCGAGGGCGCCGCCGCGCGCATCGACGGCCGCCGACGGCTGCACGACGTGATGCGCGCCCAGGAGTACACCGAGGAGGGCACCGGTCCGCGGATCGTGTTCCGCTTCCTCGCGGCGCCGGGCGACGTCAACTGGGGCGGCAACGCCCACGGCGGGATCGTGATGCGCTGGATCGACGAGGCGGCCGACGCGGTCGCGCAGCGCTGGACCGGCCGCGACGCGGTGGCCGTCTACTCCGGCGGGATCCACTTCTACCGTCCGGTGCGCATCGGGCACCTCGTCGAGGTGGAGGCGCGCCTCATCCACACGAGCGCCCGGAGCATGCACCTGGCGGTGCACGTGCGCTCCGGGGACCCGCGGACCGGCGAGCTGGAGCTGACCACGCAGTGCCGGAGCGTCTTCGTGGTGCGGGGCGCCGACGGGGCGGCCGAGCCGGTTCCGCCTCTCGAGCTGCGGACCGAGGAGGACCGGCGTCTGGACGCCCATGCGCGCGAGCTGATCCTCCTGCGCGCGGCGCTGCCGTCGCTCCCGCTCGCGGGGACGGCCGGCGCTAGGGTCGGAGCGTGAAGCTGCCGATCCTCGTCCTCAACGGCCCGAACCTGAACCTGCTCGGCACCCGCGAGCCCGAGCTCTACGGCTCGGACACCCTCGCTGACGCCGAGGCGCTGGCGGCGGAGGCGGCCGAGCGGCACGGCTTCACGGTCGAGACCTTCCAGAGCAGCTCGGAGGGCGCGATCGTCGACCGGCTGCACGCGGCTCGCGGCTCCGTCTCGGGAGTGGTGCTCAACGCCGGGGCGTACACGCACACGTCGATCGCGATCCGCGACGCCGTCCTCGCGACCGAGCTGCCGATGGTCGAGGTGCACGTGAGCAACGTGCACCGGCGCGAGCCGTTCCGGCAGCACTCCTACCTCTCGGACGTCGCGATCGCCGTGATCGTCGGCGCGGGGATCGCCGGCTACGGCTACGCGGTGGACGTGCTCGCGCGGGCGGCGGAGAAGCGATGAGCGGCCTCGGACGCTCCTTCGGCAGCGCGGTCGACGCCTACGACCGCGGGCGGCCCGGCTACCCCGACGACGCCGTCGACTGGATCGTGGGGCACGCCCCCGCGCGGGTGGCGGGCGCCTTCGTCCCGGAGCGGGCCCGCGCGGCGGGAGCCGACGCCTCCGATCGGCTGCGCGCCGTGGACCTCGGCGCGGGAACGGGCAAGTTCACCGCGTCGCTCGCGTCCCGCGGCCTCGCCGTGACCGCGGTCGAGCCCGACGCGGAGATGCTCGCGCGGCTCGCCTCGAATCTGCCGGGGGTCCGCCCCGAGGAGGGGACGGCCGAGGCGATCCCCGCCGCGGACGCCTCCGCGGAGCTCGTCACCGCCGCGCAGTCGTGGCACTGGGTCGACGCCGAGCGCGCGGGAGCCGAAGTCGCCCGCGTCCTGGTGCCGGAGGGCGTGCTCGCGCTGGTGTGGAACATCCGCGACGAGTCGGTCCCCTGGGTGCGCCGGCTCGGCGAGGTCGCCGGGGCCTCCACCGCCGAGCGCTTCGAGACGCTCCGGCCGCCGCTCGGCTCCGCTCTCGAGCGGGTGGCGTTCGCGGCCTTCGAGTGGTCCTTCGAGCTGGACCGAGCCGGGGTGCGCGACATGTTCGCGTCCCGCAGCTACATCATCGCGATGCCCGACGAGGAGCGCGCCGCGGTCCTCGCGGCGGTCGACGCCGTGGTGGACGAGGAGTCGGGCGGGAGCGGGACCGTCGCGATGCCGTACTCGACGCGCGTGACGATCGCGCGCCGCTCCTCCTCCGCCTGACTCCGCGCCGCGCGCCGCGGACCGCCCCGCCCGCCGACTACCCTCGGAGGGCGCCGCACCGGCGCGAGCACCGAGAGCACGAGGAGAGACGCACGTGAGCATCATCGCCGCCGCAGACGGGTCCGCACTGGGCAACCCCGGCCCCGCCGGCTGGGCCTGGTACGTCGACGACGAGCGCTGGGCCGCGGGCGGCTGGTCGCACGGCACGAACAACATCGGCGAGCTCACCGCGGTGCTCGAGCTGCTGCGCGCGACCGCGCAGGAGGAGGAGCCGCTGCACATCCTCTGCGACAGCCAGTACGCCATCAAGGCCTGCACCGAGTGGCTGCCGGGCTGGAAGCGGAAGGGCTGGCGCAAGGCCGACGGCAAGCCGGTGATGAACGTCGAGATCATCAAGGCGCTCGACGAGGAGCTGCAGGGCCGGGCCGTCACCTTCGAGTGGGTGAAGGGGCACGCCAACCACCGGATGAACGAGGCCGCCGACGTCCGCGCCCGGAGCGCCGCGACCGCCTACCAGCGCCGGCAGCCCGTCGACGCCGGACCCGGATGGCCGACGGCCGCCGCCGCGCCCGCCGCGGCCGCCGCGCCCCCCGTCGAGGACTCCGCCACCCTCTTCTAGCCGCGTTCCCCCTGGGGCAGCCGCAGCAGCCCCGTCGCCACCAGCTCGCGCACCCGCGGCAGCACCGAGTCGGACACCGCCTCCTCCTCGACCTGGAGGAGCGAGGCGACCGCCGCCGCGATCGCCGCCACCGAGAGCTCGCCGTCGCAGGCGCCGACCACGGCGGCGAGCGCCGTGTCGACCTCCTCGACCCGGGCGAACCCGCCGCCCTGGCGCAGCCGCAGCACCGTCGGATCGTCGTTGCCCGGCCAGTAGTGCCGCTCCTCCGTGACGTCTCCGGCGACGACCAGGGCGAGACCCGCCAGAGCGCGATCGTCGATCGACGCGAGGGCCTCGGCCGCGTCGAGGCAGGCGGCGAGGTGGCCGCCCAGGCCCGCGGTCGCGACCGGCGTGGTGATCCGCTCGAGGCGGCGGATCGGCGGGCGGGGCTGCTCGGGCAAGCGGAGCGTGACGTAGCCGAAGCCGACGCCGGTCACCCCGCGCCGCTCGAAGTCGGTCAGCCAGGCGTCGACCAGCGCGTCGAACGCGGGGCCGCGAGTCGTGCCGCCGTCCCGGATCCAGGTCTCGGCGTAGACCGCCGGATCCTGACGCTCGCGCTCCACGACCCAGACGTCCAGAGGAGAGGCGGTCCCGCCCATCCAGGCGTCGAGCCCCTCGGGCCCCGCCTCGAGCGCCTGCTCCAGCGGGCTGCGGGCGTCGGCGAGCCAGTCCGCGATCCGGTCGAAGGCGTCCGCGCCCTCCCGGTACTCCCAGTTCCCCAGGAGCTGCGCGACACCGCCGGGCACCAGGTGCTCGGCTGCTCCGAGGATCACGCGGCGCACGATCTCGTCGCCCTCCAGCCCGCCGTCGCGGTACTCGTAGGAGGGGACGCCCTCGACTCGCGGCGTGATGACGAACGGCGGGTTCGTGACGATGTGGTCGAAGCGCTCCCCCGCGACCGGCTCGTAGAGGCTGCCGAGGCGGAACTCGATGTTCTCGATCCCGTTGAGCGCCGCGGTGAAAGAGGCGAGCGCGAGCGCGCGCTCGGAGATGTCGGTGGCGACCACCTGCTCGGCGTGGCGGGAGGCGTGCAGCGCCTGGATCCCGCAGCCGGTCCCCAGGTCGAGCACGCGGCCGACGGGCCGCTGGATCATCAGGCCGGTCAGCGTGAGGCTCGCGCCGCCGACGCCGAGCACGTGGTCCTCGTCGAGCGCGCGGCCGAGGGCGAGCTCCCCGAGGTCGGAGGCGATCCACCAGGAGGCAGCGCCGCGCTGGTCGACCACGTCGTAGGGGCGCAGGTCGAGGGCCGCGGTGACGACGGCTCCGGCCTCGACGCGCACCAGGCCGAGCTCCACCGCCCCCTCCAGCGCGAGAGCGCCGAACGCCTCGTCCGCGTCGTCGGCCGAGACGGGATCGGCCAGGAGGAACAGGCGGGCGAGGGTGGCCAGCGCGTCGTGGTCGCCGCTGCGCTCGAGGGCGCGGCGGGCGGGGACCCGGTCGCCGCGGTGCAGCGCCTCGGCCGCTTCGTCGCCCCAGAGCCCCCGCACGGCGTCCACGCCGTAGCGGGCGCGGATCAGGTCGTCGCGCAGGAGGGCGATACGGGCTCGGTCGAACGGGTCTGCGGAGAACACCGCTCCATCCTCCTGCACACGGGTCGGCCACCGGGGCCGCCGCGGCCGTACGATCGGAGGCATGCCGCTGACCGGAGAGTACGAACCCAGCACGTCCGAGTGGGCCCGCGAGCAGGCGGAGCTCTACGAGCGGACCGGCGGAGCCGAGGGGAACCTCCTCCGCGGCCGCCCCATCATCGTCCTGACCACCGTCGGCTCGAAGAGCGGGAAGCTCCGCAAGACCGCGCTGATGCGCGTCGAGCACGAGGGCGAGTACGTGGTCGTCGCGTCCAAGGGCGGCGCGCCCGAGCACCCCGTCTGGTACGGCAACATGCTCAAGGAGCCGCACGTCGAGCTGCAGGACGGGCCCGTGAAGAAGGACTACGCCGCGAGCGTGCTCGAGGGCGATCTGCGCGCGGCCTGGTGGGAGCGCGCGGTCGCCGCGTGGCCGGACTACGCCGAGTACCAGACGAAGACCGAGCGGCAGATCCCGCTCGTGCTGCTCACTCCCTGGTCCTGAGCGCGGCGGGCGGCTCGGCCCGTCGCTGAGGCGGCCGTCCTCCGGTCGAGGTCGCGCCGCACGGCAGGCGCCTCACGCGGGCGGCGAGCCCAGCGGATCCGGTCCGGCCTCAGACCCGGGCCGCGATGAGGTCGAGCACCTTCGGGCTCGAGAGCAGCGCGAAGTGGCCGACCACCGAGACCGCGATGTTCTCGTGCGCCCCGGCGAGGCGGCTCCCTCCGGGGATGTACTGGTCGCGCATCCCGTAGATCGACGTGATGCGCGCGTCGGCCTCGCGCTCAGCCAGCAGGGTGCGGATCAGCGGGCGGTGGGGCGCGAACTCCCGGAGCGCCCGCGCCGGGGCGATCCGTGCGAGCGACGAGCCGTTGAACGGGGTCGAGACGGCGATCATCCGCTCGATCCGCCCGTCCTCGCGGTCGTCGACGACCATCATGTGCTTGCCGATCAGGCCGCCCTTGCTGTGCGCGACGACGACGACTCCGCGCAGATCGTGCTCGCGCAGGTAGTCCTGGCCGAGTCCGGCCGACGCGACGATCGGCCGCGTGTTGTAGCCGAGCGCGGGCAGCACGTGGATCGGATGGCCCGCCGCGTGCAGCCTCTCGGCGATGGGCCGGAGGAACTGCCACGTCTCATAGATCCCGGGGATGAGCAGCACCGGAGCGCCGTCGCCGGACGCGTACCGCGACACGTCCCAGCCCTCCCGCAGGTGCACGAAGCGCGAGCCGTAGGCGTAGCGGTAGTCGCGGAGGTACGCGCGCCGCAGCGAGGTCGAGCGGCGCGGGCGGGCGGAGTCACGCGCCGGCATGGGCCCGCTCCAGCTCCGCGATGTCGAGGCGGCTCATCGCGAGCATCGCCTGCAGAGCGCGCGCGGACGCCTCGGGGTCGGCGCCTCCGAGCAGACGCGGGAGGACCTCCGGCACGATCTGCCAGGACAGCCCCCAGCGGTCGCGGAGCCAGCCGCACCGGCTCTCCTCGCCGCCGTCCGCGATCAGGGCGTCCCACAGCCGGTCGAGCTCGGACTGGCCGCCGACGGTCACGACGATCGAGACGGCCTCGGTGAACGGGAACCGCGGCCCGGCGTTGATCGCCTGGAACCGCTGCCCGTCGAGCTCGAACGTCACCGACAGCACCTCGCCGGGCGACGGAGAGCCCTCCGGCAGCACCTGGCTTCCGGTGATCCGCGAGTTCGGCACCAGCTCCGTGTAGAAGCGCGCCGCCTCCCCCGCGCCGTCGTCGAACCAGAGGAAGGTGCTGACCGCGCCCATCGGAGTCTCCGTCCTGCGCGGGAGGGTCTCCGCGGCTCCCTCAGTGTGCCGCGGAGGCGCGCTCCCCGCGACGGATCACAGCGGGTTGACGCCGAACGCCGTGGCCAGCTTGTCGATCTTCTTGGCGCGGCCCAGCCGGGGCAGGTCGCTGCCGTCGCGGATGACGCGGCCGCGGGCCTCGAAGTCGTCGAGGAAGTCGCGGGCCCAGGCGACGTCGGACGGCGTCGGGCTGATGACCTCGTTGATCACGGCGAGCTGCTCGGTGTCGAGGCAGAGCTTCCCGGTGAGGCCGAGCGAGACCGTGAGCGCGGACTGCTCGCGCAGCACGGGGTGGCTGTTCGAGACGGTCGGGCCGTCGATCGGGCCGGGCAGGTCGCCGATGCGCGAGGCGACGACCAGGCGCGAGCGCGGGTAGGCCATCGCGAGGTCGTCGGCGCTGGTGCCGGTGTCGCGGCGGTAGTCGCCGCTGCCGAACGCGAGGCGGAAGGTGCCGCGGGCGCGGGCGATCGAGACCGCCTCCTCGATGCCGAGGGCGGACTCGACCAGGGCGAGCACCGGGGTGGAGCCGCCGAGGCGATCGAAGGTCTCGGTGACGTGCTCAGCGGCCTCGGTCTTGGCGAGCATGACGCCGGCGAGGCCGGGCAGGCCCTTCAGCGCGTCGACGTCGTCGGACCAGAACGGGGTGGAGTGGTCGTTGATGCGGACCCAGGCGCGCTTCTCGCCGGTCAGCCACTCCGCGACGTCGGTCCGCGCGTCGGGCTTCGCCTTGGGGTCGACCGCGTCCTCGATGTCGAGGACGATCTGGTCGGCGCGGGACGCGTGCGCGGCGTCGAACGTCTCGGTGCGGGTGGCGTTCACCAGCAGCCAGGAGCGCGCGATCTCAGGGGCGACGTCGCGCCCCTTCCGCTTCGCGATGGCGGTGGTGGTGGTCTCGGGCAACGTCACGTTCGGGTCCTCTCGGTGGCGCGGTCCTCGCTCCGCGGACGCCACCGCTCTGCGACGGCGCCGGGGACAAGGGTAGCGGCTCCCCGTCGGCGGGGCTCCGGGCACTCCGGCGTCTCTCCACTCCGGGGCTGCGACGCCCCGAGCGCTCCGGATCAGCGGCCCTCCGGACGCTCCCACAGCGTCAGCACGGTCGTCGGCACCCGGATCCGCTCGCGCGCGACGAAACCCGCCTCAGCGAGCACCGCGTCCGCCTCGCCCTCCGGCAGCGCCTGCCAGACCCGGTCCTCCCCGGCGAGCGCGGCGAGCAGGGCCTCGCCCTCCAGGAGCACGTCGGAGTACGTCCCCGTCGTCCCGTACGGAGCGGCGAGGGCGACGTCGTCCACGCCCGCGAACGCCTCCGGGTAGGCGGCGAGCGCCAGGCGGGGCCGGAGCGAGACCGTCCCGGAGGAGCCGAGGAGGACGGCGTCGCCCGGACGGGCCCGCTCCTCGACGGCGGCCGCCAGACCGCGGAGGTCCTGCCCGGCCGGCTTCCCGGTGACCGTGCGCATCTGCACCAGGACCGGCAGGGCGGCCACCGCGATCAGGGCGAGGAGGGCGACGCCCGTCCGGGCCCTGAACGAGTCGAGCGCGAGGCCGAGGAGGACCGCGAGGGCGGGCGTGCTCGACGCGAGGTAGCGCGGAGTGAACATCGGCTCGACGAGGAGGGTCCCGAGCACCAGCACCGCCGTCGGCAGCACGATCCAGAGGACGAGGGCCGGCAGGAGCGGCCCGCGCATGCCGCCCCGCACCGCGGCGACCGCGAGGAGCGCGACGGCGATCCCGGCCAGCCACCACGCGGATCCGAAGAACGGCTCGACCAGGACGGTGAACGCGGTCACCGGCTGCGAGCGGAGCCAGCCGACCTGGCCGCTCTGCCCGGCGGCGAGGAGCAGCACCGGCACGGCGCCCAGTGCAGAGAGGGCGCTCGCCGGGAGAGCCCGCACGGCACCCCGGGGCGCCGCGGCCGCGGCGAGCGCGACGAGAGCCGGCAGCACCAGCACGGAGTAGAGGAACACCGCGTCCGCCAGACCCGCGACGGCCGCGAACGCGATCCAGCGCAGGGCTCCTCCGGAGCGGGCCGCCCGCACGACGAGGACCGCCGCTCCCACCACGAGCGCGGTGGCCAGAGCGGAGGATCGCGCCTCGGTCCCCGAGAACGAGGACCGCGGGAGCAGCACGAGCACCGCGGCGGCGAGGAGTGCCGCCCGGGGCCGGTCGAACGATCGCAGCAGGACGACGACGCCCGCCGCCGCCGCTCCCGCGGCGAGAGCGGACGGCGCCCGCACCGCGAGCTCCGACTCCCCGGCGATCGCGATCCAGCCGTGCATCATCAGGCCGTAGACCAGGTGCACCGCGTCCTTCTCCTGCACGAAGGCGAGGAGCTCCCCCACCGGGAGCCGCGCCAGGCGGAGGGTCGCGGCCTCGTCGTTCCAGTAAGAGGGGATCCAGGAGCCGACGAGGGTCAGCGCGGTGGCGAGGGCGAGGACCGCGCTCGCGGGCAGGGTCCGGAGCGCGCGCATCCCGCCAGCGTAGAGGCCGGGCTCAGCGCGCCGAGCGCTCGGCGAGACCCTTCGCGTACGCGGCCTGGCCGACGTGCTGCGTGTCGTCGTCGATCACCGAGACCAGCCGCACCCCGAGGGTCACCGGCGGATCCCACTGCTCGTCGACGACGCGCTCGAGGTCCTCGTCGCCGAGCGTGTCGAGGAGGGCGAGCGTCTGCCGGTGCACGGCGTCGGCGTACTCCGCGAGCAGCGCGGCCGGCACCGCGGCGAGCGCCGCCACCTCGGCCGGCTCCTGCCCGTAGCCGGTCTCGTCGGGCCCGAAGGGCAGGCCGGACCGGCCGTGGAAGCCGTCGGCCGTCCACACCTGCTCGTGGCCGGCGAGCGGGGCGAGGTGGTCGTCCTGCACCCGGACGAGATGCCAGACGAGCCAGGCGGGCGAGTTCGAGCGGGCGTCCGCGCGGAACGCGAGCTGATCGGGGGTGCTGTCGTCCAGGACGGCGTGCACGTTCTCGTGCACCCGGCCGAAGGCGTCGCGGAGGAGGTCGATGGCTGCGCTCATGCCGCCAGCCTGCCGCTCCCGCGCCCGGCGCGGCACCCCCTCCGCGCGCCTCGGAGGAAGTGCGGAGGCGGGTGCCCGATACTCGGCCCGTGACCTCCGGATCCTCGAACCTGGCGACGAAGCCGTGGCTGACCTCCTACGCGGAGGGCGTGCCCGCCGAGATCGACCCTCCCACCCAGACCCTCGTCGACCTGCTCGAGGACTCGATCGCGCGGTACCGCCGCGGCACCGCCCTCGAGTTCTTCGGCGCCGAGACCAGCTACGCCGAGCTCGGCGAGCAGGTCGCGCGCGCGGCGGAGGGCCTGCGGCGCCTCGGCGTGCGCGCCGGCGACCGCGTCGCGCTGGTGCTCCCGAACTGCCCGGAGCACGTGGTGGCGTTCTACGCCGCTCTCCGCCTCGGAGCGATCGTGGTCGAGCACAACCCGCTCTACACGCCGCGCGAGCTGCGGCGGCAGTTCGAGGACCACGGCGCCCGGTTCGCGGTCGTGTGGGACAAGATCGCCGACGTCGTCGCGACCATGCCCGCCGACCTGGGCATCGAGCGCGTCGTCTCCGTCGACCTCACCCGCTCCTTCCCGCTCGGCAAGCGCCTGGCGCTGCGGCTCCCCCTGCCGTCGGTGCGCCGGTCGCGCGAGAAGCTGACCGCGACCCCCCGCAGCCGCTCCCTGGTGCCCTTCGCGTCGCTGCTGAAGAACCGCCGCATCGCGCGCTCGCACCCCCGCCCGGTCCTCGGCGACACGGCCCTGCTGCAGTACACGAGCGGCACCACCGGGACGCCCAAGGGCGCGATCCTCTCCCACGCGAACCTCCGCGCGAACGCCCTGCAGGGCCGCGCCTGGGTGCCGGGCCTGCGCGAGGGCGACGAGACGTTCTACGCGGTGCTCCCCCTGTTCCACGCCTACGGCCTGACGCTGTGCCTGACCTTCGCGATCAGCATCGGCGCGAAGGTCGTGCTGTTCCCGACCTTCGACGTCGGCCTCGTGAAGGCGGCCGCGAAGTCGTCGCCGCCCACCTTCCTCCCCGCGGTGCCGCCCGTGTACGACGCGCTGGCCCGCGCCTCCGAGCGCCACGAGCTCGACCTGCGCGGCATCCGCTTCGCGATCTCGGGAGCGATGAGCCTGCCGGTCGCGACGGTCGACCGCTGGGAGCGCGCGAGCCGGGGACTCCTGGTCGAGGGCTACGGCATGACCGAGAGCTCGCCGGTCGCCCTCGGGAACCCGGTCGGCCCGACCCGCCGGCCCGGCACCGTGGGCGTGCCGTTCCCCAGCACGACGATCCGCCTCGTCGACCCCGCCGATCCGTCGGTCGACCGCGGCCCGGGCGAGTCCGGCGAGCTCCTGCTCCGGGGGCCGCAGGTGTTCCAGGGGTACTGGAAGCGGCCGGAGGAGACGGCCGAGGCCCTCCTCCCCGGCGGCTGGCTGCGCACGGGCGACATCGCGACCGTCTCGGCCGACGGCTTCGTGACGATCGTCGACCGGGCCAAGGAGCTCATCATCACCGGCGGCTTCAACGTCTCCCCCTCCGAGGTCGAGGGAGTGCTGGAGTCGCACCCGGACGTGACGCGCGCGGCCGTCGTCGGGCTCCCCCGCGAGGACGGCGGCGAGAGCGTCGCGGCGGCCGTGGTCCTGCGGGCCGGGACGGCCGTGGATCCGGAGGCGCTGCGCGACTTCTGCCGGCTGCACCTGACGCCCTACAAGGTGCCCAAGCGGATCGTCCCGGTGGACGAGCTGCCGACCTCGCTGATCGGCAAGGTGCTGCGCCGCCAGGTGCGCGAGAGTCTGCTGGACTGAGGCGACCGGAGCGGGCGGTGGCCCGCGAGGAGGAGGACGACATGGCGAGGATCGTGCAGTACGAGCGGATCGGCGGGCCCGAGGTGCTCGAGACCGTCGAGGCGCCGGAGCCCGAGGCGGGGCCCGGCACCGTGGTGGTCGCCGTCCGCGCGGCCGGCGTGAACCCGATCGAGTGGAAGGTGCGCTCCGGCCTGCGCCCGAGCCCGCCGTTCGACGGTCCGCGGAGGCTCGGGTCGGACGGCTCCGGCGTGGTCTCCGCCGTCGGTCCGGGCGTGACCGGTTGGAGCGTCGGAGACCGGGTGATCGTCAGCGGCGCCACCGGCACCTACGCGACCGCCGTCGCGGTCTCCCCCGACTCCCTCGATCCGCTCCCCGACGGACTCGGCTTCGAGGAGGCGGCCGCGCTCGGCATCCCGGTCTCCACCGCCTACCAGGCGGTGGTCTCGCTCGGCGTCGCGGAGGGATCGACGTTCGTGGTCCACGCGGGCGCCGGCGCGGTAGGACGGGCGGCGATCCAGTTCGCCGTCGACCGCGGAGCCCGGGTGATCGCCACGGCGAGCCCGGCGAACCACGAGGCGCTGCGCGCGCTCGGAGCGGTGCCGGTCGCCTACGGGCCCGGGCTGCTCGAGCGGCTGCGCGCCGCAGCGCCCGAGGGCGTCGACCGCGTGCTCGACGCGGCCGGGACGGACGAGGCGCTCGCCGCCTCGCTCGCGCTGGTGGCGGATCCGCAGCACGTCGGAACGGTGGTCGCCGGCCCTCGTGCGGCAGAGCTGGGCATCCGGGCGTGGAGCGGCGGCAGTCCCGTGCCGCTGACCGAAAAGGAGCAGCGCCTCCGCCGCGAGGGCGTGCCGCTCGCCGCCCGGCTGGCGAGCGAGGGGCGCTTCGCGGTCGCGACCGGTCCGCGCCTCCCGCTCGAGCAGGCCGCCGAGGCGCATCGGCTCAGCGAGGACGGCCACGTCCGCGGGAAGATCCTGGTCGTTCCCTGACCCGGGCCGGCATCCGGCATCCGTCTCCCCACCGCTTCCCCCGCTCTCACCGTCGAGAAGGAGTCCCCGTGTCCACTGACGACACCACCCCCGTGATCCTGGGGGGCGCCCGCACCCCGTTCGCCCGCTTCTCCGGGGCCTTCGCGCCGCTCTCGGGCGTCGAGCTCGGCGCCGCTGCCATCCGAGGGGCTCTCGAGCGCTCGGGCGCCTCCGCGGCCGACGTCGACGCGGTCGTGCTCGGCCAGGTGATCCAGGCCGGAGCCGGTCAGGGCCCCGCCCGGCAGGCCGCGGTCCTCGCGGGCCTGGGCTGGGACGTCCCGGCGGTCACGATCAACAAGCTCTGCCTGTCGGGTCTCACCGCGGTGATCGACGCGGCGCGGATGATCCGGCTCGGCGAGGCGCAGGTGGTCGTCGCCGGAGGGCAGGAGTCGATGACCAACGCGCCGCACCTCCTGCTCGGATCCCGCTCGGGCCTGGGTGTCGGTCCGCGTCCGCTCGAGGACGCACTCCTTCACGACGGCCTGCTCGATCCGTTCGACCGCCGCCTGATGGGGAGGGTGACCGACGACGGCAACGCCGCACGGGGCATCCGCCGCGAGCGCCAGGACGCCTTCGCCGCGCTCTCGCACCAGCGGGCCGCCGCGGCACGGTCCACCGGCGTGCTCGCCGAGGAGATCGTGCCGGTCGCGGTGCCGCAGCGGCGCGGACCAGACCTCGTCGTGTCCGCCGACGACGGGATCCGGGAGGACAGCACGGTCGAGACGCTCGCCCGGCTGGCCCCCGCGTTCTCAGCCGAGGGCACGATCACCGCGGGCAGCTCGTCACCGATCACCGACGGTGCCGCCGCGCTGGTCGTCGTGTCCCGCGGCTGGGCCCGCGAGCGGGGACTGCCCTGGCTCGCGACCGTCGCCGAGCACGGGCAGGTCGCCGGACCGGACAACTCCCTCCACTCGCAGCCGTCGGCGGCGATCCTCCAGGCGCTCGGCCGCCGCGGTGCAGCGGTGTCCGACCTGGACCTGATCGAGATCAACGAGGCGTTCGCCTCCGTCGTCCTCCAGTCGGCGGACGATCTCGGCGTCGAGCCCGAGACGGTCAACCTCGACGGCGGGGCGATCGCGCTCGGCCACCCGGTGGGCGCCTCCGGAGCACGGCTGGCCCTGCACCTGGCGCTGGCCCTCCGTCGCCGGGGCGGCGGGCTCGGCGTCGCCGCGCTCTGCGGCGGAGGCGGCCAGGGCGAGGCGCTGATCCTCGAGGACTGACCGGCGGTCCGCCCCCAGGAGCGCGTCGGCGCCTCCGGCTACGCTCGCGGGATGAGCATCCTGAGCGCCGACGGCCTCGCCTTCGTCACCGAGCGCCACCTGGCCACCCTCTCCACCCCCGGCCGCCAGGGCCGCCTGCACGTGGTCGCCGTGGGCTTCACCTACGAGGACGGCGTCGTCCGCGTCATCACCTCCCGCGAGAGCCAGAAGGTGCTCAACGTCCGGCGGGGCGGCACCGCGACGGTCGGGCAGGTCGACGGCATCCGGTGGCTGAGCCTGGGCGGTCCGGCCACGATCGAGGAGGAGCCGGACGCCGTGCAGCACGCCGTCGAGCTCTACTCCCAGCGCTACCGCACCCCGCGCCCGAACCCCCTCCGCGTCGCGATCCGCATCGACGTCGACTTCGCCCTCGCCTCCTCCGGCCTGCGCGCGGAGTAGCCGGGTGGCCCGCGGCGACGCGCTGGGCGGGGGCGGCGCCGTCTCCTCCCTCCGCACCTACCGCTACGTCCGCCTCTCCCTGGTGGCGGCCGTGGTGCTCCTCACGGCCGGCCTCGTCCACCAGCTCGTCGTCGGAGGCCCGCTGCGCTCGATCAGCGCCTCGTACTACACCCCGGTCCGCTCCCTCTTCACCGGGGCGCTCTTCGCGGTCGGCGTCGCGCTGGTCGTCCTCGCCGGGAGGAGCGTGCGGCGCTTCCTCCTGCTGCTGGCGGGCATGACGGCGCCGGTCATCGCGATCGTGCCGGTGCCCCTCGCCTCGGAGGAGCTGCAGCGCCTCCAGGGAGCGGTGTGCCCGGCGGGAGGGGCGTCGTGCCTTCCCGCGACGGCCGCGGGTGAGGTCGCCGCCTCCCTGCCCGCCTACCTGGTCACGGCCGCGGCCGTCCTCGTCGCCTCCGTGATCCTGCTCGCCCTCGACCGGGTCCTCGACCGCTGGGCGCTCGTCCGCACCGCGATCGCCGCCGCCCTCCTGATCGCTCTGGCGGCCTGGAGCACGCTCCCGTCGTTCCTGCGGCTCGGCCACTACGCCGCCGCCGGCGTCTTCTTCCTCCTCATCGCCGTCACCGCGGGTCTGCACGCCGTCGCGGTGCGCGAGGAGGGAGCGAGCGGGCCGGGGACGCCGCGCTTCTACTCCCGCTGCTACGCCGTTCTCGCGGTGCTGATCGCCGCGGTCGATGCGGCGCTGGTGCTCCTGCTTCTCACGGGGCGGGGAGCGGAACTTCTCGGCGAGCAGTGGCTCCTGCTCGGCGAGGCCGTCGCGCTCGCCCTCTTCGGGATCTTCTGGGTGCTGCAGACCGTCGAGAACTGGGATCGTCCCGACGTGCTGCTCGTCGCGCCGGGCTGAGGGGGCCGGTGACGGACGGCCCCCTCAGCCGCTCAGCGCTTGAGGGTGATCGAAGAGCTCCGCCCGAGGTTCCCTGCGGCGTCGTAGGCGTGCGCGACGATCGCGTACCGCCCGGCCGGGTAGGAGGAGGCCGAGACGGTCAGGCGCCACGTGCCGTCCGACGCCCTCGTCGCGTCGCCCAGCCGCGTGGCTCCGCTCCAGAAGCTCAGCTTCGTCGTGCCGACGTCGTCCTTGGCGGTGGCGACCAGGGTGACAGAGCCGCGCACCGTCGATCCGCTCGTCGGCGCGGTGATGACGGTCTTCGGAGCCGTCGTGTCGCGCGACGGCGCGGGCGAGCCCGTGGGTGCCGGAGCAGGAGCCGCGGTGGGCGCCGACGTGGGAGTCGGGGTCGGGGTCGGAGCCGGTTCGTCGCCGAGGCCCCAGGCCGTCCACAGCTCCTCCGCGATCATCGCCTGGCCGGCGACGTTCGGGTGGAAGTAGTCGACGTCCGTCGAGAGCTGGTCGAGCGAGATCGGAGCCGCCGTGAGGGCGCCGCCGTCCCAGACGCAGTCGTTCGCGGCGGATGCGCAGGCCGATTCGAGTGCCTCGTTGAAGGCGGCCTCCCGGTCCTCCGCCGCCGCGAGCGAGGCAGTGTAGGCCGAGCCGGTCAGCGCGGCTCCGGTCGTGGCGTCGACTCCGCGCTGGGTCCGGCAGACCCCGCCCCAGGCCCAGATCGCGGCGCCCGGCGTCGGCTTCACGGCCTCCCACTCCGACTCGATGTCCGGGACCGAGCCGACGAGCACCGTCGCCTCCGGCCACTCCTCGCCGATCGAGCGCAGGATCCGGGTCGCCGACGCGGCGAAGGAGGCCGCGGGCGTCATCGCGTAGCCGTCGCGGGAGTCGGGCGAGAGGCTCAGCGAGCAGAGGTCGTTGCCGCCGATCAGCAGCGTGACCACGTCCGGCTCCTCCCCGGCCGCGACCGCGGCGTCGATCCGCGACTCGACTCCGCTGATGACCGCGCCCGACTTCGCGTAGTTCACCGCGCGGACCGCCGTCCGCGGATCCGCCGCCGCCATCCGGTTCGCGATCGAGTCGACCGCGGGCGCCGATCCCGTCGCCCAGGAGTTCTCGACGCAGTCGCGGTTCACCCCGCAGGTCGTGGCCGCGCGCGTGATCGAGTCGCCGAGCGCGAGCAGCGTCTGCGTCCCGGACGCCTGCGCCGGCGGTGCCGCCAGGAGCCCCGCCAGGAGCGCGATCGCCCCCGCGCCGACCCCTGCCGCTCTCCGCCGTGCCCTGTGTGCTGTGGTCCCCATGTCGTCCCGTCCCCTGGTCGTCCGTCGCTCGAGTGCCTCGCGTGCTGCGAGAGCACGAGGGGCGAGCGTACGTCGCTGCGGATCCCCCGACGGACCGGAGGAGAACGGCTCCCGCCCGGCGCGGCCCGGATGGGGGACACGGAGGACGCACGGAGGCGGGCGGCCCACAGCTTCGGGCGCCCGATCGTCAGGACCTGCACGACCGGCCCGCGCGCTCTCCCGCCCGGAGAGCACGTGGACCGACGGCTCCTCCTCGATACTCTGAGGCGATGATCGGCCGTCGCCGTGGAGGGAAGAGGGATCAGCATGGACTACTCGAACGAGGACGATCTCAAGCAGAGGATCGGTATCGTCTCCTGGAGGAATCTGTCGAAAGAGAACTTCATCGCGTTCGCATCCGAGTTGCCGAACATGAGCGAGGAGCTCGCCCTGAAGGTCGTCGAGCAGTTCCCGGATTTCAGGAATCTCGTCCTCGACTCGTTCAGTGAAGTGCGAGATCAGGCGAGTTCAGCCGTTCGAGCCAACTGGAAGAGTCAGAAGAAGGTTCACAGGGCCTTCGCCGAGTACCGCGCCGTCCTGAACCGCGAGCTGGATCGTGACACCCTGAGCGCGGCGGACCGCTACTCGGTCCTTCGGCTGTTCAAAGAAGCGATCGACGACGAAGCACTCAAGGATTCGGAGCACAAGGCGTTCGTGCTCCGGGCACTGGGCATCGTCGCGATGGTCGCAGTCGCCGGAGTCTCGACGGGAGTCGCCGTCCTCGGCGGTCGAGCCAGGATCGGCGGAGACGCCTAGTACCGAAGCCGATCCAACGGACCACTCCTCCGCCGACGAGCGCGTCGAGGCCGCGAGGCGGTCGACCCGCCGAACAGGCGAGGTTCCCGATCCGGCCGCCGGGAGAACACAGAAGGCCCGCTCTCTCGAGCGGGCCTTCTGTGGTGGTGGACCTCCTGCACGCCTACTCCAAACAATCACTGGGCACTCCCCCAGTCCAGTCACTCGTTGCCAACGCGCGCGACTCGTTGCGTATTGGCGCCGGTGCGCCTGCAGTGAAGCGTGCACGGCAGCTCCGCGCGGACGAGGTCGGCGCGCTCGTCGACCACTACCGCGAGCGCGGTAGCGTCATCGCGGCGGCGAAGGCACTGAGCATCACGCGGCAGACGGCAGGCAAGCATCTGGCTGAAGCGGGAATCACCACGGTTCGGCGGATGACGGAGGCTGATGTCGCCGCGGCGCGATCGGCACACTCGGCGGGCACATCGGCGACTGCCATCGGGCGCCGTCTTGGCTTCTCCGTGAACACAATCATCAAGGCACTGAATCAGGACATCCGCGACACCGGCAATGAGGTCGTCGGTCGAGCGGCCGAGAATCTGCACGATTGAGCCGAGCTGGCTATGTCACTGCTCGTTGATCGCGTACCCCCGCACAACAATGCCTCGAGGCAGGTTCGCCGCCTGCGACACAGTCCTCGAGCCCTCTTTACTAACTGATCGGAATCCGAGCAATTGCCTCAGCTGACAGCTCCCCGATCCGCGAAGACACCCTCGATGTGCCCGCTGAAGTTGGCCTTCGATGAATGGAACAAGTAGACCAGCGGCGCCCGTGTCAGCCAGACCGTCTTAGCGTTGAAGTGCACCTCCAGCGTGTTCGCACCGACTTCGCGCTGAAAAAGACGATCTCGCCCGTTGGCGGTTCAGTCCTCCTGCCGTATTCTCCGGCCGCCACGGAGCGACCAACAGTTGGATCTGGCTTCGAGGATTGGACGTTGAGCGGTAGAGATGCTCCATCGGCCCCTGAGCATGCGAAACGTTGTTCGATCCGTCGAGACCACGGCGTCTGCCCAGCAAGCGATCAGACCACCAGTTGCGCAAGCGGCGCGACGGCGGGATGCAGTCGCCCTCCGACGAGCAGCACGATGATTCGCTGACGAGCGCGGGAAAAGACAACATAGAGCAGCCTGCTCGTCGTCGGAAACGGCTCGACCTCCTTGCCCATGAAGTCTCCTTCACGAAGAACGACGATAGTCGCGTCTGCCTCGCGACCCTTGGTTTGATAGAGATTCATCAACTGCACTTCTCGCGGGCGCAGGACCGAGTCGGTGAGAGCGGCGTACCCAGCCTCGCGCGATTCAGCCGAGATTGTCGCGACGATCTGCATACCGCTCTGGTCCCTTCCCTGCCGAATTGCGCGGGCGTGCATGACCGCAACCAGAACGCCCGCCTGCGCCCATGCGCCTGACTTCTGCGGTAGTCCAAGAGCGTCGTGGGCCGCACGCGCTTCGTCGAGCGCCGTCTCGACTACTACGGCGTCAGTCAACCGGCCGCGAAGTGCAGTCAGCCGTTCGAGCAGCGTCTGCGGGCCGGTCCCGTTCAAGATCTGCGTTGCCAGCACCGGTACCTGGGCACCACGCCGTGCGCTCGTAAGAAAGACCGCGAGTGACTCGAGCACATCCTCCCACGAAGCGTCTCCGAATCGGAACTGCATCATCGTCACTTGGGCGTCCAAAGCAGCCGCGAGCGCATCACTCAGCCCGGCAATCTCGTGCTCAATGCCCTCTGCTTCGAGCGCATCCGACAGTGACGCGAGCATGTCGTTGTGGTGGGTGAAGACCGCCACGCCGAGCCCCTCGCTGCTGAGTTCGGTGACGAGCTGTGCCACGCCGGACGCCTCGTCGCTGAGCGCGATTCCGCTCCGGACGACCAATCGGCCCCCTTCGATGGCGCTCGCCAGCGCTGGCGCATCGAACTGACGCGTTCGAATGGCGTTCGCTACTGCCGGGATGACGCCGGAGGGGTCACGGAATGATGTCTCCGGGAGCACGATCGTGTGCTCCTGTCCGGCGGCCGCACACGCCTCGTTGATTCGTTCGACGCGGACACCATCCGCGACGAGAAAGGTGTAGATGCACTGATTGGGATCACCGAGCAAGAGCATGCGGCTGCTCGGGGTGATCAGCTCGAGCAGTTTTTGCTGCGCATCGCCGGTGTCTTGGAATTCGTCCACGATCACCAGGCCCCAGCGCGTGCGAAGGTGAGCCGCAACCGCAGGCGACGCTCGTGCGATCTCGAGCGCCAACGGCAGAAGACTCCCGTAGCCGATCTCATTGCCCGCCAGGCCGAGCTTTTCCCGGGCAGGGCTGACGAGCACCACGTCACCGCGTCCGATCATGCTCCCAAACCTCCGGACGATCGAGAAAGCAAGGGAGTGGAACGTCATCACATCGACGCGATCCGCGCTCTTCCCGAGTACCTCACTTGTCCTGGACGCGATCCGGCCGACGGACGCGCGAGAAAAGGAAAGAAACAGCACTCGCTCGTGGGGCTTCGCATCCTGAACCCGATCAAGGTGCGCGGCGGCGGCCGCCAGCGCGCTCGTCGTCTTGCCAACCCCCGCACCCCCGAGCACAACCGTGAGCTCGGCCTCTGTCTCAACGATCTGAGCTTGCTCGGGGTTCTGGGCTACCCAGGTCATGAGAGCGCAGGAAGGTCGATGCGCCCCAGCTCACCGACGCAGAGCGCCTCGATCACGGCGCGGGCGGTCGGCGGCTGGACCGTGAGTGCCTCGACCCACGCGGGCCCAAGCCCCTGCTTCTTCAGGATCTTCTTGGAGATCAGGTGTTCGGCGATCGCATCGTCGGCGAGATCGTCTGGCAGAGACGGCATACCGAGCGTGGCCAGCGACTCGACGACCTCCCGCAGGTTCTCCCCCGGTACTCCTCGAATGAGCGCCGCTTCAACTGCTGTGCGATCAGGAAGCACCACAAGTTGCTCGGTCAGCGCCTCCAGCGCGACGACGGCCGGATCCTCTTGCCCAGGTTTGTCGTTGTCGACAATCGCACGCACATGGAAGCCAAGCTGTAGCGCAACCTCAGCTATCGCCGGCAGCCGCGAGATACCCCCGTCAGTACCCGGTGGCGCGATCAGACGAATGCCGTTCGCGGCCAATCCATGCTTGCGCTTACCGGTCTTCCTGAAGAGCCTCGCGGCCAGTGCGCCGTAGCCCTCGACGTCGAGGGGGCCCTCGACCAGCGCGACCGTTCGCGCGCTTAGCGCAGCCAGGAGCTGGTCGAGTACGAGCCGACGCGTGACTCGGGCCGCCTTGTCCGTTACGTCAGGAAGCTGGTGCTGCGATCGGCCACCTTCGGTGCGTGTCAAGCGAACAAGCTCCTCCGGCTTGAAGGCGCGCACGACTTCTGGGCGACGCGTCGTGAGGATGGACTGGCCCGCGGTCGCGTGCAGTAGGCCTGCCATGTACTCGGACGACGAGGCATCCAGACCGTCGCCGAAGTCATCACCGATAACGACAACGCCGGACTCCCCCGCGCGCGCCGCCGCGATGGCTTCGGCCACCGAGAACACACTCTGGATCGTCGACCCGTGCGAACGGATGGGCAAGGGACCTGCCGCATCGAGCGACAGCGCAGGCTGCAGCGCGCGAAGAAGGGCTGCGAGCGAACCGTCATCGGCCACGAAGTCAACCGCACCGGGATCGTCCACACCGAACAGTGTCTTCGGACCGGCGTCGAGTACCTGCTCAAGCACGTCCGTCACGACGGATGCGCCCGCGAATTCAGCTGTTGCCGATCGCACACCGTCATTCAGGCCAGCAAGTGCATCGTCGAGTCCACTTGAATCCGATGCGGCCAACAGGGTTCGAAGTGCCCCCTCGGCGCGAAGCTGGAGAGCGGGCGCATTGTCGATGAACTGCACGGGCAACGCCTCGCGTTCCACGCGGCCGACCCGCTTGAATGAGTTCGCCGCGGCGTCGCTCCGTGCGGGGAAGTCGACCCAGTGATCGCCGCTGTCGGCGTCAAGGTCGTAGCGGATGCGGTAGCAGAGGCGAACGCCGAGCACGGCGCCCGCGCCGCCGCCCGTCCCTGCGGGCGTCGCAGCCGAAGGGTCAAATGCTTCGAGGCTGTCGCTGAGTAGCGTCTCGAGCTGCGCGCCAAGCTCGAGGAGCGTTACCTCCACCTCAGTCAGGGTTTCGTTTGCGATGGGGCGGTGAATGTCGAGCGGATTGACACGCGCCCGTGTGCTGCGCGGGTCGAGCACGCGCCGAAGCGCCTCCACAAGGTCACTGCGGCCCGCCTGCGGCTCCCCTGCGATGACGACATCGGCGGGGATCACCAGTTCGGCTTGCTCAAAGCCGCGGAAGCGCTGGATCCGGACTCTCGCAACTCTCATGACATCGCCTCCCTCGGCGCGGCCGTCGCCGGAACCCGCGACGCAGCGATGGCATAGAGCCCAACGGGTAGCCCTGAACCAGCGAGGAATGAGGCTTCGTCCACTCCAGCCTCAAAGAGCACCTCACGCGCGCGCGGCAGCATCGACGGCATCTCCAGAGACGAGATCCGCCCCGGCTCCGCTCGGCGCCAACCGTTCTGTGACATGCGGATGACTGCGTTGCGGTAGGAGACGTCGCTCATGATGCCCAGCGCACGCGTCCGGTAAAGGAGCGCCGCAAGGCTCACGCCCCAGTATTCCTTTAGCTCTGCGAGGCGCGCCCAGGCTTTGCCCGCGGTGGAAACCGGGAGGGACGGCGCGATCTCCTCGGCTGGCATCAGGAACTCGGATGCGAACCGGTTGGCTTGCTCCTCGGCAACCTTCCCTCCGGGCTCGGCGTCGTGATGCATTATCAGATGGCCGAGTTCATGGGCAGCGTCGAAGCGCTGCCGGTAGTAGTCATCTTTCACCGGGTTCAACACGATGATCGGTCGGGTCGCCGAATGGAGCGAATACGCATCAATCGCGGCAACGCCAGGCTCGCTGAACACCACGACGACTCCGCTGCGTTCGACGAGACGGACGACATGCTGCACCGGCCCCGGCGCGACGCCGAAGAAGGCCCGCGCCTCGCGTGCGGCCTCCTCGGGCGTCATCGAACGCTCATCGGGGTCGACCGGGAGGTCCGGCAAGAGGGCCTCAGGAAACTCGACGGCGTTCTCCAGCATCCCCGCGATCTCAGCTACGAATCGTCCGTACGCTTCAGCCTCGTCCTGCGCGATCTGTGGTGTCGAGCGGAGCGAGCGAAAATGCGGCTTGTTTGTCTTCGGCGGCGCTCCTCCCCCGAAGAACTGCGGCTCGACTTGAAGCGCTAGCGCGAGCTTGGCCACCGTCGCGCGGTTGGGCTGCTTAGCGCCGCTCTCCCAGGCCGTCACGGACGCAGGCGACATCTCGATGAGGCTCGCTAGGTGGGACTTCTTGAGTCCCTTGAGCTGGCGCGCCATGGTTAGGCGCTCACCGTTGAAGAACGAGGCTGCGGCGGCGAGCGTCTGGGACGGCCGGCGCACCTCAACCATTTGCCGCGCCCGACCCTTCGCCCGCACCCGTCCGCTTGATCCGCACCGGCACGTCGTCGACTTCCGTCGAAGCGCCACCGTTCGGCATCGTGGGCGCGACGGGAATTCCACCGCCACCCGCCGGGGTACCGCCGGACAGCAGCACCTTCTTCCAGTGCCAGCAGGAATCGTCTGCATGTTCCGGGTTCTTGCTCTGGCCGAGGTAGAGCTCGAACTGCTTGGTGGTCGGGTTGAAGGCATGGGCCGCGATCAGCGTCACGCCGGTGAAGTCGTCATCGTCCGGGATACCCGGGATCGACTCGAGCCCAAACTCCTCGTCGGAGAAGAGCGTGTTGTCGCCGACGAACAGTTGGTCCGCGACGCGTCTCTTCGCGTCGCTGCGCTGCACCCACTTGATGTCGTCGACCTTGCCGAAGGGGTAGGACTGCAACAGCACCCGATAGCCCTCCACCGCCCACCCAGGAGACTGCTTGTAGTCCCGACGCACGACGGCACCCGCCGCCAGACGCGGCATCATGTTGAACGCCTCCGGCGTAATGCCGCGCTCGAGCACGTCCCCACCGAGGCTGTCGAGTCCCTCACCCAGCTTGAACCGCCCGTTTGAGGTCGCCCGGTCGACGAGATCCCGTAGGTGCTTGAAGTTGAGGTAGCCCACGACGCCTTGGTCGTGGCCCTGGTCCTCGTCGTAAAGCTGATCCGTCGCCTCGAACGCCACCGGCGCCCCCCACTTCAGGACATCGAGGAGCGCGGAAGCCTGGAGGACGGAGAGAGCGTCATCTTCTGCGGTCATGAGCCCAGAGTACACGCGGTCAGTAGACGACGCGCCTATCTTCACTCCTGGCATGTCGAGTATGCCAATACCCTCGCTAGCGCGGTCTGCGCGCGCGCGATCGACCCAGCAGTCCTGCCTCACGCACTTGATGCAGTTCCAAAAGGTGCGCGACGCGCTCCTCGGCGGCGCGGAAGGGGGTTGCGCGATACAGGCTCGCCACGCGCTCGTCGAGCTCTGAGTGAGCCTCGCGGAGAGCGCGTGGCATCGTCGTCTCGTCGTAGAGCCATGCAAGGGTTCTATCCGGGTAGCTCGCCCGAGCAGTCAGCACAGCGCCCGCCAGCATTGCGAGTTCGTCGCTCGCCGAGGCATCGAAATCGGGGAAGACAAAGTTGTTGTAGACGACGTCCTTCGAATAGCGGTAGTCGCTTTTCAGTCGACCGCCCACCGTTCGCACCCAGTCCATGTGTATCTCGCTGTTGAGCAAAGCAAAATCAACGAGGCTCGCTCCCACGATGACGAGGCACCCGTCGGATGCAACATGTCCGGGCTCGAAGAAGGCCATAGGCACGTAGCGCCGTCTCTCCGACGAAGTCCTCGGCACAATCAGGAACGGCGCAATGGGCCTCTGAGTGATCTGCGCAAATAGCTGAGGCGTCGCCGCGAGCTGCGGACGAGCGGAGTCGAGCCTGACAGCACGAGTGGCCTCGACGCGACGCGCGATCTCAGGGATCTCACGCCACTCGGCTTCCGGTACACCATCGAGCCAGATGCAGAATCGATCGATGCCGTTTATGAATTCACGCGACCCGTAGAAAGGCAGGACGAACCGCTCAGCTTCGGGCGACTGCGAAAGCAATACATTTCGCTCATCCGGCGATAACAGCAAATTGCCCTTGTCTGCCGCCATATTCCCGAAGACCATTTCCTGCCTGCCAGAGATCTGCGAGTGGCGGTTTCCAACCGCATACTCAACTCCGCCGGTGAGGTAGGGACTGATCGTCTTCGGGTTTGTCTCAAGCGGCACCCCCCGCCCACGCGCGTAGGAGAAGAGACGCTTGGGTGCTGCGTTGTCAGGCGAGTAGCCAATGATGACGCAGTGCACCGCGGCCGCGTCTGGGGATTCGTTGTCCCACTCGAACGTCTGGTGCGCGAAATTGATGTGCATCCCCGCGGCGTACATCGGACGCCATATGATAGCGGGCTGCTCACCCTGAGCCACTGAATTCGTCGAGACAAGCGCGGACTTGATGCTTGGGTTCTCCGACATCATGCGAGCAGCGAGCAAGTACCATCCGGCGACGTAGTCGAGGAGCCCCGCCTCACGCATACCGTGGGCGACTGAGCGCAACTCCGCTTTCTGAGCGGCGCTCATCGTGCGCGAACCGTTGAACGGCGGGTTACCTACGATGTACCTCAGCTCGGCAGCGGGTACGACATCGTTCCAGTCCGTCGAGAGTGCGCTGCCGAGATGAATCTTCGGCGCGATTTGGATGGGCAGCCTGTCTGGCGCGAGGCCAAAGTCCTCCGCCATGCGCTGATTGGCGAGGTGGTCGACGAGCAGCATCGCCGTCTCGGCGATACGCGCAGGCCACTCCTCGATCTCGATGCCATAGAAGTGATCGAGGCGGACCTTGAGATCTCCGGTGACGTCGAGTGAGAGTTGAGCGTAGTTCTTTCCCTTGTCCTGAAGATCTAGCTGCCGCTGCCGTAGCAAAAGTTCGAGTTCGAGCGCACGAAGTTCGCGGTACGCGACGATGAGGAAGTTCCCGCAGCCGCACGCCGGATCAAGCACACGGATCTTTCCGAGTTCGTTGTGGAGACGAGTGAGCTGCCCGCGGTCGTTCCAGGCGCGCTCGAGTCGATCGCGAAGACCGTCCATGAAGAGCGGATTGATCGTCCGAAGGATGTTCGTCTCAGTCGTGTAGTGCTCGCCGCCACCGCGACGATCCGAACGTGTCTTGACCGTCTGGAACATCGATCCAAAGACCGCCGGAGAGATGACCGACCAGTCGAAGTCCCCCGCATCGATTAGCTCCGCGCGGAACGCCCCGGTGAGTGGCCCCATCGTGAACTCGTCGGTGAACAGTCCGCCGTTGACGTACCGGAACTCGCGGACCACTTCAGGCAATTCTGGCCGTCGCCGCTCTTGGCTGAGCGCTTCGAACAACTCGCTCAGGTCATCAGCTAGCGTGTCGACAGTGGTGTGGTCGACAAGGAAAGCCTGGAATTGGTCAGGACGCCCCGAGTGCTTCCACATGCCCGAGTCGTCGGCGAAGTACAGGAAAAGAAGCCGGGCAAGGAGCAACGTCGAGTTGTGCTGGTCCCACCCCGATCCTTCGAGCTCGGCGTACAGGATGCTCATGAGTCGCGCCGCCTGCGCGGCGGTTGTTTCAGCTTCGTGGTCGAAAGCCCCGCGCATACGCGAGAGGAGATCGACAAGCGTCAGTTCTTCGTCGAACCCGATCGCGATGGCCTGAAGCTGGCGGACAAGTCGGGCATCGCTGTCGCCGACTCGGCGCTCATGGAGGACCAGCTTGGCGTTCGCGCCGCCCATCTGCGCCCGTCGTGGCCAGCGCCAGGCTTGGTTGTTCTCATCGGCAAATACGACGAGGCGCTCGAGGTTCTTCGCGCCGATCGTCTGGTCGATCAGACGCTGCTCTGACCGCGCGGGCATTCCATCGTGGAACCAAACGCGCAAGCCTTTGAACCCAGCGACCTGCGTCAGGCGGTAGCTACCGATCTCTGTGGCTACCTCGAAGTCTCCCTGATCTGGGTTGCTCCAGCCCAGGTGGTCGACGAAGAGGTCTCGGAACTCCCGTCGATCAACGAGTTCTAGAAGCACGGAAGTGTCCACGGCTAATTCACTCCCATGGTGCTCACGATGCGAATGGAGTCGTTGCCCGATCGACGTTCGATGACGAGCTTGTCCTCCCGAGCCAATGCGGCGACACGGCTGGCAAGCTCGTCATCCGACGCGCCGTTGCGCACGGCGTTGCGAAGCCGTCGGTCTGCCTCGTTGGTCAACGGGTGCTGGTAGAGCAGATCAAGCGCTGCTGATGCCTCGGGCCCGAAATCAAACAGACTCTCGCCGAGTCGCTTCCAGATCTGTCGGCGAACCCCTCGAAGACGCCCCGCAGCGACGATCGGATTGGCAAGAGGCCCGCGCACGAGATCGGTTACCAACTCGTCGTGGTTCGGCAACCGATCCGTTGAAGGTTCGTCCGGGCTGCTCTCGAAAACACGGAGCGTCTCGAATCCTGTCAGGAGCCGAGTCTCACCCGCGGGAGTAGTCCACCCGAAACCGTCGATGCCAGCCTCAGTGCGGATGTAGCAGCCGACCCCCGCTTCAACATCGGTGACACGCTTTGCACGGGTCGCGTCAACCAGATCCGGTAGGCGACGAGCACGCTCCGCGGCCTCCGGGGTCTGCTCCAGTGCGTTACTCCAGTACTGATACGCCAGGCTCGCCGCGTCGATGTCCTCAACATCTTCGGCCTCGTCAAGGGTGCCGTCGTAGAGGTCGTTGATCGCCCGAACCTCGTCCTCAGAGCCAAAGAACTGCTCGTCGGAGCCGAAGGCCTGCGCGTTCTGCTGCAGGCGATCCGCGATGCGCTGACGAAGCGAAAGGACGTTGTTCAGAGACCCGTGGAAAATCGAGTAAAGCAGGACTTCGGAAGACTCTTGCCCAACCCGGTCGACGCGACCAGCGCGCTGAATCAGACGGACGATTGCCCAGGGCAGGTCGTAGTTGACGACGATGTGCGCATCCTGGAGGTTCTGTCCTTCGCTGAGGACATCGGTGGAGATAAGCACACGAAGCTCATCACCCCCGTTTTCGACGGCGCTCTTACCGCGCAGCTTGTTCGAACGAGGAGAGAAGCGACGTGCGAGCTGAGTGGGATCCTCGTCGCCTCCCGTTGCGGAATCGACGGCATCGATCCCCATCGAACGGAGTGCGGCCGCGACGTAATTGGCGGTGTCTTTGTACTCCGTAAAAACCAAGACCTTGTCGGCTGGGTGCTCGTCCGTGATCAACTTGGCAAGCGCCGCGAGTTTAGAGTCGCGTCCGATCTCCCACGACCCGTACGCATCAAGGAGAGCGGCCAGCGCCTCGGTATCGGCGCTCAGTGCGTCTCGTAAGCCAGGAGTGAACAGTTCCGGGCGGATCCACGTCATGTAGCCAGGATCCGCATCGACCAATGCCTGGTAGCGCTGCGCGGTCGCATCCCCCAACCGCTCCGTGTCATCTACCTCGTGTTCAATGATGTCGTCATCGTCCAAGAGGTCCGCCTCTTGAATGGTGCCGGTCGGCAACGGGAGGCCGCTATCGATCGCGTAGAGGAACAGCTCGTTCCGCGCGACGTGACGCCGCAGCGAGAGTGTGAACGCATAGCCACCGGACGAGAGTCGCTTGTACAGAGTGGTGCGCACGAAGCCTGCTACCTGGCCACGCGCACGACGCAGGTTCTCGACGACCATTTTGTCGTCGTCAGACCACTCGGACTTACGCTTCTCATCGACGTACGCGATGAGTGAATAGCGCGGGAGTATGAGGTTTTGAAGCGTGTTGAGCGTCTCATCGCTGACCATCAGCGCTGCCGGGTCGCCGTTGTCGAACGGGTGGTCGATCGGCCGCGCCACGCGGTCGGGGAATCGGAACTTGGTGCCGTCAGCGAAGCGGAGATACTTGGATCCGTCGTCGTCCGTGTCGGAGTAGTTGTTCTTGATGAACGTCCTGGTGCGCCGCACCAAGTGCTCGCTCATGAGTCGCTTCCAGTCGTCCGGATCCTCGGATCGCTTGAATGCCTGCAGCGTGGTGACCTTGCCATCGACGCGGTCCGCGAGCCTCGGGTCCGCCGCGAGCGCGTTGACCGGCGAGATGCCGAGGTCCTCGTCGGGCTGGATGAAGAGCCCAAGCTGGTTTGCCACGTCCTCGAAGCGTCGGTTGTACGGCGTCGCCGTCAGCAGCAGCGCCCTCGCCCCGACCCGGTCGATGTACTCCAGCACGGCCTGGTAGTCACGACGCTTGTCGTTTCGGAGGGTGTGAGACTCATCAACGATGACGAACCGGTAGCGGCTGATCGCCGGCAGCACATTGTGCGCCTCGGTGTAGGAGACGACACGTCCCGGAACCTCGTAGGCGTCGAAGTAGTCCTCCCACATCTGCTTGAGATTTTTTGGGCAGACGACCAGGGGAAGATACCCGTGCTCCTCACGAAGCATCAACGCGACCGCGACCGCAGTAATTGTCTTGCCGAGACCAACCACATCGCCCAGCATGGTGCCGCCGCGCGTAACGATCCTGCGCGCAAGCGTGCGCACAGCCGTCGCCTGGTACTCAAGAAGCTCGGACTGCACCTCGAGCGGAACGGAGTACTCGTCCTGGCCCTCTCGAACATCACGCGAAAGGTCATAACAGAGCTTGAGGAACACCTCGTAAGGAGGCTTCGGCTTCACCGAAGCCCACGACTCATCGAGTAGGGCCAGCAAATCGGCAGTGACGACGCGGCTGTGCGGGTCGTTCCAGCGAGCGTCGAACCACGCCGCGAGATCCTTGCCGCCGCCAAACGAATCCGGCACGTCGACGTTGAGTTCGAGGTTCGAGTTCAGCCCGGGCGCAGTCAGGTTACTGCTCCCGACAAATCCCATGATCGGCGAGTTGAGATCCTGGCGATGGAAGATGAAGGTCTTGCCGTGGAGCGGACGACGCGTGAATACCCGCACCTCGACCTTGCCTGCCTCGAGGTGTTCGCGAAGGGACGCAAGCGTCTTGCGATCGGCAGCCGTAGGAACTCCTCGCATCAGCTGCACCCGTAGATGCTCGAGGAGCTGCGCCTTACGCTCCTTCGAAATCTGAGCATCCGCATCGGGACGCGGCTGACCGTCTACCGTCGCCTGGAGCTGGTCGAGCGTCTCTTCTTCGGGTCCGGCGAAGACCATTCCGATGAGGATTCGGGCGACAGGTGCCCCTGTCGCTTCTTTCGCGGCGACGATCTCGTCGAACTCGCTCCAGCCCCGGAGGTTGAAGTAACCAACCGCGACATCCATGCGATCAAAGTCGCCCAGCGTCGCCTGAAGGTGCTCGCCGAGGCGAAGCTCGATGTTGTCAAAAATCCGCGTCACGGCGCTCCTTCGTCGCTTCCCGGACTGCCAGGAAGATGGTTCTCCCTCAGGGTATCGAGGCGCGCAGACAACACCCAGAAACAGGGCGTGGTGGGCGTGGCGGGAAATCAGGCGAGCGCGTCCGCGGCGTCCAGTACCTTTATCGTGGCCAGCACGGTGTTGTCGCGGTACTGCCGGAACCCGCCAGCTCGCGAACCGTCCTCACTACCTCAGCTGCTCCAACCACCGCAATCGGGCCTACGTTAACGAACTGCTGAGCCCAATCGCGCACGTCGGTCACGCTCCCACCGCCGGCGAACTTGCCGACGTGGACGGACTTGCGGGTGCGGCGCTTGACCGGCAGTTTGAGCGCGGTCGAGACGACGAGCCCCCCGACGATGTGTCGAAGGGCTCAGACCTGCGGAGGCGAGAGCGGGCGCGTAGCCGGACCATGTCCCCAACAGGGAGTTGGCGACGATTGACTCAACCAGGCCATCTTCCGCCGACTCTGGATCATCGACCTCGAACGAGTGCAGTCCGAACTCTCCGAACCTGCCCAACTCCTCGTCGAAGCGCAGATGACATGGCAGACGGCACAGTTCGCACAGCAGCCAATGCAAAATCCCCGCCCGCCAACGGCGGACGGGGACTTCCCAACTGTTACTTCAAGCTCAACTCTCCGCACCGACGATGGCAATGTTTGGAGTAAGCGTTCTCTGGTGGATCCGAGGGGATTCGAACCCCTGACCTCTTCATTGCGAACGAAGCGCGCTACCAACTGCGCCACGGACCCGTGCCTTCCGAGCCGTCACCGGCCCGAACAACTCGTCCACACTAGCACGGACGAGCAGGCGCCTCGCACTCGGGTCAGGCCCCGCGGCGGCGCTGCAGAGCCTGGTCGAGGTCGATCGCGTCGACGCCGTCCACGACGCCCATCGCGGCGAAGCGGGAGGAGGGACGCGGAGCCTCGGGAGCGGGAGCGGCGGCACGCGGGACGCGCAGCGGCGCCACCTCGGGAGCGGTCGCGGCGGCGCGCTGGGCGAGCTCCGCCTCCGCCGCGGCGGTGCGCAGGCGCTCCACGGCGTCGATCGACGCCATCGCGGAGGCGGCGACCGTGCCCCGGGAGAGGTACAGCGGCTTGGGGAGCGGCTGCGGCGTCCAGCTCGCACGGTCCTCGGCGAGCTCCTCGGAGGCGTCGTCCGCCGCCTCCTCGGCGAGCTCGGCCTCGAAGACCTCGGCGCGCCGGCGCTCGGTCGCGGCGGCCGTCGTCGCTGTTGCGGCCGGAGCGGCGGCGCGGCGGCGACCCGGCGCCAGCAGGATCAGCGTGCCGAGCCCCGCGACGGCGAGGAGCAGGCCGACGAGCGGCACCGCACCCGTGCCGCCGAAGGGCAGCATCACGAGCCCGACCAGCGCGGCGACCGCCCCGACCAGCACGGCCAGCGCGGCGCCCTGGCGCCAGCGCAGGACCGAGGGCCCTGACCGCGTGCTCCGCCGTGCGCTCGCGGTCGCCCGTCGCAGCGCGTCGCGCGCCGCCTTCTCCGCCTGTGCCAGCTCCATCGCCTGTGCCTTCTCTTCGGCTCGTCGTCGTGTCTCGGTCACCCGGAGCCGGCGCTGCTGCAGCGCCACCTCGCGGGCTGTCGCCTCCGCACGCACGTGCTCGGGCACTTCCGCGGTCTCGGCGAGGATCCGCAGCGTCTGCTGCAGCCTCACCGCGTTGCGCTCGGTCGCGTTGTACGACCGCCTGCGCATCCACGTGGGGATCAGATAGGCGACCCACAGAACGGCGGCGAGCGCCCAGACGACGCCCCCGCCCAGCCAGTCGCTACTCATGCGGACAACGCTAGGAGCACCGGGCACTCCCGTCCGTCATTACGGGTAGGTGTGTCCGTGCGGATCGCGGATCAGCCGGGGCCCCGTCGGAGGGACACCGGCGCCGTCGGAGGGTCCGGAGAGACCCGAGCGGCGCGAGGCGCGGAGGTCCGCGTCGGTCGGCAGGCCGACCTCCGACGGGACCTGCCCGTCGAGGTAGCGGCGGAGCACGCCGCGGGGCACCTCCTCCGCCACGAGGGCGAAGCAGAAGTGGTCCCGCCAGTCGCCGTTGATGTGGATGAAGCGCCGCCGCAGGCCCTCGTAGCGGAAGCCGAGCTTCTCGACCACGCGCAGGCTCGGCCGGTTCTCCGGGCGGATGCAGATCTCGATCCGGTGCAGGCCCAGGTCGAGGAAGGCGTGGTCGGCAGCGAGTGCCACGGCGATCGGAGTGATCCCCCGCCCGGCGTAGCGCTCGGACACCCAGTAGCCGATCGACCCGGAGGAGAGCGAGCCGTACCCGATGTTCGAGATGTTGAGCTGCCCGGCGAGCTCGCCGTCCCAGTCGATGAGGAACGGCACTCCCCCGCCGGCCCGCGCGTTCTGCTGCAGCGAGCGGATGCTGGCGCGCACGTCGAATGCGGCGCCTCCCCGGGGGTCGGACGCCTCCCACTGGCGCAGCCACGACCGGTTCGCGATCAGCTCCCGCTCGAGAGGGCGGGCGTCGCGCACGCGGATGGGGCGGACGGTGACACGACCCTCGGTGAGCGTCGGGATCGGGAGCGGCATGATGCGACCCTACTGCTCCGCCGCGCTGCGGGAGGGGACTGGACTCCGCGGCGTTCCGTGCTCTCGGGGAACGGACGAACGGACGGGATCCCGTGCCGCAGCAGGGGGTCCCGTCCGTTCCGGAGGAGCGCTCGCCGGGGCTCAGAGGCCGGCGACGAAGTCCTTCAGCCAGGGCTTGAGGTCCTTGCCGAGGTCGTCGCGGTCGGAGGCGAGCTGCACGATGGCCTTGATGTAGTCGAGCTTGTCGCCGGTGTCGTAGCGGCGGCCGCGGAACACGACGCCGTAGACGCCGCCGAACTCGGCCGGATCCTGGGCCATGCGCTCCAGCGCGTCGGTCAGCTGGATCTCGCCGCCCTTGCCCGGAGCGGTGTGCTCGAGCACACCGAACACGTCGGGCTTCAGCACGTAGCGGCCGATGATCGCGAGGTTCGAGGGGGCGTCCTCCTTGGAGGGCTTCTCGACCAGCCCGGTGATCCGCACCACGTCGTCCTCGTCGGTCGCCTCGACCGCCGCGCAGCCGTAGAGGTGGATCTGGTCGGGGTCGACCTCGAGCAGCGCGACCACCGTGGTGTCGCGCTGCTCGGCGACGTCGATCATGCGGGAGAGCAGCGGGTCGCGGGCGTCGATCAGGTCGTCGCCGAGGAGCACGGCGAAGGGCTCGTCGCCGACGTGGCGCTGCGCGCGGGAGACCGCGTGGCCGAGGCCCTTCGGCTCGCCCTGGCGGACGAAGTGCACGTCGGCGAGGTCGCTGGCGTACTTGACGTGCTCGAGCTTCTTGTCGTCCTTCTTCTGGGACAGGTTCTGCTCGAGTTCGGGCACCGAGTCGAAGTGGTTGGCGAGCGCGTTCTTGTTGCGCCCGATGATCACGAGCACGTCCTGGAGGCCGGCGTCCGCCGCCTCCTCGACCACGTACTGGATCGCCGGCTTGTCGACGACCGGCAGCATCTCCTTGGGGATGGCCTTCGTCGCCGGCAGGAAGCGGGTGCCGAGACCTGCGGCGGGGATGACTGCTTTGCGGATTCGAGTGCCCATGGGGCGCCATCCTAGCGGCGGGGGAAGTCGCGGGAGTTTCGCGCCAGGACCGGCGACGGAAGGCGCCGGACCCCGTTCCGGGGCGGTCCGGGACGAGCGTCCCTCAGGGTAGTCCGCGCGGAGGCCGGCGCGGGGCCCGGTTCTAGACTGAGCGCATGCCAGCCGACATCACGCACGAGAAGCGGGCGCTGCGCGCCGAGCTGCGCGAGCGCCGCCGCACGCAGACCTCGACCGCTCGCGACCAGGCCGCGGAGCAGATCACCGCCCACCTGATCGAGCTCGCCACCCGCGTGGGGGCCCGCTCCCTCGCGTGCTACCTCTCCGCTCCGGACGAGCCGAGCACCCGGCCGTTCCTGGGCTGGGCCGAGAGCGACGGCATCCGCGTCCTCTTCCCCGTCTCGCGCCAGGACGGCCTGCTCGACTGGGCGGTCGGCGACGGCCACACCGAGACCCAGGGCCTGTTCGGCATGCCCGAGCCCGTCGGGCAGCTGCTCGGCCCCATCGCGATCAACGACGTCGACCTCATCGTCGTCCCGGCCGCCACCGTCGACCGGCAGGGGATGCGGATGGGCTGGGGGCGCGGCTACTTCGACAAGACCCTCGGCTCGATGGAGAAGTGCCCGCCGGTCTACGCCGTCGTCTTCGACAGCGAGCTCGTCGACCGGGTGCCCAGCGAGGTCCACGACCAGGCCGTCGACGGAGTCGTCACTCCCTCCGGCATCGTCGACCTGCGCCACTGACCCCGTCCTTCTTCTCCCCCACCCGCCTCCGAGGAGCCCCCTGTGCCCACCTACTCCTACCGCTGCACACAGTGCGGCAACGCCTTCGACATCCAGCAGAAGTTCACCGACGACACGCTCACCGAGTGCCCGAGCTGCCAGGGGGCGCTGCGCAAGGTGTTCAGCGCGGTCGGCGTGACCTTCAACGGCTCGGGCTTCTACCGCACCGACTCCCGCTCCGGCGGGAAGTCGAGCGAGGGCGGCTCCTCCTCCTCCTCCTCGGGTGCCGGCTCGTCCGGCTCGGGCGCATCCGGCTCCGGCTCATCCGACTCGTCGTCGGGCTCCTCGGGATCGGGCGGCTCCTCCTCCGGATCCTCGGGTTCATCGGGCTCGGGCGGCTCCTCGTCCGGCTCGGGGTCCTCGGGCTCCGGATCGTCCTCCTCCTCGTCGTCCTCGGGCTCCTCCGGGTCCTCCTCCTCGGGTTCCTCCTCCGGGAGCTGACCCGCCACCCACCGCTCACGGCAGAAACGGAACGATCATGATCAACGGCTTCAAGGAGTTCATCCTCCGCGGCAACGTCATCGACCTGGCTGTCGCCGTGGTCATCGGCGCCGCCTTCACGACCATCGTCAACGCGATCGTGACGGGGATCTTCAACCCGCTCATCGGCGTGATCTTCGACGCCTCCTCCCTCGAGGCCCTGGTCTGGCCCATCCGACCGGGAGAGAACGGCGAGGACCCGACCGTCATCGCCTACGGCTCGGTCGTCTCGGCCCTGATCCAGTTCGTGATCGTCGCCTTCGTCCTCTACTTCGCGTTCGTCCTGCCGATCAACCACCTCAAGAACGCCGCGTTCGCCAAGAAGGCCGCCGACGCCCCCGCCGCGGAGGACAAGGCCCCCACCGAGCTCGAGCTCCTCGCCGACATCCGCGACCTGCTCGCCAACAACGGCACCGCCACCACCGCGAACTCCGGCAAGCACGTCGACTGAGTCGCTCTGTCTCCTTCCGCCGGAGGCGGAAGAGGACCGCGGTCGATTTCCCGATCGGGGAACGCTTCGCAGAGCGTTGTGCGAACGGTGCGTCCGAAACGTCGGCACGCGTTTCGGACGGCACCTGCACCTTCGGGAGGTCGCCGAACGGGACCTTCGGCGTCTCCGACGGGGACTGATCGGCCCTGTCTCCACGCGCTCCTCGGAAACCGCCGGGCACCGGGCGGGAAGCGATCGGTCAGCGGGCATTGGACGGAAGCAGTCGGTCACCGGGCGCTAGGCGCACGCGGTCGCCAGCGGGCGCCGGGCCGAAGCAGTCGGTCAGCGAGCACCGGAAGGAAGCGGTCGTCTGCGGGCGCCGGACGGAAGCGGTCGGCCACCGTCGACGGGCCCGACGTGAGCGGTCGGCAGGCGTCGGCGTGACGTGGTCGCTCGTCGAGCAGGGGTGTGCCGGGGTGAGGTCCGAGGTCGCCGACGGGACATGTCTCGACTCGCGGATAACCGACCGGTCCGGCTGACGTCAGTAGTGCGGGGGGACGTCCTGGCGCAGGCGCGCGTCGTTCGGGCCGGTGTCGGGGCGCGCGGGCGGCGCGGAGGGGTCGGCGACCGGAGCATCGTGCGGCGACGGATCGGTGCCGGGCTTCGCGGGGAGCGTCGCCCGCCGGCCGCCGCGGGTGCGCCGCAACGGGCGGTCGGCACCCGCGGGGGCGTCGGGATCCGGCGCCACGATCAGTCGTGCGGCAGCGGCTCGTCGGGCTGCGTCTCCCCCGACGCCGGAGCGGCGGCGGCAGCAGGAGCGGCGGGAGCAGCGGCGGCGGCGGCAGGAGCGGCGGGAGCAGCAGCAGCCTCGCCGGCGGCGGGAGCAGGGGTCTGCTCCTCCCCCGCGGTCGCGCCGATCAGCCCGGCCACCCGCGCGGCCACGGCCTCGGGGTCGGCGAACAGCTCGAAGTTGTGCACCCGCAGGTAGTGCCAGCCCAGCCGGCGCAGCAGCTCCGGACGCAGGCGCAGCGACACGCGCAGGCTCTGCGTGCTCACGTCGCGGTCGGTCTCGACCACCACGGCACGGGTCCCGTGCGCGGCGACGAGGGCCAGCTTGCCCTTGTGCCCGATGTTGACCCGGAGTCCACGGCGCTCGAGGCGCGCGGCGAGATCCACCAGCATCGGCTCCGAGTAGTCGTCGCGGTCGCTCGGCTGGACGCGGTCCTCCGCCTCCTGCAGCACCTGCGCGAGCGCGACCATGCCGTAGCGCATGCGCGACTCGTCGATGTCGCCCGGGCGAAAGCACGAGACGATGTCCATCGAGCGGCGGGCACGGGTCATCCCGACTGCCAGCAGGCGCTCTCCGCCCGGCTCCGCGAGAGCGCCGAAGTTCGACAGCAGGCGGCCGTGGGGCGTCCGGCCGTAGCCGATCGAGAAGATGACGCGGTCGCGGCTCTGCGCGACCGACTGCTCCAGCGTCACGACGGCGAAGGGCTCGGGACGGTCGCCGAGGATGAAGTCGCTCAGATCGGTGCGCTTGGCGAAGGCCGTCAGCACCGCCTGCTGCACCCGCACGGCGTGGCGAGGACTCGCGGTGATGACCATCAGCGACTCGCGCGGACGGATCACGGCGTGCTCGAGCACCAGCTCGACCACCTTCGCGACCTCGGCGTCGACGGACTCGACGGCTCCGGAGTCGTTCTCGGGCATGCCGTGCCCGCTCGCGATGTAGTGGAAGCGGAGCGAGTCGTGTCCGAGGAACGAGCCGGCCCAGGGCAGCGAGTCGATGCGGCCGCCGTAGAAGCGGCGGTTGACCAGCTCGGCCAGGTCCTCGCCGCCCGCGCGGTAGCTGCGGGTGAGCGTGACGGTGTTGAGCAGCTCGCCGAGTCGGGCGAGCGCCGACTGGGCGTGCAGCGCCTCCACGTCGGTCCGCGAGGCGGTAGAGCCGAACTCCGGCGTCTCGTCGACGCGCAGGCCGAAGGGAGTGGGGGTCTGCGTGACCGGGTCGCCGAACGCGACGACCTGCTTCGCCCGGCGGATCGCTCCGACGTTCTCGGCCAGCGTGGTCGCCCCGGCGTCGACGAGGAACACCGCGTCGAAGGTCGTCTCGGTGCCGATGCGGTGCACCTCGTACGGCGAGGCGAGCCAGGCCGGAGCGAGCACGCGCGAGAGGTGCGGAGCGGCCTTCTGCAGCTCCTGAGGGGTCGTCGCCGCCTCGGTGCGCAGCAGCGCGCGCAGCGCGTCGCGCTCCTGCGGCCAGTCGACGAGCCCGATCTTCCAGGTCTCGGAGAGCTTCCAGGCCAGCAGCTCGGCGCTCGAGGCGGCGTGCGCCTCGTCGACGAGCTTGAAGTCGGCCTCGAGCCGGTCGAGCACGCTCGTGTTGCCGCCGAGCAGCGCACGCTCGTCGGTCAGCATGATCTCGAGCGCCGAGCGCCACCAGGCCAGGTCCAGCTCGCCCGCGACCAGCTCGGCCGGCACGTGGCGGCGCGAGAGATCGGTGAGCAGCGGGTCCAGGCCCCAGTCGCGCAGGGTGGCGAGGAGGGTCGTCCGCTCCTGGAGGTTGGCGAGCACCTCGCTGTCCTCGGCGAGGCCGGACACCATCGAGGCCAGCTCGGCGAGAGGGAGCGAGGCGAGCTGCAGGTTCGTCCCGCGTCGGCCGAGCGGCTCGTCGAGACGGCTCAGCTGGTCGGTCACCTGCTGGTAGGCCACCTGCACGTCGGCGACGCCGACCGGGACCTCGGGGATCGTGCCGGCGACCGCGTAGCGCTGCCACAGCGTCCGCTGCTGCTGCACCCGGCGGAGCGCCGCGTTCAGGTCGGTGACGTGCGCGCCGGGACGCAGGTACTCGCGGGCGAGCTTCTTCAGGCGCCGGCGGTTGGTGGACGACATCTCGGCTGCCTCGCGGCGCGGCGAGGTGGCGACGATGAGGTCCTGGATCGAGCGGTCGAAGACGGCCGGCTGGAACTTGTCCAGCGTCTCGCGGACGTCCTGCAGCAGGCGCAGGTAGATGCCGAGCTCGGCGACCGACTCGAACGGGCGCATCCGTGTCTGGCCGATGACGTCCTGGGCGCGGTCGAGCAGGCGCGGCAGGTCGCGCAGGTGCAGGCGCTTGGCCAGCTCGTGGGCGATCTCGGCGTCGGCGGTGGAGTCGAACTGGGCCCCGTACCAGGGCGAGTCGCCCGGGCCGTAGCGGAACTCGCCCAGGCGCGCCGACTCGATCAGCATCCGGGTCGCCTCGGGGCGGCTGTGCGCGAGAGCGGTGACGGAGCGGCGGTCGAGGCGGGCGGCGGTCGACGGGGGCGTCCGCAGCTGCGAGAGGCGGGCGAGCTCCTCGAGCGCCTGCAGCGCCGAGACGCCGAAGCTCTCGTCGCGCCGGGAGAGCGCGCCGCGGTAGTCGAGCAGCACCTTCCGCAGCCGGAGCAGGGCGTCGTCGATCTCGCTGACGGAGGGGCGCGCGGCCTTCTCGTTGCGGCCGATCGACTGGATGAGGTCGCGGCGGAGCGTGCGGGGCCCGACCGCGATGCCGCCCAGGCCCGCCGAGAGCAGGCGCTGGTGGATGCTGTCGAGGCTCGACCGGCGGGCGCTGACGACCAGCACGCGCTTGTGCTGGGCGGCCAGGGCGCCGATCGCGTTGACGATGGTCTGGGTGCCGCCCGTGCCGGGGAGGGTCTTCACGACGAGCGAGTTGCCGGCCGCGATGTTCGCGATCACCTGCTCCTGCTCGGCGTCCGCGTCGAGGAGGAGGTTGTCGGTCGCCGGAGGACGCTCGTCCTGCGGGATGATCGACGCCACCTTCTGCGACTGCTGCAGCGCCCGCTTGGCGGCCGGGTTCCCGGCGACGGCGTCGAGGACCGGGTGCTCGAGCATCCGGGCGTCGCGGAGCATGTCGCCCGCCACGTCGGCGAAGCTCGAGACCACGAGGCGCGGGTGCACGGCGAACCACGGCAGGTGCGAGGTCAGGCCGCGCAGCTGGTCGATGACCGGCTGCGGCTTGAAGACGCCGTTCTGCACGGCCAGCTCGACGAACTGCTCGGGGTCGATCGTGATGCCGAACTGCTGCTTGAGGGCGCGCGCGAGCTGCGGATTGAAGTAGGGCTGGCCCTTGAGCTTGAGCTCGAAGTCGCGGCCGTAGCGGCGGATGGCGAGCGGGCGCAGGAGCACGGGTGCGGTGAACTCCGTGTCGCCGGCGCGCCACTGGGCGAGGCCGATGGCGAGGTGGACGCCCTCGATGCCGCGGACCGAGCGCAGCTCGATCCCCTTGTCGGTGATCGCACCCGCGGCGTTCTTCGCGGTGCGCAGGGCGAGCTCGTCGCGGATGAGCGAGGAGAGGAGCGTCGTCTTTCCCGAGATGAACGGGGGCAGCCCGCCGGGGTGCGTGGTCGAGAGCTCGATGCGCGTCCGGGGCGAGTCCACGAAGTGGAGCAGGGGCGACGGACCGCCGACCTTGGCGAGCTCGTCGCGCCACGACTGCCACACCGGATCGGCCACGTTGCCGCCCTGGTAGCCGGCCTCGCCGCTCGTCACCTGCACGGGAGAGGTCGCCGTCGGGGAGAGCCGATGCGCGGACGCCTCCCCCTGGTCACCGGATTCGGGTGAGGTCGCCACCGGTCCGGCTCCTGGGAAATCGTCGACTCGTTGCACACGGACACCCTAAACCGGGCACCTCCGAAAGGCCGTAGCGACGCGGGTCGGCGGCACGGCACCTCCGAACGGCTCACCTGCCTGGAGCATCACGCGGAGCGCCGGGTCGGATCGGCGAGCGCGTCCGCCCGATCGGGGCGGGCGGGGGGCTCAGGAGGGCCAGACGGCCAGGGGCGGCGCCGTCTCGACCCGGCGCTCGTCGCCGACCACGCGGATCCGGCTGCTCACGCGGTCGTGCCCGGCGGCCGCGGCGACCGCGGTCATGACGAGCCGGGCGTGGTCGCGCGTGAGATGCCCGAAGGCGCTCCGCAGATCGACGGGGCGGCCGGTGGCGAGCGACACGGCGATGCGGGCGACCGCCTCCTCCGAGAGGTCGAGGAGGCACGCCTGCTCGGCGAGGACGGCGAAGTCGATCCGCGGCGCGGCCTCCGTGGCGGCACCGGCCGCCCACGGGTGCTCGGGGCGGAGGCATCCGGCGCGGACGAGGAGCTGCTCCGCGGCTTCGAGGCCGGGCCCGGCGAGGACGGGGATCATGCCGCGGTCCGCTCGGCGCGGCGCCCGGAGGCGCGGACCCCGACGGACACGACGGCCGACAGCAGGCAGGCGACGCCGGCGATCAGCGGCGCGAGCCAGCCGAGGACGCTCACCTCGTCGACGTCCGCGCCGAAGTACTGCCAGTGCGCGATGGCGTAGACGAAGAGGGAGAAGAAGCAGAGCGCGACGCCCGTGAGCGCCGACACCAGGTCCGCCGGACGGACGAGGGGCTCGTGCTCCGCCGAGGCGGCCTGCTCGATAGCGGGCTCGGAGAGGGCGGCGGGCGGGACCTGCGGGAGGGTCGCGGTGGCGGGGTGCTGCGTCATGTCTCCGAGGCAACCAGCCGCGCAGTGTCACGGTCGTCACTCGCTGGCATGACGTCCTGAGCCGAGCGGATGGTGGCGCGGTCGGCCGGTCAGGGAGCGACGGGGACGTCCGCTCGGGCCGGTCGGCGTCCGAGCGACGACTGGAACCGCAGAAGGTACCCGTCCGGATCGGCCACCACCAGCTGACGGACGCCCGCCTCCTCCGCTCCGACCCGGTACCAGCGGGTCTCGAGCGGCGAGAACAGCGGCGTCCCGGCCTCGGCGAGCGCCGCCGCCGTCCGGTCGGCGTCGTCGACGTGCAGCTGCAGGTTCATCCCCCGGCCGAGCGGGCGCTCCAGCGGTGCAGCGATCCAGTTGCGGCCCCGCCCCGCCTCGTCGAGCATCACGTGCGCGGAGCCGAGGACCAGGTACGCGAAGCCCTCCTCGGGCCGGGCGTAGTGGATCCGGAACCCGCAGGGACCGCACCAGAACCCGAGGCTCCGGTCGAGGTCGGCGACGAGCAGCTCGGGGACGAGATCGGGATCGGCCATCCGCGCGTTCTACGCCTCGGCGCTTTCGGGGCGCTTCGTGCGGCCCGGGAGCAGGAGCAGGCCCGAGACGCCCACGACGATCAGCAGGATGGCCGCGACCGTCACGAAGGAGGCCAGCGCCAGCACGGGCATGATGATCGTCAGGACGCCCGCGATGACCGAGGCGATCCCTGCCGCGATCGGCAGCCACGCGGGGCCGGCGACGGTGCGGCCGCTGGTGATGCTCGAGACGCCGTCGAGGATCCAGCCCGCGCCGATCACGAGGCCCAGGACACTCAGCGACTCGAACGGGTTCGACAGGCACAGGATGCCCGCGACCAGGATCAGGGCGCCGAGCAGGCCCGCGAGCCAGCGCACCCGGGCATCGAGCCGCGAGGCGGTGAAGGCCAGCAGCAGGCGGAAGACGCCCGCGGCGATCAGGTGGATGCCGAAGACGATGGCGACGGTCAGCAGCGTCGGACCGGGGATCAGGACGGCGATGACGCCGAGCACGATCGCGATCAGCGAGACGGCGATGATCCACCAGCGCTCGACGGAGGTGCGGGACATCGTGGGCGCGGCGGTCTCGGACATGGCGTTCCTTCGCGTCGGGGAGTGCGGACCCCTCGAACGTTAGGGCACCGGGGCGGGGTGGCGCGGGGCCTTGCGCCCGCCCGCCCGAGGACGCAGGTCAGTGGCGCGATCCGGTGCGCGCCGCGGCACGGTGCCGCCGCACGCGGCGCACCACGAGCGCGAGCAGCAGCACGCCGAACGCGCTGTAGATGATCGCGTCGAGCACGCCCGCGTACTGGTCGACGAGCTCGTACTGCGTGCCGAGGGCCGCGCCGAGGCCGATCAGCAGGCCGTTCCAGACGCCGGAGCCGAGGATCGTCAGTCCCGAGAACAGCAGCAGGTTCATCCGCTCGGCCCCCGCGGGGAGCGAGATGAGGCTGCGCACGCCCGGGATGAGGCGACCGAAGAGGACCGCCCAGGTGCCGTGCCGGCGGAACCAGCCGACCGCCTTCTCGAAGTCCTCGCGGTCGACCAGCGGGAGCTTGGAGAGCAGGCGGATCGAGCGCTCCGTGCCGATGCGGTAGCCGAGCGCGTAGAGGATCAGGCCGCCGAGGTAGGCGCCGAGGGTCGCCGTGATCACGACCAGCACCAGGTTCATCCGGCCCTGCTGGGCGAGGAAGCCGGCCAGCGGCAGCACGAGCTCGCTCGGGATCGGCGGGAACACCGTCTCGATCAGCGTCAGCAGGCCGACGCCCGCCTCTCCGAGCGCGGCGATCACCCGCGCGGCGACGCCGACGAGCCCGGAGAGCTCGTCGATGCTGTCGGAGGAGGAGGCGGTCGCCACGGAGGCGGGGGCGAGGGCGAGGGTCGCGATCGTCATGACTGAGAAGCTACTCAGTCCGCCGAGCGCGCACCTGGGAATCCGGCGGCCCGCTCAGGGGCGGCCGGTGAGCACGACGGTGTCCGATCCCTGCAGCCGCACCTCGACCGAGGCGATCTCGGACAGCGGGAGCCCGGTGGCGAGGCTGGGCTCCATCGTCGTCCCCGGCGCGCTCGTCCACGATCCGACGGCCTCGGTGCCGCCCGAGGTGTCCGTGACGTAGAGGACGTAGCCGGCCGAGCCCGCGTACTGCTCGGCCGTGTCGGCCCAGCTGCAGTCCATGTCGATCCGCGTGCCCCACTGCTGCGGCACGAACCGCACGGAGGCCTCGACGGGGACGCCCGGAGCCGCGGCGAGCGAGACGGTCGAGCCGACGGTCTCGACGGGGGCGAGGGACGGGCCGATCGCGAGCGGCAGGGCGACGGCGGCGGCGGCCGAGACGCCCGCGGCGGCGAGCACCAGGCCCGCGATGCGCAGCCGCGTCCGGCGGCGGACGGAGTCGGTGGCCGCGGCGAGGCGGGTCAGCAGTGCCGCCGGAGCCGGATCGCCGGCCGCCTCCGGCTCCTCGACCAGGCGCATCGCCTCGTCCTGGGGCAGGTGGGCCAGCAGGCCCGGCAGCGGGACGAACTCGGCGAGGGACTCGCGGCAGCCGGGGCAGGCGCGCAGGTGCAGCTCGTACTCGCGGCGGTCGGCAGCGGTCAGGGATCCGAGGAGGTACGCGGCGTCCCAGTCGCGGAAGGGGTCGTCGTGCCGGTCGTCGGAGGAGGGGTCGCGGCTCACAGCTCCGTCACCCCCCGCTCCTGCAGTGCGAGCTTGAGGGCCCGCATCCCGTAGTGCATCCGCGACTTGACGGTGCCCGGGGCGATCCCCAGCAGCGCGGCGATCTCGGTGACCGTGCGGCCGCCGTAGTAGGCGTGCACGATGACGGCGCGGTGGTCGTGGCTCAGTCCGCTGAGCGCGTCCGAGAGCAGCCAGGCGTCGAGCACCTGGTCGGTGCGGTCGGCGGTCGGGCGCTCGGGGACCTCGTCCGTGCCCAGCTCCCGGGCGTAGCGGGCGCTGCGGCGGTCGTCGATGACGAGGTTCCGGGCCACGGTGTAGAGCCAGGAGCGGGCGGCGGCCTCGCCCTGGGCGAGGATCTCGGGGTGCTTCCAGGCGCGCAGCAGCGCCTCCTGCACGACGTCCTCCGCCATCTGGCGGTCGCCGGTCAGGCGCAGCACGAACCGCCAGAGCGCGCTGGCGTGCTCGTCGTGCAGCGCACGCAGCATCTGGGCCTGATCCTCGGACATCTCCACCTCTTCCTGCACCAACGTAACGGGGGCCCGAACGGTTCAGCCGGTTCGCGCGAGCGGCCGCACTCTGGTACTCCGGAGTCGATGACCTTCCCCGATGCCGACGACGCCGCCCGCGTGCGCTCCTTCCTCCGCGACAACCGCTCGCGGATGCTCGACGACGTCCGGCACCTCGTGATGATCGAGAGCCCCAGCGACTCCCTCGAGGCGCTCGGCGAGCTGCACGCCTTCCTGGTGCACTGGGTGGGAGAGCGGCTCGGGCACGACGCCGACGTGCAGCACCGGCGTGCGCAGGACGCGCCGACCGCGACCAGCTGGACCGTCCCGGCGAGCGGCGGCGCGAGACCGCACCGGGGCACGCGTCCGTTCGTGGCGCTGCTCGGCCACTACGACACGGTGTGGCCCCTGGGCACGACCCGCTCCTGGCCCTTCGCCGTCGACGGCGACCGCCTGAGCGGACCGGGCAGCTACGACATGAAGGCCGGGCTGGTGCAGATGGTGTGGCTGGTGGCCGCGCTCCGCCACGCCGGCGTCCCGCATCCGGCCGTCCGCCTGGTGATGAGCGGGGACGAGGAGATCGGCAGCGCCGCCTCCCGCCCGTTCCTGGAGCGGCAGTGCGCGGGCGCCGACGCGGTCCTGGTGTTCGAGGGCGCGATCGGCGACGCGGTCAAGACGGCGCGCAAGGGCATCGGGCGCTTCGTGATCGACGTGGTCGGCGTCGAGGCGCACGCCGGGGTCGAACCGGAGAAGGGGGCGAGCGCGATCCACGAGCTCGGCTCGCTGATCCCGCGGGTGCTGGCGATCGCGCGGGAGGAGGAGGGCACCTCGGTCAACATCGGAGTGGTCTCCGGCGGCTCGCGGGTCAACGTGACGACGGCCCGCGTGCGCCTGGAGCTGGAGGCGCGGATCCGCGGATCCGCCGAGGCCGCCCGCGTCGAGGCCGAGCTCGACGCGCTCGCCGCCGTCGACCCGCGCATCCGGCTGGAGGTGCGCGGCTCCTGGGAGCGGCCCGTCTTCGAGCGGACCGCCTCCGTCGCCGCGCTCTACCGCAGGGCCGAGCGGGTCGCGAAGCGGATCGACGTCCCCCTCCGCGAGATCGCGGTCGGCGGGGCGAGCGACGGCAACCTCGTCGCCGCGCTGGGCCTGCCGGTCCTCGACGGGCTCGGCGCCCCGGGCGAGGGGGCGCACGCGCGCAGCGAGGCGATCGGCATCGAGGGCATGCTGGAGCGGACGGCGCTCGCCGCGCTGCTGGTCGCCAGCTTCGGCGACGAGCACTGACCGGCTGCAGAGGAAGGACGAGCTGATGACCCTGTACGAATCGCGCCCCGTGGGCGTCGTGATCGAGGCTCCGGCCGCGGAGGTGTACGCCTTCGTCTCCGACCCGGCGAACCTCCCGCTGTGGGCCGCGGGCCTCGCCTCCTCCGCGCTCGAGCAGGTCGACGGACGCTGGTTCGCCGACTCGCCGATGGGCCGGGTCGAGGTGCGCTTCGCCCCGCAGAACCCGTTCGGCGTCGCGGACCACGAGGTCACGCTCCCCGACGGGACGGTGGTGGACAATCCGCTCCGGGTGCTCGTGAACGGGGACGGCGCCGAAGTGGCCTTCACCGTGCGGCGGCGCCCCGGGATGAGCCTCGACGACTGGGACGAGGACTGCGCGCGGGTCGCGGACGACCTCGAATCGCTCCGGCTGCTGTTCGAGCGCGGGGCGCTGTAGGTTCGTCACAGCTCCGGCGCAGGGCCGGCAACCGTGAGAACGAGGACGCGATGACCTCCCCCGATCGTCCGAGCACCCGCCCCGCCGGCGGCATCGAGCTCAACGGCCTCGACACGATCCAGGAGTCGGAGCGGCACGGCCGCCCTCGCGACCTGTTCTGGCCGTGGTTCGCCGCGAACGTGTCCGTGCTCGGGCTGAGCTACGGCTCCTTCCTCCTCGGCTTCGGCCTCTCCTTCGGGCAGGCGACGCTCGTCAGCGTGATCGGGATCGTCGTCTCGTTCCTCTTCTGCGGTCTGGTCGCCGTCGCCGGCAAGCGCGGCTCCGCCCCGACGATGGTGCTCAGCCGGGCGGCCTTCGGGGTCGACGGCAACCGCCTCGTCTCGGTGATCTCCTGGCTTCTCACGGTGGGCTGGGAGACGGTGCTGGCCTCCCTCGCGGTGCTCGCGACGGCGACGGTGTTCGAGGAGTTCGGCTGGGACGGCGGCGTGCTCACCAAGGTGGTCGCGCTGATCGTGGTCGCCGCGCTCATCGTGATCGCCGGGATCGCGGGCTTCCGCCTGATCATGCGGCTCCAGCTCGCGATCACCGTCGCGACCGCCGTGCTGACCGTGGTCTACGTCGTGCTCGTCCTCGACCGGATCGACCTCGCCGCCGTCGGCGCCCTGCCCGCGGGCTCGGCCGCCGCGGTCATCGGCGGGCTCGTGTTCATGATGACCGGCTTCGGGCTGGGCTGGGTGAACGCCGCGGCCGACTACTCCCGCTACCTCCCCCGCGGTGCCCGCACGAGCGGAGTGATCGCGTGGACGACGATCGGCGGAGCGGTCGCGCCCGTCGTGCTGGTGGTGGTCGGCCTGCTGCTGGCCGGCTCCTCGCAGGAGCTCTCGGACGCGATCGCCGCGGACCCGATCGGAGCGCTCGCCGGGATCCTGCCGACCTGGTTCCTGCTCCCCTTCATCGTCGTCGCGCTGCTCGGCCTGATCGGCGGGGCCGTGATGGACATCTACTCCTCGGGCCTGGCGCTGCTCAGCACGGGGCTCAAGGTCTCGCGGCCGGTGGCCGCCGGGATCGACGGCGTGCTGATGGTCCTCGGAGCGGTCTACGTCGTGTTCGTCGCGGGCGACTTCCTCGGCCCGTTCCAGGGCTTCCTGATCACCCTCGGCGTGCCGATCGCGGCCTGGCTCGGCGTCTTCCTCGCGGACCTCCTCCTCCGTCGGCGCGACTACGACCAGGAGGCTCTGTACGACTCCCGCGGCCGCTACGGCAGCGTCTCGGCGGTCCCCGTGGCCCTCGTGCTGATCGGCGCGATCGTCGGCTGGGGCCTGGTGGTCAACTACTCCCCCGGGTTCGAGTGGGAGGGCTACCTCCTCGGCCCGCTCGGCGGCCGCGACGGCGACTGGGCCGGCGCCAACCTCGGCGTCCTCGTGGCGCTCGTGATCGGCTTCGCGGGAACGCTCGCCCTCTCGCGCGGGGCCGTCCGCCGCCAGGAGGCCTCGGCGTGAGCCTGCTCGTCGCGATCGACCTGCAGCACGTCTTCGCCGACGCCGAGTCGCCGTGGGGATCCGGCGGATTCGAGCGCGCGGCCGAGGGGACCCGCCGGCTCCTCCCGGCGTTCGGCGAGCGGGTCGTGACCACCCGCTTCGTCGCCCCGGAGCGGCCCGCCGGCGCGTGGATCCCCTACTACCGCGAGTGGCCGTTCGCGCTCGTCCCCGAGAGCGACCGGCTCTACGAGCTCGCGGCCGGGTTCGAGGGCCACCGCACGATCACCGCCACGACCTTCGGCAAGTGGGGGCCCGAGCTCGAGGCCGAGCTCGACGACTCCCGCGAGCTCGTGCTCACCGGCGTCTCGACCGACTGCTGCGTGCTCTCGACGGCGCTGGCGGCCGCGGACGCCGGAGTGCGGGTCAGGGTCGCCGCGGACGCCTGCGCGGGCGCCTCCGAGGCCGACCACCAGCGCGCGCTCGACGCCATGTCCCTGTACGCGCCGCTGATCGAGATCACGAGCGTGGACGCGGTGCTGGCGGACCTGCGCGACCGGGGCTGAGACCGCGGTCGGGACGCGAGCCGCTTGCGCCGGTCGGCCCCGCGCGTCGCGGGGCGACCCCGTCACCCGGCATGATGTCGGCATGTCCTCCACCGACGAGCGCGTCAGCCCGGCTTCCCGCACCCTGGTCATCGGCGAGGCGCTGATCGACATCGTCGAGCGCGACGGCAGCGCCACGGAGCACGTCGGCGGCTCCCCGGCCAACGTCGCCCTCACGCTCGCCCGACTCGGGCGGCCCGCGACCCTCGTCACCGACATCGCCGACGACGAGCGCGGCCGCCGCATCAGCGCCCACCTCGAGGCCTCCGGCGTGGAGGTCCGGCACGGCGGCTCGGAGCGCACCAGCACCGCTCGGGCGGTCCTCGCCGCGGACGGGTCGGCCCGCTACGTCTTCGACCTCTCCTGGAACCCGCCGGCGGCGGACCCGGAGGGCGCCTCCCACGTCCACACCGGTTCCATCGCGATCTTCCTCGAGCCGGGCGGATCCGCCGTGCTCGAGCTCCTCGAGGCACTGCCCGCCGGAGTGACGGCGAGCGTCGACGCGAACATCCGCCCGGCTCTGGTCGGCGCGCACGCCGAGGCGCTCGCGCGCTTCGAGCGGATCGCCGCCGCGTGCGAGGTCGTGAAGCTCAGCGACGAGGACGCGGAGTGGCTCTACCCGACGATGCAGCTCGACGAGGTCCTCAGCCGGCTGCTCTCCCTCGGGTCGCAGCTCGCGGTCGTCACCCGCGGCGCGGAGGGACTGCTGCTGGCCTCGGCCATGACGCGGGTGACCGTGCCCGCCGCCCGGATCGTGGTGGCGGACACGATCGGCGCCGGCGACTCCGCGATGGGCGCGATCCTCGACGAGGCGTTCCGCCAGGGCCTCGGCGCCGCGAACGGGATGCTCCTCGACGGCCCCGCCCTGCACGCGATCGGCCGCCACGCCGCGCACGTCGCCGGCATCACGACCTCCCGCTCCGGCGCGAACCCGCCCACCCGCGACGAGCTCTGAGGACCGGGGGCGGACCTTCTGCAGGACGCCCCTGGTGCTCGCGTCGGGACGCGGAGATACTGGGCGCACCTCGACGGAAAGGCGTGCCGTGCCCACTTCACTGAGCCCCTACATCGGCTTCGACGGCTCCGCGCAGGAGGCGATGGAGTTCTACCGGGACGTCCTCGGCGGCGAGCTCAGCTCCAGCCGCTTCGGCGACTTCGGGATGAGCGCGGATCCGGCCGACCAGGACCGGATCATGCACGCCCAGCTCGTCACGCCGAGCGGGATGATCCTGATGGGCTCCGACTCCCCCTCCTCGAGCCCGGCCGAGAGCGGCGCCCGCATCACGATCGCGCTCTTCGGCGACGACGACGCCGAGCTGAGCGGCTACTGGGACGGCCTGGCCGAGGGCGGCACGGTCGTCGAGCCGCTGGTCGCCTCGTCCTGGGGCGACCGCTTCGGGATGCTGGTCGACCGCTACGGCGTCGGCTGGATGGTGAACATCGCCGCTCCGCCGGCCTGACGCTCCTCCCCAGCGCGGGATCGGGGCACGCCTCCCCCGGGTGCGTCCACCCGTCCCGCCGGGCGCCGCGGCAGGCGCAGAATGGAGGGGCCGCTCCCGCTCCGGGAGCCGTCCCACCTCTCACGAAGGCTGCAGATGACGATCACGCTCGGGTACAAGGCATCGGCGGAGCAGTTCGGCGCCCGGGAGCTCGTCGAGCTCGCGGTCGGCGCCGAGCGGCACGGCTTCGAGACCGCGGTCGTCTCGGACCACTTCCAGCCGTGGCGGCACACGGGCGGGCACGCGCCGTTCTCCCTCGCCTGGCTCGCCGCGGCCGGTGAGCGCACCTCCACCATCACCCTCGGCACCTCCGTCATGACCCCGCACTACCGCTACAACCCCGCCGTCATCGCCCAGGCGTTCGGCACGCTCGGCGTGCTCTACCCCGAGCGGATCATGCTCGGCGTCGGCACCGGCGAGGCGCTGAACGAGGTCGCCACCGGCTATCAGGGCGCGGGCGAGCAGACCTGGCCCGACTTCAAGGAGCGCTTCGCCCGCCTGCGCGAGGCCGTGCGGCTGATGCGCGCGCTGTGGGCGGGCGACCGCGTCACCTTCGACGGCGAGTACTACTCCACGCACGAGGCGTCGATCTACGACAAGCCCGAGAGCGGCGTGCCGGTCTACATCGCGGCGGGCGGCCCCGTCGTCGCCAAGTACGCCGGCCGGGCGGGCGACGGCTTCATCTGCACGTCGGGCAAGGGCATGGAGCTCTACACCGAGAAGCTGCTCCCCGCCGTCGAGGCGGGCGCCGCGGCGGCCGATCGCGACTCCTCGACCATCGACCGCATGATCGAGATCAAGCTCTCCTACGATCCCGATCCGGCGCTCGCGCTCGAGAACACGCGCTTCTGGGCGCCGCTCTCGCTGTCGCCCGAGCAGAAGCACTCGCTGACCGATCCGGTCGACATGGAGCGCGCCGCCGACGAGCTGCCGATCGAGCAGGTCGCGAAGCGCTGGATCGTCGGCTCCGACCCCGAGGAGACGGTCGCGCAGATCAAGCCCTACGTCGACGCGGGCTTCACCCACCTGGTCTTCCACGCCCCGGGCGACGACCAGCAGCGCTTCTTCGACGCCTTCGAGCGCGACCTCGCGCCGCGGCTGCGCGCGCTCTGACCTCCCGCCTCCGCCACGACCCCCTTCGGAAGGGCCGCTCCCGCATGACCACGGCCACCCTGCTCGCCCGGCTCGACCGCGGCGAGGCGTTGACGCGCGTGACCGCCGAGGAGCTCCTCGGCGCGCGCGGCGACGACCTCGACCTGCTGCTGGAGGCCGCCGGCCGCCTGCGCGACGACGGACTCGCCCGCCGCGGACGGCCCGGCGTCGTCACCTACTCGCGGAAGGTCTTCGTCCCGCTGACCAAGCTCTGCCGCGACCGGTGCCACTACTGCGTCTTCGTGGAGACACCGGGCGGGCTCGCGGCCAAGCGCGAGTCGACCTTCATGGAGCCGGAGGAGATCCTCGAGGTCGCCCGCGCCGGTGCCGAGCTCGGCTGCAAGGAGGCCCTGTTCACGCTCGGCGACCGCCCGGAGGACCGGTGGCCGGTCGCCCGCGCCTGGCTGGCCGAGCACGGCTATGCCTCGACGCTCGAGTACGTGCGCGCGATGGCCGTCCTGGTCATGAGCGAGACGGGCATGGTCACGCACCTGAACCCCGGCGTGATGTCGTGGGCCGAGCTGCAGCGGCTCCGCCCGGTCGCGCCCTCGATGGGCATGATGCTCGAGACGACCGCCGAGCGCCTCTGGTCCGAGAAGGGCGGCGTGCACTACGGCTCCCCGGACAAGGACCCGGCGTTGCGCCTGCGCGTGCTCGAGGACGCGGGACGCAGCCGCATCCCCTTCACCACCGGCGTGCTGCTGGGCATCGGCGAGAACGCGGCGGAGCGGGCGGACGCCCTCTTCGCGATCCGCGAGTCCCACGAGCGGTGGGGCCATGTGCAGGAGTGCATCGTCCAGAACTTCCGCGCGAAGCCGCGGACGGCCATGCAGAACGAGGTCGACCTCGAGCTGCAGGAGTACGTGGCCAACGTCGCGGTCGCGCGCCTCGTGCTGGGCGCCGAGGCGACGATCCAAGCGCCGCCGAACCTCACCGACGAGCAGGAGCTCGGGCTGCTGCTGCGCGCCGGGGTCGACGACTGGGGCGGTGTCAGCCCGCTCACGGCGGATCACGTGAATCCGGAGCGCCCCTGGCCGAACATCGACGACCTCGCGCGGCTCACCGCGGCGGCCGGCTACCGGCTGCACGAGCGGCTGACCGCCCACCCGCAGTACCTCCGCGACTCGGCCACCTGGATCGATCCGCGCGTCGCTCCCTACGTCGAGGCACTCGCCGACCGCGGGACCTGGCTCGCCGACGAGGCGGCGGCGGTCCTCCCCCGGCCCTACCGCGACTCGCTCGACCCCCTGCCCCGACCGGTCGCGCCCGCCCTCGGCGCCGTGCTCGCCCGGGCGGAGACGGACCCCGCCGGTCTCGAGGACGCCGACTACCTCGCCCTGCTCGCAGCCGACGGCGACGACCTCGACGCCCTCTCCGCTCTGGCGGACGACCTGCGGCACGACGCCGCCGGCGACGAGGTCTCGGTCGTCGTGAACCGCAACATCGACACCTCGCTCTGGGGAGTCGGCGATCTGACCGTCGAGCGGCTGGAGGAGCTCGCCGACGAGGCGGTCGCGCTCGGCGCCACCGAGCTCTGCCTCCAGGGCGCGATCGGACCGGAGCACCCGGGCGACGATCTGCTGCTGATCGTCCGCACGCTGAAGCAGCGGCAGCCCTCGCTGCACCTGCACGCCTACCGGCCCGGCGAGATCCTCGAGGTCGCCCGGCGTACGGGCCGAACCCTGCCCGAGATGCTCGACGCTCTGCGCGAGGCCGGCGTGGACTCCGTCCCGGGGACCGCCGCCCGCATCCTCGACGACGACGTCCGCGCCGTCCTGAGCGAGGGGACGGACCCGACCGTGGCCGAGTGGCGGGAGGCGATCACGGCCGCGCACCGCAGCGGCCTCCGCTCCACCTCGACCATGGTCTACGGACACGTCGAGACCCCCGAGCAGCAGCTCGCGCACCTGCGCACGCTCGCGGCGATCCAGGACGAGACGGGCGGCTTCACCGAGTTCATCGCGATGCCCTTCGTCCCGGCGGAGGCGCCTCCTTCCGTGGTGCGCGCGAGCCGGGGCGGGCCGACCCTCCGCGAGACCCGCGCCGTGCACGCCGTCGCACGGCTCGTCCTCCACGGCCGGATCGCCCACGTGCAGACCGCCTGGACCAAGCTCGGACTGCACGCGGCGCAGGTCCTCCTCCGCGGCGGGGCGGACGACCTCGGCGGCCTGCTGCTCGACGGGGCCCTGCGGCCCGAGGCCGGAGCGGAGGCCTACCGCTCGCTCGACATCGCGACCGTCGCCCGGCTGAGCGGCGAGATCGGCCGCGGCTGGCGCCAGCGCACCACGACGTACGGCGTGGTCGCGCCGGAGAGGGCGCTGCGGGCGGAGCCCGTCGCAGCGGCGGGTCCTCAGCGGATGCGCCTCCCGGTCCGCGGGACCCGCCGGGCGTCATGACCCGCTCCGAGTACCTGCGGCGCCAGGCCGAGCTGGTCCGGGAGGAGCGGATCGAGTCGGACAGCGCCACCGTGCGGCTGCTGACCGCGGGCGCCGGGAGCCCGCGCGCGGTCCTGATGCTGACCGGCGTCGGCCGGGGCGCGCGGAGCGACACCGGGCTGCTGCTGCCGATGCTGGCGCGGCGCCACCGCGTCGCCGCGCTCGAGCTCGCCGATCTCGGCGACCCCTGGCTCGACGGACCCGCCGCGGTCCGCGCCTCCCTGGACGCGCTCGGCGCCGACGAGGCCGTCCTGATCGGCCACTCGCTCGGAGCCGCCGTGGCCCTCGCCGCGGGCGATCGGCGGGTGCGCGCCCTCGCCCTCGTGGCCGGATGGCTGCGGCCGACGGAGCGCCTCCTCCGCGCGGCGCGCCTCTGGCCGATGCTCCCGCCCGACGCGCAGGAGGAGGCCGCTCGGCTCCTCGCCGTCCGCTCGGCCACCGCCTCCTCCCCGTGGGGCGCCGACGTCGCCAGGATGCTCGCCGCCTCCGCCCGGGCCGACGTCGCTGCGGCCGCCTCGGACTGCCGGGTTCCGACCCTCGTGGTCGGCTGCTCCGCCGACGCTGTCGCCGGAGTCGAGGGCGCCGAGGCCCTGCTCGGCGCGATCGACGACGCCCGCTACGCCGTCCTCGACGCCGGTCACGCGGTGCTCGCCGAGCGGCCCGCCGAGCTCCTCGCCGTCCTCGAGCACTTCCTCGCCGATCCGCACCGCGACCCGGCGGGCAGCGTCCTGGCGAGGACGACGGTCTGATGGACGTCGACGTCGTCGTGATCGGCGCCGGGTTCGCCGGGCTCGGAGCCGCGGTCCGCCTGGAGCGCCGCGGCGGGACCTCGTTCGTCGTGCTGGAGCGCGCCGAGCGGATCGGCGGGACCTGGCGGGACAACGTCTACCCCGGAGTCTCCTGCGACATCCCCTCGCACCTCTACTCCTACTCCTTCGCCCCCGAGGCCGACTGGTCGGCGTTCTACGCCCCCGGGGCCGAGATCCAGTCCTACCTCGAGCGCGTCGTCGAGAAGGAGGGCCTGGCGCCCCGACTCCGGCTGGGGACCGAGGTGCTCGAGGCGGTCTTCGACGAGGAGGCGCACCGCTGGCGGGTGCGCACCTCCCGGGGCGACTACTCCGCCGCGGTCCTCCTCGTCTGCGCGGGGCGCCTCTCCGAGCCCCGCCTCCCGGCCGTCCCGGGCCTGGATTCGTTCGCGGGTCCCGCCTTCCACTCCGCCCGCTGGAGGGACGACGTCGACCTCGACGGGAAGCGCGTCGGCATCGTCGGCTCGGGAGCCTCCGCCGTGCAGATCGTGCCGCACCTCGCCGAGCGCGCCGCCGAGGTGGTGCTCTTCCAGCGCTCAGCCCCGTACGTCGTCCCCCGCCGGAACCGCCCGTACCCGCCGGAGGAGCGCCGAACCCTCTCCCGCGCGCCCGGGGCCCTGGCGAGGCTCCGCGAGGAGCTGTTCTGGCGCGCCGAGCTCGGCTTCGCCGGCCGCGTCGCCGTGCCCGAGGCCATCGACCGGCTGCGGGCGGAGGCGCTCGGCCACCTCGAGTCGCAGATCATCGATCCCGCACTCCGCACCGTGCTGACTCCGGACTACGAGATCGGCTGCAAGCGCGTGCTCCTCTCGGACGACTACTACCCCGCTCTCGCGCAGCCGCACGTCCGCGTCGTCCCCGGTCCGCTCCGGCGCCTCGAGGAGGGGGCCGCGCTCGGCGACGACGGCGTCCCGCACGGGGTCGACGTGCTCGTCTTCGCGACCGGCTTCCACTCCACGCGGCCGCCCTTCGCCCGGCGCATCCGCGGCCGCGGCGGCGTCCTCCTCGCCGACCGCTGGGCCGACGGCATGGTCGCGTACGAGTCGACCGCGGTCCACGGCTTCCCGAGCCTCTTCGTCGTCAACGGCCCCAACGCGAGCCTCGGCCACAACTCCGCGGTGCACATGATCGAGACGCAGATCGCCTACGTGCTCGCCGCGCTCGACCACCTCGCGGTCTCCGGCGCCGACCGGCTCGAGGTCACCGCCGAGGCCGAGGCCGCCTCCGTCGCCCGCCTCGACGCCCTCAGCGCCGACACCGTCTGGACCAACGGCGGCTGCGAGAGCTGGTACCTGGACGACAACCGGCGACTCACCCTGCTCTGGCCCGACTTCGCCTTCGCCTTCCGCGAGGAGCTCGGCCGGTTCGACCCCTCGGCCTACACGACCTGACCGCGGCTCGCTATCGTGACCGCATGACCGACCGCGTGCTCGCTCCCGAACCGCCCGCCGACGGTGCGAAGCCGAAGGGACCGGCCTCGTACTTCCCGAGCATCGAGAAGACCTACGACCGTCCCGTCCAGGACTGGCTGGACCTCGCCGACGAGCGTCTGCGCTCCGAGCCGCACATGCAGGTCGTCACCTGGCTGAAGACCGAGCACGGCCTGGGCCACGGCCACGCCAACGCGATCGTCGCCTACGTCCGGGCCGCCCGCGCCTGACCGGTCCGCCCGTCGTCCGCACAGGCTAGGCCCGCCGGCCTCCCCGGACCACCCGTCGTCGGCGCCCGCGCCGTCCGGGGATAATCGGGGCATGCGCGAAGACGACGATGTCGATCTGGTGATCGACGCGTGGGCCGGGGCCCTGCCCGACCTCGATTTCGCGCCTCTGGACGTCGTCTCCCGCCTCCGCCGGCTCAGCCCGCGCGTGCAGGAGGTGCGGCGGCAGTCCTTCGCCGTCAGCGATCTCGCCCCGTGGGAGTTCGAGCTCCTCTCGCTGCTGCGGCAGCGCGGGGAGGGCGGGATGACGCCCTCGGCCCTGGCCACGCACCTCGCGCTGTCCAGCGGCAACCTCGCCAGCCGCGTCGACCGCCTCGGGGCCCGCGGGCTCGTGGTCCGCGAGCAGAACGCCGCCGACTCGCGCAGCAAGATCGTCTCGCTCACCCCGCGGGGCACGAAGCGGGTCGACGAGGCGATGCGCAATCTCGTCGCCGCCGAGGGCGAGGTGCTCGCCGACCTGGACGCCGCGCAGGTGTCGGTCCTCATCGAGTGCCTGCGGCGGATCAGCGACACCCTCGACCGACTGCAATGAGGCACTACGCCCGACGAGCCTGAGAGGTCAAGCCCGTTCGGAGAGACGGGCACCGGACGTAGCGTGAAGCGTGCACGGTCGAGGCGTCAGCCACCCGTGCGGATGATCGCGAAAGCGGAGAGCACCATGACACAGATTTCTTCTATCCAACCCGCGCGATGGAGCCGGAACGGAGTCAGGATCGTCGTCGTTCCCGGGGCGGAGCTGCCCCGGTTCCGACTCGAGATCGACGCCCGACTGACCACCGCGCCCTCCCTCGTCCCCACCGGACCCTTCTCGACCGTCGAGGAGGCCGAGCGGGCCGCCGAGGTCGCCGCCGGCCTGCTGGGGGCGAAGATCCCGGCCTGAGCGCACACCCGTCGAGACGGCCGGATCAGCCCGCGAGCTCCGCGAGCGATCCGGTCGGGACCGCGATCCACCCCTCGGCCTCCGCCGCCTCCTGCAGTTCGGGAGGCACCGGCAGGGTCGCGCCCAGGGCGTGGGCGCGGGCGTTGAGAGCGGCGACGACGGCGTCGAACGCGTCGTCGGAGCGGCTCATCAGCGCGAGCGCGGGCGCCGGCACATCGAGCCAGGGTGCGGCCCGTCGCAGCGACTCCGCGGCGAGCGCCACGGCCTCCGGTCGCGTCTTGTACCCCGTGGTGTCCACTCCCCAGAGCCGCAGCGCCGCCGCCGGGTACGCCTCGACGAGCCGTCCGCGCCCGGAGCGGTCGACGTCCTCCCCGCTCGCGGCGAAGGCGTCGAGCAGCTCCGCGCAGCGCATCGCGGTCATCCCGAGCCGGTCGGTCGAGACGCTGAGCGGCCAGCGGCCGGTGACCTCGCGCGCCACCCGGTCCGTCTCGCGGTACGCGAGGCGGCGGCGCCAGTCGCGTCCCGCGAGCGTCCGCGGCGAGACCTCCCGTCGCGTGTGCGCGGAGACGAACGCCGCGAACTCCACCGGCCAGCCGAACGCGCAGTCGATCCCGATGACCGCCGCGTCCCGTGACGCCTCGACGATCGTCGCGTCCTCGGCGCCGAGTACGAGCGAGCGGACGACGGCCCGGCCGCCGGAGAACTCGAGGGCGGCGAGAGCGGTGCGCACCGGCTCCGCAGCGAGGTCGACACCGATCGTGAGCACGGGGACAGGGTAGGCGCTCCGGCGCTACGCTCGAGCGATGACGCCACCCGCTCCCTCCTCCCGGGCGGAGTCGGCCCGCGTGCCGGTCGCGCTCCTCCGCCTCCTCGTGGCCGCCGCCGTTCTGGTGGCCGTGATCGCGACGGCCGTCGACACCGCCTCTCGGACGCCGCTGAACCCGTTCAACTTCTTCGGCTTCTTCACCATCCAGAGCAACATCGTGCTGGCCGTCGTGCTCGGAGCCACCGCCGTGCTCGCGCTCCGCCGCCGTCCCGCGCCCGGCGGGCTCCTACTGGTGCGGGGTGCCTTCACCGGGTACATCATCGTCGTCGGCCTCGTCTACAACACCCTCCTCACCGATGTGGCGGGCGGAGTGGCGCTGCCGTGGGCCAACACCGTCATGCACGTGCTGTTCCCCGTCTACGGACTGCTCGACTGGCTGCTGCTCGCGGATCGCCCTCCGCTGCCGTGGCGCAGGCTCTGGCTGGTCGTGGTCTACCCGATCGTCTGGCTCGTCGTGGTGCTGATCCGCGGAGCGACGGACGGCTGGGTGCCCTATCCGTTCCTGGATCCCGCGACCGGGTACGGGCAGGTGTCGGTGTTCGTCGTCGTGATCGCGGTCGCGTTCCTCGCGTCGGGGGCGCTGGTCTGGGCGATGAGCCGGCTGCGGATCGTGCCGGTGGCAGGCGGCTGAGAGGACGCTCGCCTTCCAGACGGTTCCGCCCGCCGGACGACCGGATCCGCTGCCGTCGCGCACATCCGGCCCGTTCTGGGGTCACCCGTTCGGGGTCATCCGGGGCGCCGCTCCCCTAGCGTCAGCACCGACGGTTCCCCCACCGTCCTCCCCCTCGAGAACGGTCCCCCATGAGCCTCTCCCTCTCCCGCCCGCCGACCCCGAGCCGCCGCGTCCGCGCCCTCGCCGTCGGAGCCGCGCTCGCCCTCGCCGCCGCGCTGCTCCCGGCGCAGGCCGCCGCCGCCGCCACTCCCGCCACCCTCTCGGTGCTGAGCCTCGGCGACTCCATCACCCAGGCCTACGGGACCTGCGGCTCCTTCGCGGACTGCCCCCGCAACAACTGGTCCACCGGCACCAGCTCCTCCGTGAACTCCTTCGCCTCCCGCTTGCGGACCGCGCTCCCCGGCACCACCGTCACGACCGCGAACTTCGCCACCACCGGCGACGTCGTCGCGCAGGTCCCCTCGCGGATCGACGCCGCGGTCGCCGCCGGCGTGCGGCCGGACGTCGTCACCCTGCTCATCGGCGGCAACGACCTCTGCTCGCCCGACAACCGCGTCGCCTCCGACGGCTACACGATGACCCCGGCGAGCACGTTCCGCACCGGAGCCTCCGCCGCGATCACGAAGATCCGCACCACGTGGCCCTCCGCCCGCATCGTCCTCTCGTCGATGCCGAACGTGGCCTCCGAGTGGTCGGTCGTGAAGACCGGAGTCGGCGCGCTCGTCTGGGCGGGCGGCGACCTCTGCCGGACCACGCGCGGCGTCAGCTCCACCGGCCGCAGGCTCAGCAGCACAGCCGCTGCCGCCTCCGCCGCTGCCGCGAAGACGCGGACGACGCAGTACAACACCGCGCTGCAGACGGCGTGCAGCGCCGCCGGTCAGCTCTGCGACTGGGACGGCGGAGCGCTCACCGCGACCCCCGTCACCAAGGGCCTGATCGGGACCACCGACTACTTCCACCCGAGCGTCGCGGGTCAGGCGAAGATCGCCTCGATCCAGTGGGCGGCGTCGAACTTCTCGAAGTAGCGGCCTCCGGAGCGGCCGCTCACGCGTCGAGCGGCCGCTCACCCTCGCGGCGGCGACGCTGCTCCTCGGCGAGCCGCGCGTAGTGCGCCTCCTCGCGCTCGAGGTCGGCGAGCTGCTCCTCGGTGCTCTTCGGAGCGGGCCGCACCACCATCGGCGGCGGCGCCTGCTTCCGGCGGCGGGGCACTCGGCCGCCCGGCACGAAGGATCCGCCGTCGCCGCGCTTCCAGTCGTGCCCGAGCAGGAACCACAGCGAGACGCCGATGAGCGGGAGGAAGAAGATCAGCAGGATCCACACGATCTTGGGCAGGTTCTTGATGACGTTGTCCGGCTGCCGTACGACGTCGACCAGCGCGAGCACGGTCAGGACGATGATCAGCAGCGAGAAGACGAACCCCATGCAGACGAGGGTACGACGCCGCCGCGCGAGCAGAGTGCTACTCGGAGAGTCGCATCACGACTCCGGCGTCGAACACTCCGCGGTCCGCTCCTTTCCTCTCGCGCACCGCTTCGACCTCGCTCCAGGCCACTCCGAGCTCCGACGCGAGCGCATGCAGGACTTCCGCGACGTCCGCCAGCTCTTCGACGGACGGGGCAGCCAGGACCTCGTCGCATTCCTCCTTCAGCTTCGCCAGGAGCCAGGCCCGCCGCTCGCCGGCATCGACGGATCTGAAGCGCGCGTCGACACCGAGACCCCAAAGCAGTGCCGGTACACCGTCTCGGACGAGCTTCTCCCTCGTCATGTCAGCAGCCGGACGAGCTCTGATGCTGACGCGACGGACCCGCCCGCGTCGACGTCGGGGGCCCGGAGAGCGTCGACTGCACCACGGACATCGCTCCACGGAGGACGGTCTCCGGTCACATCGACGGCCGGGCCCCATCGAGTACCCTCCGCTGAAAGTGGACCGAGCACCTTCCCCCACCCCGACAACTCCACCCGATACCCGTTCGAACGCCTCTCCGGATTGTGACCTGGAAGAATGACGGCTGGCACCCCTGATGCCACGCACGTCGTCGCGATTCCATGTCCTCCGTGATGCACGACGGCAGCCAGCTCCGGAAACACTTCTTCGAGATCCCAGAGAGCCGCGACGTGGATGGCGTCCGGGACATGTCGATACGAATCCGCTGACGCCTGGTCTCCGGTCGCCACATAGATTTCTCCTTCCCAGTTCTCGAAAGCGTGCAGGAACTCCGAGTCGATTCCTCCTACCGTCCGATAGAACAGCAACCCGGATCCATGCAGACCCGCTTTGACCGGTCCGAGAACGCCAGTGAAAACCACTTCTCTCATACCGACGCGGCTCTCCATTACGTCAAGACTCGGCGCACTCGGTATTGCGATCAGCCCGCGTTCGAACAGTTCTCGAACATCTCGATCGACCAGGGGAAGCCCTCGCCGCCCAAGAGCCTCGTTGACCGCCATGAGCGGTCCGGTCCAGATCTCGGACACTCCCTCGCCCTGATAGCGGTAGCCGACGAGCTGATTGTCTTGGCATAGCGTGACGATCGGGATGGAGAGCGAAGCGCAAGCTACGATCATCGACAATCGGTTATCGTTGATCACCCGGTCCGGCCTGAACCGCTGGAGCACAGCGACGTCAGCAACGACTGCTTTATCGAACACGCCAGGATCTCCCCATTCTGCCCATGGGTCGATGTCTGCGACACCTTCGCGGTAATAGGCTGTCGTGAAGATTCCCGCCTTCGAGACCAATCGATCGTGCACCGCATTCTGCCGACCGAGTAGAACACAGTCCCAACCCGCGGAGTGAAAAGCCCGACCTATGGCTACCAGGCGCGTGACGTGGCCGTTCCCCCTTCCCCACGAGACATGCAGTACAACGGGGCGCTTCATGTCGCCCTCGCAAACCGAAAATTCTCAACGAGCGCGACGACAGTCGAATGCGATGCAGCGGCGACCAGGCCCACCTCTTCTCCCGCGAGAGCGAGTTCCCAGTCGGCGAGATCTGGAGTTGCGTTCGCTCGCGCGATCACCGTACGCAGGTGATGCGGAGGAAGAGAGCGCGTCAATGGCGCGACGACCTTTTCGTGCGCATTGCCGATGACAACGTAGCCATCGACATCGCTACCAAGGGCTAGGACGTCTCGCCATGATGAGATCTCGATCTCTTGCGCTATTCCTGCATAGCCCCGCAGGTCTAGGGCGCCGGGGATCATGTGGACGTGCATGTGATGACAGAGGCGCTCTCCAGGACGACTTCGAAGACAGTGACCGGTACGCCCGTGCTCGAACAGAACGTAGTCCCCGAACTTCGCACAGATGCGCTTACAAAGGTCGGCCTCCAATGCGTCGAGCCGCTCTGCCGCCTGCGCATCCATGTCTGCGGCCGATGGATAGTGCTCGGTTGTGTAGATGAGGAGGTGACCCTGCCGAAGGGGAGCTGGATCAGAACAGACCGCGAGTCCGTCTTCCTCCCACACTCGACGCGGATTCGACCTGCAGAAGACCCATTCGGGGTCCCAGGTGACCGACATTCTTCATCATTTCCTTTCGCTCGAACTCGATGAGATGGACTGGACTGCGGCAAGTGCTAGATCGACCTCATTTGTCGTAGTTCTCGGCCCGAAACTCACCCGGACAGTCCCGCCATCGCCTGTGCCGAGAGTCTCGTGGGCCAGAGGAGAGCAATGCAGTCCGGCGCGAACGAGAATGTCGAAGCGTTCTTCGAGGAGCGAAGCAGCAACACTCGGGGTCACACGGTTCATCCGGAACGACACCACTCCGACAGGTTCTTCGGCGCTGGGCGATTCGATGAGGGTGACCGCGCCACCACCACTGAGACCAGTAACGAATCGTTCTCGCAAATCGGTTGCTCGACGCCGCCTTCTGGCGATCTCGGCCCCGTCCAACAGCCTCAGAGCCGCGCCTAACCCGGCGATTCCGATCCCATTCTGTGTTCCCGCCTCTTGCGACCAGGGCAGCCAGCAGGGATGATCCCGACTTTCAGAACGTCCACCCGATTAGCCGGTGACGAAAGGCGACAACCGGACACCTTCTCCGACAACAGCGCCACCAACACCCAAAGGTCCCCCCAAACCCTTGTGCCCAGCGAACACCAGCACGTCCGCAAGACCCGCGTCGACATCAAGGTACCCAAGCGCCTGCGCCCCATCCACGGCGATGAAAACACCGGCCTCTCTGCAGATTTCAGAGATTTCACGGATCGGAAGCACTGAACCGGAGACGTTGGAGGCCCAGGTGACAATGACCCCGGCGACTCCGCCGGCAAGCAGTTGCTCCTGCAGTCGATCGAGATCGAACGGTCCGCTGGTCGAGGGCGGAATGATCTCATGCCGGACCGAACCCTCCTGCGCCGCTGCATGAAGTGGCCGAACCACTGAATTGTGTTCGAAAGCGGACGTCAGGACGCGGCCCCCGATCGAGCCCAGGTGGTGCACAACCGCATTGAGAGACATCGTTGCATTCAGCGAGAAGGTCACCCGCTCCGGATCGATGCATTTGACCAGATCTGCTAGCGACTCACGAGCTGCCCAGACTTGGCCCTCAGCCCAAGCGAATAGCCGGTGCCCCGACCTGCCTGGGCTTGTTCCACGTTAAGCATAGGATTTCATGGCGTCCACTACATGATGCTCCTTGGGAAAAGACGTGGCCGCAGAATCGAGATAAATCACTCCGCACCTCTTCGTGTGGGTCTTCGTCGGTTCGATGTGATGATGAACATATATCCCACAGCCATCCACGCCGACGACTGGCACGAAATGACACTCGCCGCGCCTGGCTCTGTGAGAGCTGGACAGCGGGCGAGCCTTGGCGCCACGTCTGCGCGTGCGCACGGTGTTCACGACCCGAGGGGTGCCACGCGCGCCACACTCTGGTCGCCGAAGGGCACAGCCTGCTACGGTCTCGCACATCGAATTGCTAAGTCACAAGCGAACTGACGTGAAGCGATCACTCCTTTACCGCGACATCGCGGAGTGCAGTCCGCAACGTACAATGAGGGCCGGCTCTGCGATGCCTCCAGGTACGCGAGAAAGGATGAAGGCATGTCAGGACCGTTGATCTTCCCGCAGAAAGAAGACGGTGTTTCTCCGGAGGTTTCAGTCGTCGTTCCGACCTATGACCGCCCTGACGAGTTGAGAAGAACTCTGACGACATTAGCGCAACAAGAGGCGTCGTTCACCTATGAGGTCATCGTCGCAGACGACGGCTCTTCGAGCGATACCGTTGCGGTCGTCAAGGCCTTCGAACACGCGATTGACATCTCATACACTCGCCAACGAGACGACGGGTTCCGCCTGAGCGCGGTAAGGAATCTCGGCGCGCGAGCATCTCGGGGCAGAACACTGATCTTCCTCGATTGCGGCACTCTCGCGGGCGAGAACCTGATTCAGTCCCATGCGGCGAACGTGGAAGTCGGTAAACGCAGTACAGCAGGGCCGACCTACGGCTGGGACTTCTCTGGCGAAGATGCCCATTCATTCCGTTCTCTTGTCAGCGGCCCGGACTGGCGCACAAGACACATGGAGATGGCTACGCGGCCCGGCTACGCTGATTATAGATCGGACAAGTGGTTGGATGTCGATGTCCGGCGGGTTCCGCTGGCGGTCCCCTGGCGTTTCTACTGGGGACGGAACATTGCAGTGGCGCGATCGGATTTCTTCTCCGCGGGCGGTTTCGACGAGCGCTTCTCAACTTATGGAGTCGAAGATGTGGAGTTCGGCTACAGGCTATGCCGGATGGGCCTTTCTCTTCACTGGATAGAGGACGCGTGGGGCGTAGAACTGCCGAGCATCTCCGAAAATACAGCCGAACAAGCAAGAAGCAATCGAGCTAACCTGGAACAGTGGGCCGATCGATGTGTCGATATGGAAATCGAGTTCTTCATCTGCAACAGGCCCCTGGCGCAATTGGAGCAGCCCGAGTGGGAGCGCGTCGCGAGGTGGGCTCGAGATTCAACGAACAGCCGAGCTGACCTGCAGATCCTTCGTCAGCATCCGAACGACACATCGATGCTTTTCGTCGGACTGATGTCTGAAGTAGCTCATTCACGGTCCGTCGTCGCGCTCGGGCCGGGTTTTCCCATTGCGTCCGAACATCCGAGCGGCTGGTCGACTGCACGGCGACCGGTCAATCTCAACGCGATCGGGATCCGATGCGGTTTCGCCGAACGCGAATTCGACATGGTGTACCTGAGCGATGCGATGGCGCCCCTGGCTGCAGTGTGGGGTGAGCATCTTCTGGCCACGGCCCGGAGGTGCGGGAAGGACCTGTTGCTGGGGCGCGGTCTCGCCGCGACATTTCAATCAGCGGGGATAGGGTCGGACGGCTTTTAGGTGAGAGATATTCAGTGGCGCGCATCAGTTTCGGATCGCAACGACCCGGGCGACATCGAGGATCCACCTTCGTCCGTCCGCGCCAACTAGACCGGTCAGCGACTAAGGAGGAACCACTGTCTGGCGCTCGCGTCCCACAATCCGTCGCCCTGACCCTGCTGAGCAACGCGACCATCGGAGGCCTCACGAGCGTAGCCGTTCCCGTCTCCCTCGACTCGGCCGGTCACTCAAAGGGCGAGATCGCCGTGTTCTTTCTCGTCAACGCGGCCGCCGCCATCGTCTACAACACCCTGCTCGTCCCTACAGTTCGCCATCACGGGTACCCGCGCAGCGCATTGGTCCTGACCTGCGCAGCCGTCCCGGTCGCCCTCCTTGCACTCCGCGCGACCGCAGGTACATTCGTGCTCGTAATGCTGAGCGGCGTTCTCCTGCTCCTCGTCAGCACGATCGTCCCGCAGATCTTCGGCCGCGTCGCCGCGCAGCTGAGTGACGACGAACAGGTCGCCGCGGTCACGCGTCTTCGGCTGATGACGGTCGGCGGATACATCCTCGGCCTCGTCATCTACTCGGCCGTGTCCGCGCTCGGGCTCGATCCTCTCTTGATCGCCTCCGTGTTCGGCGGCATCACGATGATCGGTGCGACCTGCAGACCATTCGCTGGACGCGCGTTCCCGCGCGAGCACGATGGCGGAGAAGTCGGAACGCCTCGAGCGAGAAGCGGAGCGTTTTTCACTGCGCTTGTCCTCGTGGCGCTTCTCAAGTCGGCCGACACCCTTCGGGGGATCTATCTGCCGCTGTTCGCTGTCTCGTCCGGGCTCCGCCCTGCCGAGGTGCCTCCTTTGTTCCTGATATCGGCTCTACTGGAGTTGGCCGCGCTGCCTCTGCTCGGTCGGCTCAGCGCGGCCCGCGGCAGCGCCGTCACCCTCGTCGTGATCGCCCTCTTCGGGGTCGCATCGTTCTCGCTCCTGCTCCTCGCGACCACCTATCCGGTGCTGCTGCTGGCCCAGGTGCTCTACGCCGTAGTGGGCGTCGGCTTTCAGAGCACCGGCCTGGTCCTGCTCGGTCGAACGAGCAGGGGCGGAGTCGGCGCGGGCGCCAGCGCATACACGGCCGTGACGCAGGTCGGGACCGTCCTCGGAGCAGTGCTGCCGCTGATGGTCGAGGGCTACTCGTCCGGGATCTTCGTCATCGCGACCGTCCTGGTGGCGCTGGCCGGGATGCTGGCCGTCGCGCTGCGGGCGGTCGGCGGACGCTGGTGACGGCATCCGATCGCGCCAGCACACCGGCGACTCTTGCGCACCGGATGCTGACTTTCTCGCGAAGCGCTGAATCAGACCGATGCACGCGTCTCAGCCGTAGTTGCGCACCCCCGCCCGGCCCTTCCGCGCTCATGACACCATCGGATGATGACCGAGACGCCGCCCGCCCCCGCCTCGACACCGGTGAAGAAGCGCCTCACGGCCGCCCGTCTCGCCCTGATCGCCGGCCTCGTCCTCGCCGTCGCCGGCCTGGCCGCGCTCGCACTCGTGCCTCTGCAGTACGCGAACATCGACCGTCAGGGCTTCGACTACGTCTGCAGCGTCAGCCTCGGCGGTGTCCCGCCCGAAGCGGGAGAGCTCGTCCGCGGCTTCTGGTCGTGGTGGCCGCTCGGCGCAGCCTGTGAATGGAAGCTCCTCAACGGCACGACGGTCGTCGACCTCCCCGACTGGTCGACGACCGCCGTCGCGATCGTGGGCGCCGTCCTGCTCGTCGTCGGAGCGGCGCTCGCGATCGCGTCGCCGTTCCTCCGCCGCCGGAGCGCTCCGGCCGGGACCGCCTAGCGGTCGAAGAGGTTCCCGAGGTCGCCGAGACCCGGCAGCTGGAAGTCCGAGCCGAACTCGGACACCTGCTCCCCCAGCCCGGACACGTGCTCGCCCGCGCCGGAGACGAACTCGCCCGCGCCGCCCGTGATGTCACCGAAGTCGCCCAGATCGCCGAACCCGCCGGCGAGGTTCTCGAAGTCCACGCCGAGGCCGGACGCCTGCGCGAGCAGCGGACCGGCGACGCTGCTGATCACGGCACCGCCCGCGACCGCCGCGAGCAGTCCGCCCGCCGCGCCGAGCCCGATGCCCGCCGCCGCTCCGACGCCGGCACCCGCGAGGGCGCCGCGGGTCCCCGGCTTCGAGAACATCTTCTTGAGGAACCCCGGATCGTTCACCTCGCCGCGCGTCGCCGCGCGCGCCAGGTCCTCGGGGGCGGAGGACCGCGGCTGCTCGTTCGCGGGCAGCTCGTCGCGGAGCCGCGCCTCGACCTGTGTGCGCTGCGCCGTCGTCAGCTTCGCGAACGCATCCCGGTGCACCTGCTCGAGCTGCTCGGGGTCGGCGGTGCGGAGGAGGTAGTCGTAGCGCGCGATCGCTGCGCGGTCCTCCTGCGTGACCACCGGCTGCTGCCCGGGCCGGGCGTCCTGCGGGCGCGCGGAGGGTCGCCGCGGTGAGCCGTACTGCTGAGGCGGCTGGGCCTGCCCGCTCCGCGAGTCGCCCGTCACCTTGTCGGCGGCGGTGCGCACGAGGTCGCGCCAATCGGTCGTCCCGCTCGAGGACGACCCCGAGCCGCTCTTCGAATCGAGCGCCTTCGACGCCATGCCGAGAACGCGCTTGAACATGCTCACAGAGAACCTTCCGTCGAGTACCAGCCTCGATCATGGCGGCGCCGCCTGAGCGAAGGCCCGCGAGACGCCCTCAGAAGGCCGTGAGCGGTCGGGCGGTGGGCGTCGCTCCGAGATGTCCTCTCCGCCCTCGCCTGATCGAGGAGCTCGCGCACGCACCGCGGGCGGAGGACGGCCCGCCACATCCAGCCGAGGAAGGGGGTCTCGAATTCCGACAGCGACCGCCTGCGGACGGCCGCCATGCGACCGGCTATCGCGAGCAGCGCGCTGAATCCCGCGAGTCGGCTTTTCGCGAACGCGTTCCGCTGAACGGAGAGGCTCAGGACGAGGACGGCCGCGAACCCGCGAAGGAGCTCCTCGGTCGTGCCTCCCTGCCGCCGAGGAGTCCCCACCCGGGCAGGACCATCGAGGACTCGAACCGTCGGCGCCTCGACCAGCACAGCTCGGAGTGCTGGGCGGGCGGCAGACCGTGGCGTCAGACGGAGCGACGGCGGCGGTCGTCCGATGGACTGATCCCGATTGCGGATCGTGGTGCCCCTGGAGGGACTCGAACCCCCAACCTGCTCCTTAGGACGGAGTCGCTCTTCCATTGAGCTACAGAGGCTGGCCGAGCCAGTGTACCCGCCGTGCCCCGCCCCCCGCGAAGCGACGACAGGGCCCCACCACAACGCCAGCGAAGCACGCCACGGCCCTCGTCGCGGCGACTGCGCGGCACACCCCTCTTGACACGAAGGCCTCCCGCCTCCATGGTTAGTTACAACACCAACTAACCACCCAACCCCGCACCGAAGGAGCCCGCGTGGACGACTCCCGCCCGCTCTTCCTGCAGATCGCCGAGCAGATCGAGAACGACATCATCGACGGCGCACTGCCGGAGGAGTCGCAGGTCCCGTCGACCAACGAGTTCGCCGCGTTCCACCGCATCAACCCGGCCACCGCCGGCAAGGGCGTGAACCTGCTCGTCGACGACGGGGTGCTCTACAAGAAGAGGGGGATCGGCATGTTCGTCGCCGAGGGGGCGCGCGACCGGCTGGTCGAGAAGCGCCGCACGCAGTTCCGCGACCAGTTCGTCGCTCCGCTGCTCGCCGAGGCCGCCAAGCTCGGCCTCAGCACCGAGCAGCTCGCCGACATGATCACAGAAGGGGGATCGCGATGAGCGCGGTCATCGAGGTCCACGACCTCACCAAGACCTACGGACGCATGCGCGCCGTCGACGGCATCGGCTTCGCGCTGGAGGAGAACCGCATCCACGGCCTCCTCGGCCGCAACGGCGCGGGCAAGACGACACTGATGTCGCTGCTCACCGGCCAGGAGTTCGCCAGCTCGGGCGAGATCCGCGTCTTCGGGCAGTCGCCTGTGGAGAACGCCGCCGTCCTCTCCCGCACCTGCTTCATCAAGGAGAGCCAGAAGTACCCGGACGACTTCAAGGTGAAGCACGTCCTGCGCAGCGCTCCCTGGTTCTTCGACGGCTGGGACGAGGCGTTCGCCCGCGAGCTCGTCGAGGACTTCCGCCTCCCGGTCGACCGCAAGATCAAGAAGCTCTCCCGCGGACAGCTCTCGGCGATCGGAGTGATCGTCGGTCTCGCCTCCCGCGCCCCGCTCACGTTCTTCGACGAGCCGTACCTGGGGCTGGACGCCGTCGCCCGGCAGCTGTTCTACGACCGCCTCCTCCAGGACTTCGCTGAGCACCCGCGCACGGTCGTCCTCTCCACCCACCTCATCGACGAGGTCAGCAGCCTGCTCGAGCACGTCCTCGTCATCGATCAGGGCCGCCTCGTCGTGGACAGCGACGCGGAGGAGCTGCGGGGTGCTGCGGCAACGGTCATCGGATCCCGGCAGGCCGTCGAGTCGTTCACCGCCGGACGCGAGGTCATCGCCCGCTCCGCTCTCGGCAGCCGTGCCTCGGCCACGCTCCCCCGCCTCGACGACGCCGGCCGCGCCTCCGCCGCCCGCCACGGGCTCGAGCTCGAGTCCGTCCCTCTCCAGCAGCTCGTCGTCCAGCTCACCACCGGGAAGGCCTCGGAATGACCGCCCTCACCGGCGCCCCCGCGCGCCACGACACCGCCGCCGGCCGCCTCGGCAGCATCGTCCGCCTGCACTTCGCGAACCCCGCCACCATCCTCTACACGCCGCTGATCATCACGGCCGTCATCCTGGCGGGCAACCTGGTCGTCTGGTGGCTGATCCTCCGCGGGCTCGACTCCGGCGAGCGCCTCGAGGCGCAGGAGGGGATGACCTACTCCGGCGCGTCCTTCTTCCTCTTCGTCTACATGATGGTCGTGGCCGTCCAGTCGGTGAACGTCACCTTCGGCCTCGCCCTCGGCTACGGCGCCACCCGCCGCGACTTCTCCCTCGGCACGGCCCTCACCTTCGTCGCCCTCTCGGTCTTCTACACCGGCGTCTTCGTGGTCCTCGGGATCGTGGAGCGGGCGACCGACGGCTGGGGCTTCGGCGGCAGCTTCTTCCGCTCGATCTACTTCGGCGGGGACTCCGTGGGCGAGCAGGCTGTCGCGGTGCTCTGCGCCCTGCTCTTCTTCTTCTTCATCGGAGCGGCGACGGCGGCGGTCTACGTACGCTGGCGCCAGCGCGGGATGCTGCTCTTCTTCGGGATCCTCGGCGCCCTCCTGCTGGCCGTGATCACCCTCCTCACGCTCACCGAGAACTGGCCCGCCGTCGGCTCCTTCTTCGGCAGCGTCGGATACGCGGGCGGCTACGCCCTCTCGCTCATCCCGACCGCGATCGCCGGAGTCGCGGGCTGGGCGATCCTCCGCCGCGCCACCCCGCGCAGCAGCTGACACCACCGCCCCCGATCCGAGAGGACCGACCATGACCGCCCCCGCCCGCCGCTCCGCCTCCTCGCGGAGGATCCTTTCCGTTCTGAGGCTCCACCTCGCCCACCCCGGGACGGTCCTCGGCTGGCCGCTGCTCGTCCTGCTCGCCGTCCTCGCCGGCAACCTCGTGATCTGGTGGCTCGTCCTCCGCGGGATCGGGGCCGAGCGGGGCGGCGGCGACTCCGGCATCCTCCTCGTGGGGCCGGGGATGCTGATCGTCGTCTTCCTCTTCATCGGCTCCATCCAGGCCACGACGGCCACCTTCGGGCTGGCCCTGAGCTACGGAGCGACCCGGCGCGACCACGTCCTCGGCAGCGCCCTCGCCTTCGCGGCACTGTCCGTGCTCTGGTCGGCGATCGTCGTGGTCCTCGGGGCGATCGAGGAGGCGACCGGGGGCTGGTGGCTGGGCGGCGCGCTCTTCCTCGCCTCTCCCCTCGACGGCCCGTGGCTCGAGCGCTTCGTCGTCCTGCTCTGCTCGCTCCTCGCCGCCTTCGCCCTCGGCGGAGCAGCGGGAGCGGTCTTCCTCCGCTGGCGTGAGCGCGGAGTGACGGCCTTCCTCCTCGCCCTCGGAGCGGTGGCACTCGCGGTGGTCGTCGTCGTCGCTCTCGCCGGGGGCCGGCCGGTCGTGGCGGACGTCCTCGAGAGCGCGGGCACCGCCGGAGCCGCCGCTCTGCTCCTCGTCCCCGCCGCGCTCCTGACGGCGGTGGGCTCGCTGGTCCTCTGCCGGGCGACGCCGCGCGGCTGACCCCCTCCGGAGCCGGGCCTGCAAGGCCCTTCCGCCCCGGGCGTCCGGATGCCAGCGTGGGCACATGGCCGACTCCCCCGCTCCGTCTCTCCTGCCCGTCCCCGAGCACAGCTGGATCGCGCGACCCCCCGACGCCGAGCTGACCCAGGACACTCTCGACACGGTCGACGCCTGGTGGCGCGCCGCGAACTACCTCGCGGTCGGGCAGATCTACCTGCTCGCGAACCCGCTCCTGAAGACCCCGTTGAGCCGGGAGGACATCAAGCCCCGCCTGCTCGGCCACTGGGGCACCACCCCCGGCCTCAACCTGATCTACGCGCACCTGAACCGCGCGATCCGCGAGCGCCGCCAGCCGACCCTCTACATCACCGGTCCCGGCCACGGCGGACCGGGCATGGTCGCCAACGCCTACCTCGACGGCACCTACAGCGAGATCTACTCCCACATCGACGAGTCGGAGGAGGGGCTGCGCCGCCTCTTCCGCCAGTTCAGCTTCCCCGGGGGCATCCCCAGCCACGTCGCCCCCGAGACCCCGGGCAGCATCCACGAGGGCGGAGAGCTCGGCTACGCGCTGAGCCACGCGTACGGAGCGGCTTTCGACAACCCGGACCTCCTGGTCGCGGCGGTCGTCGGCGACGGCGAGGCCGAGACCGGCCCGCTCGCCACCAGCTGGCACTCCAACAAGTTCGTGAACCCGCTCACCGACGGCGTCGTCCTGCCGATCCTGCACCTCAACGGCTGGAAGATCGCGAACCCGACCGTCCTCGCCCGCATCCCGCAGGAGGAGCTCGACAGCCTCCTCCGCGGGTACGGCCACGAGCCGTTCCTTGTCGAGGGCGGCTTCGACGGCGAGGACCCGATGCGCGTGCACGAGCGGTTCGCCGACGTCCTGGACACGGTGCTCGACCGCATCGCGGCGATCAAGGAGCGCGCCGCCGCCGGCGACCTCTCACGCCCGGCCTGGCCGATGATCGTGCTGAAGACCCCGAAGGGCTGGACCTGCCCGACCGAGATCGACGGCGTCCAGGTGGAGGGCACCTACCGCTCGCACCAGGTCCCGCTGCCCAACGCCCGCGACACCGAGGCGCACACCCGCCTCCTCGAGGACTGGCTCCGCTCCTACCGGCCCGAGGAGCTCTTCACCGAGGAGGGCGGCGTGGTCGACCGCGTCCGCTCGCTGGCCCCCGAGGGCGAGCTGCGGATGAGCGCGACCCCGCACGCGAACGGCGGGCTGCTGCGGCAGACCCTCGACCTGCCCGACTTCCGCCGCTACGAGGTCGTCGTGGAGCAGCCGGGTGGCACCGTCGCGGAGGCGACGAAGGTGCTCGGCGAATGGCTCGCCGACGTCATCCGCGCCAACCCGACCAACTTCCGCCTCTTCGGGCCGGACGAGGTCGCGAGCAACCGGCTGCAGTCCGTCTACGCCGCCACCGACAAGCAGTGGGACGCCGAGCTCAGCCCCCTCGACGACCACCTGGCCCGCGCCGGGCGGGTCATGGAGGTGCTCTCGGAGCACCAGTGCCAGGGCTGGCTGGAGGGCTACCTGCTCACCGGCCGCCACGGGCTCTTCACCTGCTATGAGGCGTTCATCCACATCATCGACTCGATGTTCAACCAGCACGCGAAGTGGCTGGACGGCACCCGCGACATCGAGTGGCGCCGCCCGATCGCGAGCCTCAACTACCTGCTCTCGAGCCACGTCTGGCGCCAGGACCACAACGGCTTCAGCCACCAGGACCCGGGCTTCATCGACCACGTCGTCAACAAGAAGCCCGAGGTCGTGCGCGTCTACCTGCCCTTCGACGCGAACACGCTCCTCTCGACCTACGACCACTGCCTCCGCAGCGTGGACTACGTCAACGTGGTCGTCGCCGGCAAGCAGCCCTCGCCCCAGTGGCTCACGATGGCGGAGGCGGTCGCGCACTGCACGCGCGGCCTCGGCATCCTGGAGTGGGCGAGCAGCGAGCGGCAGGGCGAGTCCCCGGACGTCGTGCTCGCCTGCGCGGGCGACGTGCCGACCCTCGAGACCCTCGCGGCGGTGAGCATCCTCCGCGAGAAGCTGCCGGACCTCGCGATCCGCACGGTCAACGTGGTCGATCTGATGCGCCTGATGTCGGAGTCGGAGCACCCGCACGGCCTCTCCGACCGCGAGTTCGATGCGGTCTTCACCCCCGACCGCCCGATCGTGTTCGCGTACCACGGCTATCCGTGGCTCATCCACCGCCTGACCTACAAGCGGACCGGCCACGGCAACCTGCACGTGCGCGGGTACAAGGAGAACGGCACCACCACCACTCCGTTCGACATGGTGATGCTCAACGACCTCGACCGCTACTCGCTGGTGATCGACGTCATCGACCGGACCCCCGGCCTCGGCGCCCGCGCCGCCGGTCTCCGCCAGGAGATGCAGGACGCCCGCATCCGCGCCCGCGCCTACACCCGCGAGCACGGCGAGGACATCCCCGAGGTCGCGAACTGGACCTGGGCCGGCGAGCGCCCCGGCAACGCCAGCGCCAACACCGGCAACGACAACGAATGACGCGGCGCGAGGGACGACCTCAGCGGCGTTGTCGTCAGGCGCGATACCGCCGGTATCGCTTCCTCCTCCGCCTTGCCGAGCCCGCCCCTCGCACCGCGTCCACTCGAACGGCGGAACGTCGTCATCGGATATCCGCGGGGGCGATGCCGACTCCGCAGCGTCAGGCTGCGGGCGCCAGGTAGTCGTCCCAGTCGGGCTGCGTCCGCTCCGCGCCGCGCACGAGCCAGGAGCCGGCGCGCGGCATCCGGGGGACGGTGCGCAGACGCCATCCCATCTCGTGCGGGGTGCGGTCGCTCTTGACGTTGTTGCAGCGCTGGCAGCAGGCGACGAGGTTCTCCCACGTGTCCCGGCCCCCGCGCGACTTGGGCTGGATGTGGTCGATCGTCGCCGCGTGCTGACCGCAGTAGCCGCAGCGGTGGTTGTCCCGGCGGAGCACGCCCCGGCGCGACACCGGCACGCTGCGGCCGCTCGGGATGCGCACGTACCGGGTCAGCACGATCACCGAGGGCCGCACGTGGTCGCCGTGCGCGCTGTGCACCGGATTGCCCTCGTCCGCGGCGATCACGGTCGCCTTCTCCGTCATCAGCAGGACCAGGGCCCGCTTGAACGACACCACCGCGAGCGGCTCGTAGCCGGCGTTGAGAACCAGAGTGCGCATCAGTGACCTCCGTGCTGTCGCACGCCGTCGCGCGAAGGCGCCGCGACCACGAGCAAGGGCGCCGTCGTGATGACGGCGCCCTGCGAGGCCGCGGCGGAGTGCCGCGCGATGACGTGGAGTCGTATCCGCGTGTCGGAGGAGTGCACCGCCGCGGTGAGGACCCGCGCGCGTATCGAATCGGCCGGCCGCACGCGCGCGCGCAGCCCCACGCTGTGGCGCCCGCTCCGCTCGGCCATCCCGGCACTCCGTCCCTCGACGAATCGATCCGCTCGCCACGCGAGCGGACTGGGGTTCAGGTTAACCCTTCACGCCCGGAACACCAGGGGTCGGTCCGGATTCGTCACGCGGCGTTCACACGGCGGGACGACGAGAGCCCGCCCCCTCCAGGAGGGGACGGGCTCTCGAGCGGATCGACCGGATCAGCCGTTGATGCGCACGATCCGGTAGTCGGAGGTCCACAGCGGCTGCACGCGGACGCTCGCGCCCTCGTACGGCGCGTGCAGGATGTTGCCGTTGCCCGCGTAGAAGCCGTCGTGGCCGTCCATGATGACGAGGTCGCCGGGCTGCGCGTCGGCGAGCGAGACGGGGGTGCCCATGGCGCCCTGGCCCGCAGCCGAGTGCGGCATCGAGATGCCGTACTGGGCGAAGACGTACATCACGAAGCCGGAGCAGTCGAAGCCGCTCGGGTCGGCTCCACCGAAGACGTAGGGCACGCCCTGGTACTGCATCGCCGTATCGAACACCGCCGAGAGGCTGTAGCTGGTGGTCGGGGCGGCGGCCGCGATCTCGCTGGCCGAGGCGCCGGAGTAGGAGTTGAACTCCTCGGCGGTCTCGGCGCGCGCCTCCGCGACGTCGCTCGTGTCGACGACGGGCTCGGCCACCACGACGGGCTCGGGCTCCGGTGCGGGCGGCGGGGGCGCCGCCTCGGCCGAGAAGCCGTCGCGGGCGATCGCGGCCTGCACCACTCCGCCGTCGACGGCGACGGTCTGCGCGGAGCCCTGGCGGAGGAGGTCGGCTCGCGACGCCGCGAACAGGCCGTCGTCCTGGCTGCCCGGAGTGAAGGCGTAGGCGGGGAGCGCCATCGTCGCGACCAGCGCGCCGGCGAAGCCGACCATCGCGACCTTGCCGACGACACGGCCCCGGCGCTTGCGCGGGGTCCCGGCCGGCGACGGCACGAAGTCGGTGATGTCCGCGCGGCGGGCAGGAGCTGCGGGAACGGCGCGACGGGAGACGGGTGCGTCCCCGTGGATCCGGGCGCGGATGACCGGGGGCCGGTTCTCGAAGTTCGCGTCGCCGGAGCGGTCGGGGTGGTTGGAGCGGAACCGGTCGGGTGAGCCGGCGTCCTCGTTCGGGGTGAGGGGGTTCTGGGGCAAGGGGGAGATCCTCCGACGTCCCCTCAGCCCAGGCAGCTGTCCCGTCTCATGCACGAAGCATCGGTGTGCACAGGATCCGAGACGGGTGTGGGGGCGTCGGATCCCGCGCCCTGAGACCGAGGCTCGGCCGCAGGGCTCCACAGAGCGTAAGCGACCGTTACCGATTTGTCACCTTCTCGGCGGGAAGAGACCGCTCTCCCGTTCGCCTCCGGTCACCGGATGCGGTAAGGGACCGTACGGGCCACTCCCAGGGAGGCGGGGGTCAGACGACGAGGAAGATGTGCGCCGCGACCTCGTTGGGCAGCTCGATGCCCGCCTCGGCTCCGTCGATGCGAGCGAGCACGTAGCCGTTGAGGGCCGAGAACTCGCCCTCGGCACCGGGCACGACCCCGGCCTGCTTGAGCTGGAGGAGGAGCTCCGGATCGACCTGCGCCGGCTCGCCGAGGCGACGGACGACGCCGCGGCGGGGCTCGCTCGACCCGGCGACGAAGCGCGGCAGGCTGATGACGCCGTCGGCGAAGCGGGAGGCGGGGGTGTCGCCGAGCTCGTCCAGGCCCGGGATCGGGTTGCCGTAGGGCGACTCCGTCGGGTGGTCGAGCATCTCGAGAAGGCGGCGCTCGACCTGCTCGCTCATCACGTGCTCCCAGCGGCAGGCCTCCTCGTGCACGAACTCCCAGTCGAGCTTGATGACGTCGTGGAGGAGCCGCTCGGCGAGGCGGTGCTTGCGCATGACGTGGATCGCCTTGCGGCGGCCGTCGGAGGTGAGCTCGAGGTGGCGGTCGCCCGAGACGACGACGAGGCCGTCGCGCTCCATGCGACCGACGGTCTGCGACACGGTCGGCCCGGAGTGGCTGAGCCGCTCCGAGATGCGCGCGCGCAGCGGGATGATGTTCTCCTCCTCGAGCTCGAGGATGGTGCGCAGGTACATCTCGGTGGTGTCGATCAGATCCGTCATCTCAGCCTTCCCGTCTCGGCGCGCTCCACCCTAGTGGTCGCCACGACGCAGCATCGGCGCTGCGGCGCGACGCAGGCCTCCGTCGCTCGGAGGAGGGGTGCGGGCCGGGAACCCTAGTATTAACGCATGCCGGACCTCACCATTCCTCGCGAGCTGCTCCCCCACGACGGACGGTTCGGCTGCGGCCCGTCCAAGGTGCGGCACGACCAGCTCGCCCATCTCGCGACGCAGGGCGCGCACCTCCTCGGGACCTCGCACCGCCAGGCGCCCGTCAAGGACCTCGTCGGGCGCGTGCGCGAGCACCTCGCCACGCTGTTCCGCATCCCCGAGGGCTACGAGGTCCTGCTGGGCAACGGCGGCTCGACCGCCTTCTGGGACGCCGCGGCCTTCTCCCTCATCGAGCGCCGCGCCGAGAACCTCACGTTCGGCGAGTTCGGCCAGAAGTTCGCGGCCGCCGCCTCCGCGCCGTTCCTCGAGCCGGCCCACGTCGTCTCCGCCCCCGCGGGGTCCCGGAGCGAGGTCGAGGTCGTCGAGGGGATCGACGTGTACGCGTGGCCCCACAACGAGACGAGCACCGGAGTGATGGCCTCCGTCCTCCGGGTCCGCGGCGACGAGGGCGCGCTCACCGTCATCGATGCCACCAGCGCGGCGGGCGGCATCGACGTCGACATCGCCGAGGCCGACGTCTACTACTTCGCCCCGCAGAAGAACTTCGCCTCCGACGGCGGACTCTGGTTCGGCCTCTTCTCCCCCGCCGCGATCGAGCGGATCGAGCGCATCGCGGCGAGCGGCCGCTACATCCCCGAGTTCCTGAGCCTCAAGAACGCCGTCGACAACTCGCGCCTGAACCAGACGCTGAACACTCCGGCGCTCTCGACCCTCCTGCTGATGGAGTCGCAGCTCGAGTGGATGAACGCCTCGGGCGGCCTGGCCTGGGCGTCGGCGCGCACGGCCGAGTCCTCCTCCACGATCTACGACTGGGCCGAGGCCTCGAGCCTCGCCACCCCGTTCGTCGAGGTGCCCGAGCACCGCTCCCAGGTCGTCGCGACCGTCGACTTCGACGCCTCCGTCGATGCCGCTCTCGTCGCGAAGATCCTCCGCGCGAACGGGATCGTCGACACGGAGCCGTACCGCAAGCTCGGCCGCAACCAGCTGCGCGTGGCGACGTTCGTCGCGATCGAGCCGGACGACGTCCGCTCGCTGCTCGGCTGCATCGACCACGTCCTCGAGCGCCTGGCGGTCTGAGGCACGCCATGCGGCTGTGGCTGCGCGAGGAGGAGCGGCGGCCCGCGCCGCCGCCCTACGCGAGCGACGACGCGACGGCTCTGCTGGTCGGGTGCGTCGTCTGGGCGGTCGCGCTCGTGGCCGTGCTCGTGGCGACGGCCGTCGGAGCCGTCATCGAGCCGGTCGTCCTGTCGACCGTCGTGATCGGACTGGTCCTCGGCACGATCGGGCTGTTCTACAGCCGCAACCGACGCTAGACCGCGTCGGTCTCCATCCGGAGTCCGGTGCCGTCGGCCTCGGGCTCAAGACGGACGCGCAGGCCGGTGAACTCGCCGAGGCGCTCGACGTGGGTGCCGCCGCACGCGATCGCGGCGTCCCCCGCGGGGAGGGTGCAGCGCCATGTCCGCCGCGTGCTGAGGAGGTCGTCGTCGCGCTCGATGCGCACCTCCGCGTCCGAGGCGATCCACTCGGCGAGGAGGGCGTTCACCCGCTCCTGCACCTCGACGATCTCCGCCAGCAGGCGGGCGGTGTCCATCCCGCTGCGTCGGAGGGACTTGCCGAGGCGGTAGACGTCGGTGGAGCCGGACTCGCGGATCCGCGAGGTCTGGATCGCCGCCTGGTCGAAGTCCGGGTTGCCCAGGGCGTCGGTGCGCGCCGGCTTCGACCAGAACGAGGCCAGAGCGGCGTTGAGGGCGAGGGAGGCGAGGTGGCAGGCGGTGTGCCCGCGGGAGAGCTCGTGCCGGTGGTCCGCGTCGACCTCGACGTCGACCTCGTCGTCCACGTGGAGTGAGGAGGCGTCGTCGACGATGTGGACGACGACGAAGCTCCACTCTGGAGTGCCGAGCCGCGCCGGGAGCCGCTCGCCGACGTGCAGCTCGCCGCCCTGCCACGCCCCGATGCGGCAGTCGATGAGGGGATGCCGCTCCCCCGCCACGGCCAGCGCGCCGCGGTCGGGCCCCTGGTCGGGCCAGGTCGGGTCGACGGGGTGAGCGGAGGTCGCATCGAGGACGACCGCCCAGCGGCCGTCCTCCAGCCGGCCCACGTGCTGCACGCGCCCGGAGGAGCGAACGGCGCCGCCGGGATAGGCGATGCGGGTGTCGGAGTCGATGCTCACCGGGCGGCGCCGGACCGGATCAGCGGCGACGGCGACGGCGACGGGTCGTCGGGGCGGGAGCGGGCTCGGGCTCGACGTCGTCGGAGTCCTCGTCGTCGGAGTCCTCGTCGTCGGAGTCGTCGTCCGGGTCGTCGGAGTCGTCCTCGTCCGAGTCCTCGTCGTCCGAGTCGTCGTCGTCGGAATCGTCCTCCGAGTCGTCGTCGTCATCCGAGTCGTCGTCGTCGCCCGCGTCCTCGTCCTCGTCGGAGTCGTCGCCCGAGTCGTCGTCGAGGTCGTCTTCCTCGGCGTCCTCGAGCTCGTCGTCGTCCGCGTCCTCGACCTCCTCGCCGAGCGCGTCCTGCGCGGTCTGGTAGTCGGCGAGACGCACGGACCACGGCACCCAGTCCGGAGCGAGGACCGCGCCCTCGCCCGGCAGCAGCTCGACCTCCAGGACGTTCACGTCCTCGGTCTCGTCGATCCGGGACAGCGTCGCCGTCCACAGCCAACCCGGGTAGCCGCGCATGAGGTTCGCGAACTGCAGCGACACGACGTGCTCGCCCTGCGCCAGAGTCGTGACCAGCTCGCCGATCGTCCCCTCGGGGGCGATCTCGGCGAGCGCGGCGCGAGCGACATCGAGAGACCCCGCGAGCACGGCGTCCGCCTCGTAGACGGGCTCGGGAGCCTCGTCCGCGGCGGCCTCGTCCGCCTCCCCCGGGGAAGCGTCGTCGTCGGCTGACGTCGCGTCCGCCGCCGGTGCGCCATCGGCGTCGGAAGGTTCGTCCATGACGAGGGCGGAATCCTCAGCAGAAGTCGCATCCTCAGCAGGAGCCGAGTCGTCAGCAGGAGCCACGTCCTGAGCAGGAGCCGAGTCCTCAGGTGTTCCCCCGTCGTCAGCAGGAGTCGAGTTGTCAGCAGTGGCCGCGTCCTCAGCAGGAGCCGGCACTGCAGCAGAAGCAGTGCCCGAGCCGGAGACTCCCGCCTCCGCGGCGACGTCGTCGGCCGGAGGAGTCTCCTCCGCAGAGGCGGAGTCCTCGCCAGAAGCCTCGGTCACCGGGAGGGCCGCGTCGCTCTCACCCTCGCCGGAGGGAGCCTCGTCGACAGGAGCCGCCTGGTCAGCGTCGGTCTCCTCGTCGGCTCCGCGCGCGTCCTCAGCGGAGGAGTCAGAATCGGCGGGAGTCGCGTCGGGCTCGGCGCCGGAGACGCCCTCTCCCGAGGACTGCTCCACGCGAGCGTCCTCCGTGGTCGGAGCGGCGACGGTCTCCTCGACCGGGCCCCGCTCGTCGGTCGTGCCGTCGGCGTCAGGCATCCAGCTCGTCCGCAACCCGGCGCAGGAGCGCCGCGATCGTGCGCCCGTGCGCCTTGTCGGGGTAGCGGCCGCGCTTGAGCCCGGCGCCGATCCCGTCGAGCAGCTTGACCGTGTCCTCCACGATCACGGACATGTCGTCCGCGGACTTCCGGTTGAGCTTCACCAGGCTCGGCGGAGCGTCGAGGACGCGCGCCGAGAGCGCCTGCGCCCCGCGCTTGCCGTCGGCGATGCCGAACTCGAGGCGGGTGCCGGCCTTGACCGCGGTCCCGGAGGGCAGCGCGGAAGCGTGCAGGAAGACCTCCTGGCCGTCATCAGTGCTGATGAAGCCGAAGCCCTTCTCCTCGTCGTAGAACTTGACCTTGCCGGTAGGCATGCAGACCCCTCCTGGAAATGAAGCAGCCATCAGTTTAGTCGACCGGGGCCGCCCTATCCTTGACGGGTGAAGCCACAGGAGCCGGCGGGCGTCGGACGCGCGGAGCGCACGCTCGCCTACATGTTCATCGCGATCATCGTCGTGACGGTCCTCGCGTTCCTCGCGATCCTGGTCGCCCCCGCGCTCGGGATCCGCGAGTACGCCGGCCCGTTCTGGCAGTTCGTCTTCGCCGTGCCGCTGGTGGGCCTGCCCATCGCGTTCCTCATGATGATCGCGATGCTCATCGTGGGGGTCCGGCGCCGCCGCGCGCAGTCCTGATCGGACGCGGTCTCCTCCTGCCGCACCGCCTTTCGTCAGGCGTTCCCCGCCGCCGAGCCGGCACCGAGCGCCTGGACAACCGACTCCCAGACTCCGTGCAGCCGACGGCCAGATACTGTCCTGCATGGACGGACCCCGCATTCTCATCGTCGACGACGAGCCCAACATCAGAGACCTGCTCACCACGAGCCTCCGCTTCGCCGGCTTCGCCGTGCGTGCGGTCGGCAACGGGGCCCAGGCCATCTCGGCAGTCCTCGAGGAGGAGCCGGACCTGATCATCCTCGACGTGATGCTCCCCGACATGAACGGGTTCGGCGTGACCAAGCGCCTCCGCTCGGCCGGGTACACCTCCCCCATCCTCTTCCTCACGGCGAAGGACGACACCGAGGACAAGATCACGGGCCTCACCGTCGGCGGTGACGACTACGTCACGAAGCCGTTCAGCCTCGACGAGATCGTCGCGCGCATCAAGGCGATCCTCCGCCGCACCATGCACGCCGAGGAGGACGCGGTCATCCGGGCCGGCGAGCTGACCATGGACCAGGACACGCACGAGGTCCTCGTCGGCGACGAGCCGGTGGAGCTCAGCCCCACCGAGTTCAAGCTGCTCCGCTACCTGATGCTCAACCCGAACCGGGTGCTCAGCAAGGCGCAGATCCTCGACCACGTGTGGGAGTACGACTTCAACGGCGATGCGGGCATCGTCGAGTCCTACATCTCGTACCTGCGACGTAAGCTCGACACGCATTCGGAGGAATCGCTCATCCAGACCAAGCGAGGATTCGGATACATGCTGAAGGTCGCGAAGGCCTAGCCTCCGCCACCTCGGCGCCACCTCCCGCCGGAGGCGCGGCGCCCGCCGATCCCGAGGGAGTTCCACCGCCATGCACCAGGGTCTGGCCGAGCGGTGGAACTCCATCTCGTTGCGCACGAAGATCACCGCGGTCACGGTCCTCCTGCTCACGCTGGGACTCCTCGTCTCCGGGATCGGGACGATGACGATGCTGAAGCCGCAGCTCGTCGCCCAGCTCGACGCGCAGCTGGCCGACCAGGTCCAGCGGACGGCGAGCGACCTCTCCGTCAACGACTTGGCCGCGATCGACGAGTCCAAGGCCGATTTCGGCGCCGTCTACGACCAGTACGGCACGCTCGACAACACGAACGCGTCCGGCGCGGCCGACCCCGCCTTCCCGCAGACCTTCACCCTCGAGCAGGCGCTGCAGGGCGGCGACAAGCCGATGGAGATCTGGAGCTCCAACGGCAAGGTCGAGTACCACGTCATGTCGACGGTGTTCACGAGGGGCACCGAGTACCAGACGCTCCTGCTCGCGGTGTCGACCCGCAGCGTCGACGTCATCATGACGACGTACCTCACGATCTTCCTCGGCTTCGGAGTCGCGATCGTCGTGATCGGCGCACTCCTCACCCGCCTGCTGGTCACCACCACCTTCGCCCCGCTGCGCGAGGTCGAGCAGACCGCCGCCGCCATCGCCGACGGCGACTTCAGCCAGCGCCTGGACGGCACGACACCCAACACCGAGGTCGGACGCCTCAACCGCTCCCTGAACGCGATGCTCGGGCGGATCGACTCCGCCTTCCGCGACCGCGCCCGCACGATCGACCAGATGCGCCGCTTCGTCGGCGACGCCAGCCACGAGCTGCGCACCCCGCTGGTCTCCGTCCGCGGCTACGCCGAGCTGTACCGGATGGGCGCTCTGCAGACGCCCGAGGCCGTCGGCCAGGCGATGGAGCGCATCGAGAAGGAGGCGATCCGGATGGGCGGCCTGGTCGAGGACCTCCTCGAGCTCGCCCGCCTCGACGAGACGAAGCCTCTCGCACTCGCGCCCGTCGATCTGATGCCGCTCGCCCGCGACGCCGCGATGGACGCGATGGCCTCCTGGCCCGACCGCGACTTCGGCGTCGAGACCCGCGACGACACCCCCGTGGAGACGCCCGCGCTCGAGCCCGACGAGGCCGGCGCCTCCGCCACTCAGACCATTGAGCTGACGAACCCCGGGCTCACCGGCCCGATCGCCGCGGCAGGAGCGAGGCTCGCCCGATTCCGCCGGCGTCCGCGCCGGGTCAACGCCGAGGAGATCGCCGCCGGCACCGCCACCGCCCCCGAGGAGCCGGGCGTGCCCGCGATGGTGATGGCGGAGGAGAACAAGATCCGCCAGGTCCTGACGAACCTGATCGGCAACGCCGTCCGCTACACGCCCGAGGACACTCCGATCGAGATCGGCGTCGCCGTCGACCGCTCCCGCCGCCTCGCCCTGCTGGAGGTCATCGACCACGGCGAGGGCATCCCGCCGCAGATCCGCGAGAAGATCTTCCAGCGCTTCTGGCGCGCGGACACGTCGCGGACCCGCGAGACCGGCGGCAGCGGCCTCGGACTGGCGATCGTGTCCTCGATCGTCGCCGCGCACAAGGGCCGCGTGGACGTCGTCGAGACGCCGGGCGGAGGCGCGACCTTCCGCGTCGCGCTGCCGCTGCTCACGGTCGGCCAGAACGGCGAGACCTCCCCCGCCTCGGTCTGATCCGCACCGCGGTCCGTCCTTCCTCGGGGGCCCCTTCGGTCCGAGCTCTCCCGTCGACGTCCGCGAGCGGCACAGATCGATCCGCCCGAGCGACCGTGACCTCGCCCACCCGGCCCGCACGGCCGCGCACGGCCGCGCACGGCTCACTCTCTCCTCTTGGGGACCAACGGGCGGCGAGCCCGCCCGGACCGCTGGAGATGACACCCGACGCTCGACGGATGCCGCGTCGCCGGCTCTTGCAGAGTCGCCGTCCGCATCCGTTCGGCCGACGACATCTCCGCCCCGACCCCGTACGTCGCGACCCGCACCGGCGCACCCCACGCGCTTCTGGTGCCGGTGTCCGCTGAGGAGACCGAGGCGGCGCGGAGTGCGGTGCCACCGCAGGAGGACCGCCGTTGTGGTCGCGGAGCGGATTCAGAACCACCTGCCGGTTCGGTCGCCTGCTGCTCGCTCAGATGCCTCCGGAAACGCCGAAGGCGGCTCCCCCGGAGGGGAACCGCCTTCTGCATGGTGGGGGGACGGACTAGAAGTCCATGCCTCCGGTGGGGTCGCCGCCCGCGGCGACCGGGTTCTTCTCGGGCTTGTCGGCGACGACGGCCTCCGTGGTGAGGAAGAGACCGGCGATCGACGCCGCGTTCTGCAGAGCGGAGCGCGTGACCTTGACCGGGTCGATGATGCCCGCGGCGATGAGGTCGACGTACTCGCCGGTCGCGGCGTTGAGGCCGTGTCCGGTGGGCAGCTCGCGGACCTTCGCAGCGACGACGCCGGGCTCCATGCCCGCGTTGAGGGCGATCTGCTTGAGCGGGGCGTCGATGGCGACCTTGACGATGTTCGCGCCGGTCGCCTCGTCTCCGACGAGCTCGAGCTTCTCGAAGGCGAGCTTGCCGGCCTGGATGAGGGCGACGCCACCACCGGCGACGATGCCCTCCTCGACGGCGGCCTTCGCGTTGCGGACGGCGTCCTCGATGCGGTGCTTGCGCTCCTTGAGCTCGACCTCGGTCGCCGCTCCGGCCTTGATGACCGCGACGCCGCCGGCGAGCTTCGCGAGGCGCTCCTGGAGCTTCTCGCGGTCGTAGTCGCTGTCGGTGTTCTCGATCTCGCCGCGGATCTGCGCGACGCGGCCGGCGATGGCCTCGGCGTCGCCGGCACCCTCGACGATCGTGGTCTCGTCCTTGGTGATGACGACCTTGCGGGCCGAGCCGAGCAGGTCGAGGGTGACGTTCTCGAGCTTGAGGCCGACCTCCTCGGAGATGACCTGGCCGCCGGTGAGGATCGCGATGTCCTGGAGCTGCGCCTTGCGACGGTCGCCGAAGCCGGGGGCCTTGACGGCGACCGACTTGAAGATGCCGCGGATCTTGTTGACGACCAGGGTCGCCAGCGCCTCGCCGTCGACGTCCTCGGCGATGATCAGCAGCTGCTTGCCCGCCTGGATCACCTTGTCGACGACCGGGAGCAGGTCCTTGATGTTCGAGACCTTGGAGTTGACGATGAGGATGTAGGGGTCCTCGAACACCGCCTCCTGACGGTCGGGGTCGGTCACGAAGTACTGCGACAGGTAGCCCTTGTCGAAGCGCATGCCCTCGGTGAGCTCGAGCTCGGTGCCGAAGGTGTTCGACTCCTCGACGGTGACGACGCCCTCCTTGCCGACCTTGTCGATCGCCTCGGCGATGATCGCGCCGATCTCGGGGTCCGCGGCGGAGATGGAGGCGGTCGCCGCGATCTCCTCCTTGGTCTCGATCGCCTTCGCGCCGGCGATGAGCTCGGCGGTGACGGCCTTGACGGCCTTCTCGATGCCCTTCTTGAGGCTGATCGGGTCGGCGCCGGCCGCGACGTTGCGCAGGCCCTCGCGGACGAGCGCCTGAGCGAGGACGGTCGCGGTGGTGGTTCCGTCGCCGGCGACGTCGTCGGTCTTCTTGGCGACCTCCTTGACGAGCTCGGCGCCGATCTTCTCGTACGGCTCGTCGAGCTCGATCTCCTTGGCGATGGAGACGCCGTCGTTCGTGATGGTGGGAGCGCCCCACTTCTTCTCGAGGACGACGTTGCGGCCGCGCGGGCCGAGGGTCACCTTGACCGCGTCGGCCAGAGTGTTGAGTCCACGCTCGAGGCCGCGGCGGGCTTCTTCGTCAAAAGCAATGATCTTGGCCATGTGTGTTTCTCGTCCCTCCCGGACGTCGTGAAATGTCTGTGCTGGCACTCGACCGGAGCGAGTGCCAAGGTCGATTCTGGCACTCGCGGTGGACGAGTGCAAGCGACCGGCACGCGCTCCGACACGAAGGAGCCGCCGCCCGCACGAGGCGGACGACGGCTCCCGGGAGGCTCGGCGGTCAGGCCGGGCGGACCGATTCGGCCTGGGGGCCCTTCGACCCCGTGCCGACCTCGAACGCGACCTGCTGCCCCTCCTCGAGGACCTTGTACCCCGACATGTCGATCGCGGAGTAGTGGACGAAGACGTCCTGTCCGCCGCCGTCGACCGTGATGAAGCCGTAGCCCTTCTCAGCGTTGAACCACTTGACGGTTCCGTTCGCCATCTCTGTACTCCCCAGTGCTGTGATGCCCGCGGCACGAGCGATGTGCTGGTGCCTGGTCAGGAATACTAATCCGGCTATCGGCCCCGGGAGGGGCTGGAAAGGGCCTCGCGGGGAAGAGTTGCCCGGGATTCAACACGGAGGAAACGTGCCCGTAACAGAGGGCCCCGATCAGCCCTGCTCGAAGGCGTAATCGGCCCCCAGGACCACGACGACGGAGCCCGTCTCGACGAAGTCCTGCGAGAGCAGGACGGTCCCCGTTCCGAGCGAGTCGACGAGACCGAGGGCCGCTCCCTCGAGCGCTGGGTCGGTGTAGTAGACGGTCGTGGCGGCGATGTCCTCGGTGTTCGCGTTCGCGACGGTCGGGACGCTCCATCCGGCCGTCGTCAGGGCGTCGCCGGCGCTGGCGGCGAGTCCGACGGTGGCGGTGCCGTTGAGGACGGCGACGGCGAGATCGGGATCGAGCGTCGCGGCTGCGGTCGGGGTCGCCTCCGCGGTCGCGGTCGGCGGAGTGAAGACATCCGTGAACTGCACCCGGTCGTCGATGACCAGCAGCCCGATGAAGCCGAGCAGGACGATGACTCCGGTGGCGAGGGCGGCCCAGGCGAGGGCGACGGCGCGGGCGTGAGGGGCCGGCGGCCGGCGGTGGGCGCCGACGCGCGCCTCCGTCGCCGGGACCTCGTCGAAGCGGTCTCTCGGGTGCGTGTTCGACATCGGGGGTACGGCCGGCCTTCCGTTGGTGGACTCGAGCAGCTCGTCTACTCGAGGCGCCCGAGGCGTCGCGAGGCGCGGGCGCCGGCGCGCTGGTCGCGGATGCGCTGCAGCCGCGTGACGAGCATCGGGTCGTGCGCGAGGGCGGCCGGAGAGGCGAGCACCGCGCTGAGCACCTGATAGTAGCGGGCGGCCGACAGTCCGAACTGGGAGCGGATCGCGTCGTCCTTGTCCCCGGAGCGGGCCGTCCACTCGCGCTCGAAGGCGAGCACCCGCAGCTCGCGCTCGGACAGACCGGTGCCCGGTCTCGGGTCCGTCGTCCTGCTCATCCGTCCAGGGTAGGCAGGCCCACGGCCGCCGCCGGGGAGGCGCTCCGAACACCTCGTGACCGTGTCGCGGCATGGAGGCGGGGAGTCTCCTCCACAGCCCGCGGAGGCGGAATGGAGCCGTCGCCCCGGGGGTTGGACCAGGTGGAGGGGCGCGACCGCCCCCGTACACTGACGAGGATTCCGAGGGAGACCCATGTCGTCGTATTCCGTGAACAAGTCCGACGCCGAGTGGCGCGAGGAGCTCGACCGCGACCAGTACGCGGTCCTGCGCGAAGCGGCCACCGAGCGCCCGTGGACCGGCGAGCTGCTCGACGAGCACCGCTCCGGCCTCTACACCTGTGCCGCCTGCAGCGCCGAGCTCTTCAAGAGCGGCACCAAGTTCGACTCCGGCTGCGGCTGGCCGAGCTTCTACGAGTCCGTGAACCCGGACGCGGTCCAGCTGATCGAGGACAGCACCCTCGGCATGGTCCGCACCGAGGTCCGCTGCGCGAACTGCGGATCCCACCTGGGACACGTCTTCCCCGACGGCTTCGGCACGCCCACCGGCGACCGCTACTGCATGAACTCGATCGCCCTGAACTTCCAGGCCGAGGGCGAGTGACCGTGTCCTCCTCCCCCGTGCTCGAGGCCGTCCTCGCGCGCCGATCGCGCTCGAAGGTGACGCCGGAGGCTCCGGGGCACGACGAGATCGCGGCGTTCGTCTCGGCGGCGTCGCGTCTCGCCGATCACAGCTCGCTGCGCCCGTGGCGGGTCATCGAGATCCGCGGCGCCGCCCGCGACCGGGTCGGCCGCAGCTTCGCGGTCGCCTCGGGGGCGAAGAAGGACCCGCGGAAGTACATCGAGAAGACGCACCGCGCCTCCCTGCTGCTGGCCGTCGTGGTCAGCGTCAAGAAGTCGAAGGTGCCGGCCTGGGAGCAGGAGGCCGTCGCCTCGGGCGTCGCCCACCTCCTGAGCCTGCTGCTCGACGAGGCGGGCTGGGGTGTCTTCTGGCGCACCGGCTCCTACACGCGCGACAAGGCCGTGCGGAAGGCGCATCGCCTCGAGAAGGGCGAGGAGCTGCTCGGCTGGCTCTACGTCGGCCGTCCCGACGGGAAGATCGGCGGCCCCAAGCGTCCCGCTCCCGCAGAGCGGCACCTCAGCATCCTCGAACCGTGAGACGCGGCGGGCCCCGATCCGGGCGGATCCGGGGCCCGCGATAGGGTGGCCGGGCGCGCGAGCGCACCTGCCGACGTGGCGCAATTGGTAGCGCACCCGACTTGTAATCGGGCGGTTACGGGTTCAAGTCCCGTCGTCGGCTCAGGAGAGAAGAAGGCCCCGACCGCTGTGTGCGGTCGGGGCCTTCTGCATGCGCGGGGCTCCTGCGCGTCCGGGGCTCAGCCCGCGGCGGCCGGAGTGGGCTCGGAGGAGGCCGGAGCCTCGGTGGAGACCGGGGCGTCGCTGGGAGCGGGGGTCTCGGTCGACGCGGGCGTCTCGGTCGACGCGGGGGCCTCGGTCGAGGCGGGCGTGTCACTCGGCGCCGGGGTCTCGGAGGAGGTGGGCGCGGGAGTCGCCGACGAGTAGGAGTCGGCGGCGGCCGAGAGCACGAAGGAGCTGAAGGCGTCCGGGTCGGTCAGCGAGCCCGAGTACGCCTCGCCGTTGACCAGGACGGTCGGGGTGCCCGTGACAGCGGGCACGTCCGTGCCGGGCAGCGGACCCGAGGTGGCGCGCTCGGTCGCGGCGCGGACCCAGCTCACGAAGCTCTGGTCGTCGATGCAGGTGTTCACGGCCGCCGTGTCCTCGACGCCCGCCTGCGAGGCGTAGTCCTTCAACTGGTCGTCCGAGAGTCCGTCTGTCCCCTCCGCCGGCTGGTTGGCGAACAGCAGGGAGTTGAAGTCGAAGAAGGAGTCGGGCGAGCGGTCCGCGACGCACGCGGCGGCGTTGGCCGAGCGCTCCGAGTACTTGGTGCCGTTGGAGCGGGTCGTGAGGATGGCGATCGGGTGGATCTCGACCGTCGCGGCACCGCTGGTCACCCACTCCTTGATCTGGTCGCCGTTGGTCTTCTCGAACTGGCCGCAGTAGGGGCAGAGGTAGTCGAGGTAGACCCGGATGTCGACCGTGCCGGCCGAGGTGTCGAGCGCGCTGGGGGTGGGCGTCCCGTCGGCGGCGACGGCGCCGCTCGTCTGCGCGACCATGTTCTCGCCGATGACGACACCGTCGCTCGCCATGTTCGCCGGGCCCGGGCCCGCGGGGCGGATGCTCGAGGTGACGGCGAAGACCACGATCACGACGACCGCGATCACGACGGCGGCGAGCCCGCCCTGCAGGGCGAAGCGGCTCACGCGGTCGCGGCGCTTCTGCTGCTCGCGCAGGCGGCGCGCCTTCTCTCGGGCGGCCTCTCGTCGCTGGTTCTTCGAGAGACGGTCGTTGGCTCCGCCGGTGGTCATGACAAGAACGCTCCGAATGAGAGAGGGGGAAGAAGGGGGTCGCCGGGCGCGACTCGCCGGAATCCTACGCGCGAGCCCTGGGAAACCTCCAAACGACGGATACGCGGTGCCCGACCGACGACTGTCGGCCCCGTGGCATACTGTGACGGTTGGTCGGAGTCGCCCACGCGATGATGACCATCACTTCCATTCACTCGGATCGTCCGGCACGTACCTGCCGGTGAAGGAGCAAGAACAATGGCGTCCGTAACTTTCGACCACGCGTCCCGCGTCTACCCCGGGGCCACTCGTGCCTCCGTCGACAAGCTCAACCTCGAGGTGGGCGACGGCGAGTTCCTCGTCCTCGTCGGCCCCTCCGGCTGCGGCAAGTCCACCTCCCTGCGCATGCTCGCCGGCCTCGAGGAGGTCAACGAGGGCCGCATCCTCATCGGCGACCGCAACGTCACGGACGTTCCGCCGAAGGACCGCGACATCGCGATGGTCTTCCAGAACTACGCGCTGTACCCGCACATGTCGGTCGCCGAGAACATGGGCTTCGCGCTCAAGATCGCCGGCGTCAACAAGGACGAGCGCGCCGCGCGGGTCCTCGAGGCCGCGAAGATGCTCGACCTCGAGCCCTACCTGAACCGCAAGCCGAAGGCGCTCTCCGGTGGCCAGCGCCAGCGCGTCGCGATGGGCCGCGCCATCGTCCGCAAGCCCCAGGTGTTCCTCATGGACGAGCCGCTGTCGAACCTCGACGCCAAGCTCCGCGTGTCCACCCGCACCCAGATCGGCACGCTCCAGCGCCGCCTGGGCATCACCACGGTCTACGTCACCCACGACCAGACCGAGGCGCTCACCATGGGCGACCGCATCGCGGTCCTCAAGGACGGCCTCCTCCAGCAGGTCGGCTCGCCCCGCGACCTGTACGAGAACCCGAACAACGTCTTCGTGGCCGGCTTCATCGGCTCGCCCGCGATGAACCTGTTCCACGCGGACGTCACCGACGGCGGCGTCAAGTTCGGCGACACCGTCCTCCCGATCGCCCGCGAGGCGCTCGCGAAGACGAGCCAGAAGGTCGTCACGCTCGGCGTGCGACCCGAGGACGTCACCGTCTCGACCCAGCCAGGCGGACTGCCGATCGAGGTCGACCTCATCGAGGAGCTCGGCTCGGACGGCTACCTCTACGGCCACACCGAGGTCGAGGGCCGCCGCACCGACATCGTTGCGCGCGTCGACGGCCGCGTGCACCCGACCGCGGGCGACCGCGTGTACGTGACCGCGAACCACCGCGTGCACATCTTCGACGCGGAGTCGGGCGAGCGCCTCTCCTGAGCCTCCTCCTGCACCGCACGCTGCCGCCGTCCCCTCCAGGGCGGCGGCAGCGTCGTCTGCGGCTCCCCCACCGTCCGACACGCGACACGAACGGCGCACCATGTCCGGCTCCCTGAACATCACCTCGGCCACCGTCGACCCGGCCCTGCTCGACCTGCCGTGGAACCTGCGGCTCGACGACTGGCCCGACGAGTACATCGCCGCCCTGCCGAAGGGCATCTCGCGGCACACGGTCCGTTTCGCCCACCTCTCCGGTCACGTCGTCGCCGTCAAGGAGACGACCGCCGAGATGTCGCGGCGCGAGTACGAGATGCTGAAGACGCTGCAGCGCCTCGACGTGCCGTGCGTGGTGCCGGGCGCGGTGATCACGAACCGCACCGACGACGAGGGCGAGGCCCTGCCCGCCGTGCTGGTCACCCGTCACCTCAAGTTCTCGCTCCCCTACCGGGCGCTCTTCTCGCAGACGCTGCGGCCGGACACGGCGACCCGTCTGGTCGACGCGCTGGCGCTCCTCCTGGTCCGCCTGCACGTGATCGGCTTCTTCTGGGGCGACGTGTCCCTTTCGAACACCCTCTTCCGGCGCGATGCCGGCGCCTTCGCCGCCTACCTGGTCGATGCGGAGACCGGGCAGCTCTACTCGGGCGGCCTCTCGAACGGCCAGCGCGAGAACGATCTGGAGATCGCCCGCGTCAACATCGCCGGCGAGCTGCTCGACCTCGAGGCCGGCGGTCGCGTCGACGACGACCTCGATCCGATCACGGTCTCCGACGGCATCGTCGCGGCGTACCGCAGCCTCTGGAAGGAGCTGACCGGTGCCGAGTCGTTCGCGACCTCGGAGCGCTGGCGGATCAACGACCGCGTGAACCGGCTGAACGAGCTGGGCTTCGACATCGAGGAGCTCGCGATCAAGACCGACGAGGCCGGGTCCACGGTGCGGATCCAGCCGAAGGTGGTCGACGCCGGCCACCACCAGCGGCGGCTGCTCCGTCTCACCGGGCTGGACGCGCAGGAGAACCAGGCGCGGCGCCTGCTCAACGACCTCGACTCGTACACGGCGACCTACGACAAGCAGGGCCTGGACGAGGAGATGGTGGCGCACGAGTGGCTGGCGCAGGTGTTCGAGCCGGTCATCCGCTCGATCCCCCGTGATCTCAAGGGCCGCCTGGAGCCGGCCGAGATGTTCCACCAGCTGCTCGAGCACCGCTGGTTCATGTCGCAGCAGCAGGCGCGCGACGTCCCCCTGGCGGAGGCGGTCACCGCCTACGTGAACGACATCCTGCGTCATCGCCGCGACGAGGCGACGGTCATCGCTCCTCCTACCGAGGCGCTGACCCTCCCGAACCTCGTCCTCGACGAGTCCGGCGACGCCGAGCTCACCGACGAGGACGCCGACGTCGACTGGACGAAGAACGTCTGACCCCCCACCACCGCAAGAGGGCCCGCGCTGTCAGCACGGGCCCTCTTCGCATCCCCCCGGCTCGCTCGCCGCAGGCGGCGCACTCGGTCCGCTCGCCGCAGGCGGCGCCCCTGTCCGCTCGCCGAAGGCGGCGCCCCTGACATCCAGACCTGGAGCGCGGGTGCCGGCGCGGTGAGCTGCAAGGCGGAGGAGGAAGCGATACCGGCGGTATCGCGCCCGACGACAACGCCGCAGATCGCCGTGCCGGTGCCCGCGCGGTGAGCTGCAAGGCGGAGGAGGAAGCGATACCGGCGGTATCGCGCCCGACGACAACGCCGCAGATCGCCGTGCCGGCGCCCGCGCTACTCGGAGGCGGAGCGGAGTTTGGAGATCTCGTAGAGCGCGACCGACGCCGCGATCCCGGCGTTGAGGGATTCGGTGGCGGAGCTGATCGGAATGGAGACGACGGCGTCGCACTGCTCGGTGACGAGGCGGGAGAGGCCCTTGCCCTCGCTGCCGACGACGACGAGGAGCGGCCGGTCGGCGAGTTCGAGGCCGGGCAGCATCACGTCGCCGTCGCCGTCGAGTCCGATGACGAAGACGCCGGCGCGCTTGAAGTCCTTGATCATGGCGGTGAGGTTGGACGCCATCGCGACGGGGATGCGCGCGGCGGCTCCGGCGGAGGTCTTCCAGGCGGCGGAGTTGAGGCCCACGGAGCGGCGCTGCGGGACGATGACGCCCTGGCCGCCGAACGCGGCGACGGAGCGGATGATCGCTCCGAGGTTGCGCGGGTCGGTGATGCCGTCGAGGGCGACGAGGAGGGGGACCGCTCCGCGGGAGACGCTGCGCTCGAGCAGGTCGCTCGGGTGGGCGTACTCGTAGGGCGGCACCTTCAGCACGAGGCCCTGGTGCACGGAGTCGGGGCCGGCGAGGCGGTCGAGCTCCGGGCGCATGACCTCGAGCACGGGAAGGCCGCGGGCGGTGGCGATCTTGAGCGCCTCCTTGACCCGGTCGTCCATCTCGATGCGGGTCGCGAGGTAGAGGGTGGTGGCCGGGATGCTGGCGCGCAACGCCTCGAGGACCGAGTTCCGGCCCGTCACCATCTCGAAGTCGTCGCCGCTCTTGGGCTTGCGCGACGGAGCGGGGCGCCCCTGTCCGCGGGCGGCCGCGGAGAGGGCTCCGCCGGGGCGGCCCTTGCCGCCTGCGGCGACGAAGCGCTCGCGCGCGAGCTTCGCCTTGCCTGCGGGGTGGTAGGGCCGGTCCTCGGCCTTGGGCGTGGGCTTCTTGCCCTCGAGGGCCTGACGGCCCTGACCGCCGGAACCGACGGCCTTGCCCTTGCTCTTCTTTCGGACCGCTCCGGGGCGGCCGGGCTTATTCGCCATCGAGACTCCAATGCGCACCCGTCTGGGTGTCTTCGATCGTGATTCCCGCCGCGGCGAGATCGGTTCGGATGCGGTCGGCGCTCGCCCAGTCGCGCTGCTCGCGCGCGGTCTGGCGTTCGGCGACCAGGCGGTCGACCAGCACGCTGAGCGCGCGGTACGAGGGTTCGTCGTCGGAGCGCGCCCACTCGGGCGCCTCCGGGTCGATGCCGAGCACGGCCGCCATCGCGAGCACCTGGGTGCGCAGGGCCGAGACGGAGCCGAGGTCCTCGGCGTCGAGGGCGGCGTTGCCGGCGCGCACGGTCTCGTGCAGGACGCCGATGGCCTGCGGGACGGACAGGTCGTCGTCCATCGCCTCGGCGAACTCCTCCGGAACCACCGGCTCGCCGAGCGCGGCGAACCGCGTGCCGTCGAGGCGGCGGCGGGAGCGCTCGAGGAAGCCCTCGATCCGCTCCAGCGCCGCTTCGGCCTCCTCGAGGGCCCCGTCGTGGAACTCGAGGGTGGAGCGGTAGTGGGCCGAGCCGAGGTAGTAGCGGACGACGAGCGGGCGGGCCGCCTCGAGCAGCTCGGAGGCGAACACCGAGTTGCCGAGCGACTTGCTCATCTTCTGGCCGATGACGGACACGAGGCCGTTGTGCAGCCAGTAGCTGGCGAAGGCGTGGCCGGCGGCGCTGGACTGGGCGAGCTCGTTCTCGTGGTGGGGGAAGCGCAGGTCGAGCCCGCCGCCGTGGATGTCGAACTGGGTGCCGAGGTACTTCGTCGACATCGCGGAGCACTCGATGTGCCAGCCGGGGCGCCCGGCGCCCCACGGCGAGGCCCAGGCGGCCGACTCGGGCTCCTCCGCCTTGGCGCCCTTCCAGAGAGCGAAGTCGTGCGGGTCGCGCTTGCCGCGCGGGTCGGCGTCGGTCGCCGCCTCCATGCTCTCGAGGCGCTGGTGGGTGAGCGAGCCGTAGTCCGGCCAGGACCGCGTGTCGAAGTAGACGTCGCCGGAGTCGTCGGGCGCCGGGTAGGCGTGACCGCGCTCGATCAGGGTCTGGATGAGGGTGATCATCTCGGCGATGCTCGCGGTCGCGCGCGGCTCGTAGGTCGGCGGGAGGATGCCGAGGGCCGTGTACGCGGCGGTGAACTCGAGCTCGACGCGGTAGGCGAGCGCCCACCACTGCTCGACCGGCGCGCCCTCGGGCACCCGACGCCGCGCGTCCTCGGCGATGGCGAGGATCTTGTCGTCGATGTCGGTGACGTTGCGCACCAGGGTGACCTGGAAGCCGCGGTACGCCAGCCAGCGGCGCAGCTGGTCGTAGGCGAGGGCGGAGCGCAGGTGCCCGATGTGGGGCGAGGACTGAACGGTGGGTCCGCAGACGTACATCCCGACCTCGTTCTCGCGGAGGGGGACGAAATCGACGAGGGCCTGGGCCTTCGAGTCATGCAGTCGCAGAGTCACGCGGGCGAGTTTACCGGGCGGACCGCTCCCGGCCGGGTCGGCGGCTCCGCCCGGGGACTACCGGGCGACAGCGGGGGTGGGGAGGACGAGTGCCGTCGCGGTCGCGGCGACCCCCTCGCCCCGGCCGGTGAAGCCCAGCGCGTCCGAGGTGGTGGCGGCGACGCTGACCGGTGCGCCGAGCAGCTCCGAGAGCAGCCTCTGCGCCTCTTCGCGCCGCGGCGAGAACTTCGGGCGGTTGCCGATGAGCTGCACCGAGACGTTGCCGATGGCGAAGCCGGCGGCCTCCACCAGCTCGCGGGTCGCGCGGAGGAAGACCTCGCCGTGGGCGTCCGCGAAGCGCGGGTGGGTCGTGCCGAAGCGGGAGCCGATGTCGCCGAGACCCGCCGCCGCCAGGAGCGCGTCGCAGATCGCGTGGGCGACCGGGTCGCCGTCGCTGTGCCCGGACAGGCCCCGCTCCCCCGGCCAGTGGAGCCCGGCGAGCCAGAGCGGCGACGCGTCGTCGAACGCGTGCACGTCCGTGCCGATGCCGACGCGCGGCACGACGACGGCGGGCGGCGGTGCGAGCACCTGCTCGGCGCGGGCCAGGTCCCAGGGGGTGGTGATCTTGAAGGCGAGCGGGTCGCCGGCGACGACGATCGAGGGACCGCCGCGCGAGGCGAGGAGCGCCGCGTCGTCGGTGAAGTCCTCCTCCGCCGAGGCGTAGGCCTCGTCGAGGAGCGCGCGCGGGAAGCCCTGCGGCGTCTGCACCGCGGCGAGCTCGGAGCGGTCCACCGTGCCGAGGATCCCGCCGTCGGCGCGGATGCGCTTGATCGTGTCGGTGACCGGCAGACCCGGGATCACTCCGCCGCCCGTCTCCCGGACCGCCGCGATCACCCGCTCGAACTGGTCGACGGGCGTGAGGGCGCGGGCGGCGTCGTGCACGAGCACCGTCTCGACGGCCGGGCCGAGCGCCCGGAGCCCTCGAGCGACCGACTCCTGGCGGCTGGCGCCTCCGGCGACGACGCTGACGGAGCCGTCCGGGGCTCCGGCGGCGTGCGTCAGAGCGGCCGTCTCCTCGAGGAGGGCGGCGGGAGCCACGACGACGATCTGGACCGGCTCCGCGAGCAGCAGCACCGTGCGCAGGCTGCGCTCGAGGATCGTCCTCCCCGCGCAGTCGACGTAGGCCTTGGGGCGCTCGCGGCCGAGCCTCGTGCCGCTGCCGGCGGCGACGACGACGACGGCCGCGGTCGGCGCGCCGGCCGGACCGTTCAGGATGCGAGGACCTCGTCGAGGAGCACGGAGGCGGCGTCCTCGTCGGTCTTCTCGGCCAGGGCGAGCTCGGAGACGAGGATCTGGCGGGCCTTGGCGAGCATGCTCTTCTCCCCCGCCGAGAGGCCGCGGTCGCGGTCGCGGCGGGTGAGGTCGCGGACGACCTCGGAGACCTTGACGACGTCTCCGGACCCGAGCTTCTCGAGGTTGGCCTTGTAGCGGCGCGACCAGTTGGTCGGCTCCTCGACGACCTCGGCGCGCAGGACCTCGAACACGCGCTCGACGCCCTCGCGGCCGATGACGTCGCGGACGCCGACCAGGTCGACGTTGTCGGCGGGCACCTCGATGACGAGGTCGCCCTGCGCGACGCGGAGCTTCAGGTACGTCTTCTCCTGGCCCTTGATCGTCCGGGTCTTCACCTCGGCGATCGTGGCGGCTCCGTGATGGGGGTAGACGACCGTCTCTCCGACCTCGAACTGCATGCGACGTCCTTTCAGCGGCGGACAGATTACCATGCGCGCCGAGCGGGAAGGGAGTCCGGACGGGCGGAGCCGCGGTGCTCGCTACGCTAGCCTGGTGTCGGCTCGTGCACAGTGAAGTCGCCCTGTCCGGGGCGAGCGGGGCCGACGATCTGGAGGTTCCTGTGAAGGCGCGTATCGCTGCATCCGTCGTTCTCGCGGTCGGCGTCGCCCTCGCTACCGCCGGCTGCAACCTCGTCGCCCCGCAGGCGACGCGCAAGATCTACGACCCGAGCGACGGAGTCGGCGCGACGATCGGCGATCTCGCCATCCGCAACGCGATGATCGTCTCGGACGACGGCGAGGCCGGCACCCTGATCGTGACGCTCGTGAACTCCACCGATGAGGCGCTGAGCGTCGAGGTGCAGTACGAGGGCTCCGCGGGCCGCACCAGCGACACCGTCGACGCCGTCCCCGGCCGTACCGAGGTCCGCCCCGACAGCACCGAGGCCGTCCAGATGGACGACATCGACACAATCCCCGGCGGCCTGCTCCCCGTCTACTTCCAGTACGGCTCCGAGCAGGGCAAGGAGCTCCTCGTCCCCGTCCTGACGAACGCCCTCGAGGCCTACTCGACGCTGACCCCCGCGCCCTCCGCGACGCCGACCGTCACCCCGACGGCCGACCCCGCCCGGACCGCGCTCCCCACTCCGACCGCCGAGCCCGGCGTCGACGCTCCCACCGCGGAGTAGCCCCCTCCGCCCTCGAGGGCCGTCCACCCCGGTGGGCGGCCCTTCGTCGTCCCCGCAGTTCTCGACACACCCGCTCGGCCAACCACTCACCACCAGGCGGGCGACGTCCGGCTGCGCGGGTCTCGATACGCCGACCACTCGAGCACCACGCCCTGAGCGACGCCCCCGCCCGGCTCGTCGCGAAGCGACGGCCCCACCCCGCGGCTCGTCGCGCAGCGGCGGCCCCGCACCTCACCCCTCCAGTACAGGGTTGATCGCGGGTCCTGGCGGGGTGAGCTGCAAGGCGGAGGAGGGCGCGATACCAGCGGTATCGCAACCGACGACAACGCCGCAGATCGCCCCGCCAGGGCCCGCGATCAAGCGTCGAAGCGGTAGCCGAGGCCGCGGACAGTAACCAGGAGCACCGGCTCCTTCGGCGTCTTCTCGATCTTCGAGCGGATGCGCTTGACGTGGACGTCGAGGGTCTTCGTGTCGCCGAAGTAGTCGCTCCCCCAGACGCGGTCGATGAGCTGGCCGCGGGTGAGGACGCGGCCCGCGTTGCGGAGGAGCATCTCGAGGAGCTCGAACTCCTTGAGGGGCATCGGGGTCTCGACGCCGTCGACTTCGACCGTGTGGCGTTCGATGTCCATGCGGACGGGGCCCGCGACGACGATCCGCTCCTCGCCGGGCTCCTCGGTGCGGCGTCGGAGGACGGCGCGGATGCGGGCGAGCAGTTCGCGGGTGGAGTAGGGCTTGGTGACGTAGTCGTCCGCGCCGAGCTCCAGGCCGACGACGATGTCCACTTCGGAGTCCTTGGCGGTGACCATGATGATCGGGACGGAGGAGCGGGTGCGGATCTCGCGGCAGACCTCGGTGCCGGGCATGCCGGGCAGCATGAGGTCGAGGAGGATCAGGTCGTAGTCGCCCTCGTCGAAGGCGGCGACGGCGCGGTTGCCGTCCTCGGCGACGGTGACGTCGTAGCCCTCGCGTTCGAGCAGGTAGCTGAGGGGCTCGCTGAGGGCGCTCTCGTCCTCGACGAGCAGGATGCTGGTCACGCGTGTTCTCCTATCGGGGCGGTCGCCGCGAAGGGCGTCCGGGCGGGGTCGGCTTCGGGGAGCCGGATGGTGAAGGTGGAGCCGCGGCCGGGCTTGGACCAGACGCGGACGTCGCCGCCGTGGTTCTGCACGGCGTGCTTGACGATGCTGAGGCCGAGGCCGGTGCCGCCGGTGTGGCGGGAGCGGGCCTGGTCGACGCGGTAGAAGCGCTCGAACACCCGGTCGAGGTCCTCCTCCGGGATGCCGATGCCCTGGTCGGTGACGGCGATCTCGACGACTCCGCCGGTGGAGCGGACGCCGATGCCCACGCGGGAGCCTGCGGGCGAGTACTGGATGGCGTTGGCGAGGAGGTTGTGCAGCGCCGAGACGAGCATCTTCTCCTGCCCCACGACGTAGGCCTTCTTCATCCCGCCCTTGACCAGGGTGACGTCGTGCGACTCCGCCATGACGTGGGTGGTCTCGAGCGCCGCCGTGACGACGTCGTCGACGCGGATGATCTCGGCGGAGCCGGCGACGTCGGCGGCCTGGAGGCGGGAGAGCTCGATGATCTCGCGCGTGATCTTCGCGAGGCGGTGCGACTCCTGGGTCAGCCGGTGCGCGAAGCGGCGCACCTGCTGGGGGTCGTCGGCGGCGGAGTCGAGGGCCTCGGCGAGCAGGCCGACGGCGCCGATCGGGGTCTTCAGCTCGTGGGAGATGTTGGCGACGAAGTCCCGGCGGACGGCCTCGAGCCGGCGCGCCTCGGTGTGGTCCTCGGCGATGACGAGGACGTAGCGGGAGCCGAGGCGGGTCGCGTGGACGACGAGCGTCACGGCGGCGTCGGAGAGCGGGCTGGTCGCGAGCTCGAGGTCCTGGACGATGTCGTCGCCGAAGCGGCGGACGCGGTCGACGATGGCGGCGAGGTCGGGGTGGAGCAGCGTGTCCTGCGAGACCAGGCCGAGCGCGACGGCGCGGGTGGACGCCTTCAGCACGTTGTGAGACGGGTCGGTCACGAAGGCGGGCGAGCCGACGGCGTCGATGATCGCCTCGATCCCCTCGGGGAGCCCGACCGAGATCACGTCCTGCGCGATGCGGCCCTGGCGGGCGGCGAGCGTGAGCACGGTCGTCAGAAGGATCCCGATCGCGACACCGAGAACGAGCGACAGAACCACGATCAAGCCCGAATCCACGGACCCAGGCTAACCATCCACCGGGCGTCCCCCTACCGGACTCCCGTCGATCCTCCGGGGGTCGAGTACTGTTCAAACGCCCGGCACCGTCCGTTAACCTGCCGTGGTCATCATGACTGCGCCTGCGCCCACGGAGTGCAGTCGCAGCGGCGTGCGAGGTGCTCGCCGCAGATCCGGCGCCGTCGTCCGCGCGCGCCGTAGAGAGGGTCGAACACAGATGCGCGAAGTTTTCCAGCAGGAGCTGGCCGAGGTCCAGGAACGACTCGTCGAGATCTCCGGACTCGTCGAGATCGCCATCGAGAAGGCGACCCAGGCGTTCAACCACTCCGACGTCACCCTCGCGGAGGAGGTCATCGCGAGCGACGCGCGCATCGACGAGCTGGCCATCAGCCTCGACGAGCTCGCGATCGACATCCTCGCCCGGCAGAACCCGGTCGCCCGCGACCTGCGGATCGTCGTCTCGGCGCTGCGCATCAGCGCGTCGCTCGAGCGGATGGGCGACATCGCCGAGCACATCGCCCAGCTCTCGCGCTACCGCTTCCCCGACAAGGTGGTCCCCAAGAGCCTGCGTCCGACGTTCGTCGAGATGGGCCGCCTCGACGTGGTCGTAGCACACAAGCTGACCGACCTGCTCCGCTCGCAGGACCCGCGCATCGCCGAGGAGATCCGCGACGAGGACGACAAGATCGACGAGCTGCACGTCAGCGTCTTCGACAAGGTGCTCAGCGAGGCGTGGAAGGGCCAGGCCGCCGACACCGTCGACGCGACCCTCGCCAGCCGCTACCACGAGCGCTTCGCCGACCACGCCGTGTCGATCGCCAAGAAGGTCCAGTACCTGATCTCGGGCGACTACTCCTAGTCGACACCTCGGGCTCCGGCCCGTCTCACCGTCCGGCCCGCAGGAACGAGCGTCTCCTGCGGGCCGGACGTGTCCGTGCGCTCCGCCTCCGGGGCTACGGGAACGGCCCGCCGGAGTCGAGGACTCGGGCGGGCCGTTCGCGCGTGCGGGGCGGTGCTACTTCTTGGCGCCCTGGGCGGCGACGGCGGCGGCACCGGCGGCCGCGGCCTCGGGGTCGAGGTAGCGCGCCTCGCCGATGGGCTCGAAGTCCTCGTTCAGCTCGTAGACGAGCGGGATCCCGGTCGGGATGTTGAGCTCCGCGATGTCCGAGTCCGAGATGCCGTCGAGGGTCTTCACCAGCGCGCGGAGGGAGTTGCCGTGCGCGGTGATCATGACGGTCTTGCCCGAGGCGAGGTCCGGCTTGATGTCGGACTCCCAGTACGGGAGCATCCGCTCGATCACGAGCTTCAGCGACTCGGTGCGGGGCAGGGCGTCGCCGAGGTCGGCGTAGCGCTCGTCGTGCGCCTGCGAGTACTGGTCGTCGTCGTCGAGCGGGGGCGGCGGCACGTCGAAGGAGCGGCGCCAGGTCTGGAACTGCTCGGGGCCGTACTCGGCGAGGGTCTGCGCCTTGTCCTTGCCCTGCAGGGCGCCGTAGTGGCGCTCGTTGAGGCGCCAGGAGCGCTTGACGTCGATCCACAGGCGGTCGGCGACCTCGAGGGCGATGTTGGCGGTCTGGATCGCACGCGTCTGGCGCGACGTGTAGACGATGTCGGGGTGCAGGCCCGCCTCGGTCAGCAGCTCGCCGGCGCGGGTGGCCTCCGCGACTCCCTGCTCGGTCAGGCGCACGTCGACCCAGCCGGTGAAGAGGTTCTTCTGGTTCCACTCGCTGTTGCCGTGGCGCACGAGGATGAGGGTGTAGGTCTCGGACATGCGTCCAGCTTAGAGGCGGCCCCCTCGCCCGCGGATACGCTGGAGAGCATGCCCATCGGAGCCGTCACCCGCGGAACGACGGGCACGAACCGCCTCCGCCGGGTCGACCGCCGGCTCGCCGAGCTGCCCGTCCTGCGCAGCACCGCCTCCCCGCTCGTCGTCGATCTCGGCTTCGGGGCGAGCGCGGTCACCACGCTCGAGCTGCACCGCCGGCTCGTCCGGGCCGCGCCCGACGTCGAGGTGCTCGGCCTCGAGATCGAGCCCGCACGGGTCGACACCGCTCGGCGCCAGCTCGCCCGGGTGAGGGAGGGCGGCACGCCGTTCCCCGCGGACGCGCGCGTGCGCTTCGAGCGCGGCGGCTTCGAGGTGCCCCTGCCCGCGGGGCGGCGGGCGGGCGTCATCCGCGCCTTCAACGTGCTCCGCCAGTACGACGAGGACGCGGTGGAGGGAGCCTGGGCGACGATGACGGACCGTCTGCAGCCCGACGGCGTCCTGGTCGAGGGCACCTGCGACGAGATCGGCCGCATCTGCACCTGGATCGAGGTCGGCCGGGAGGGCCCGCGCTCGCTGACCCTCTCGCTCCGGCTCGCGGCGACCCCCTCGCCGATGACGGCGGCCGAGCGCCTGCCGAAGGCCCTCATCCACCGCAACGTGCCCGGCGAGGGCGTGCACGCCTTCCTCTCCTCCCTCGAGCGGGCGTGGACGCTGAACGCCCCTCTCGCCGTCTACGGTCCGGGTCAGCGCTGGATCGCGGCGGTCCGGGACCTCCGGCCGGAGTGGCCGGTCCTCGGCGGGCCGCGGCGCTGGCGCCTGGGCGAGGTGACGGTCGCGTGGGAGGCGGTCGCCCCCTCCTCCTGAGCGCCCGACTGAGCACCGGACCTCCTGAGCCCTAGGCGAGCGGGGGCAGGGCGGCCCGCGCCTCGGCGGGAGCGGCGCCGGTCGCCGTGAGCAGGTCGACGACGAGCGGGCGGAGCAGGACGAGCACCGTCTTCTCGGCGAGGCGCGCCTCCGGGATCAGCCGCTGGGGGTCGAGCGTGGTCGCGAGCAGCACGATGTCCTGACGCGCCAGGGCGAGCACCGACGGATCGGCGACCGCGCGGCCGAGCAGCGCGATGCCCGGGCCGAGGGCGGCGACCGCTCCGGCGAGCTCCGGCCGCGGGGCGCCGTCCCGGACGAGGAAGTCGGTGCGGCGCGCGACGATGCGCAGGTTGCGGGTCGCGAGGTCCAGCGCGGACAGCATCACGGCCTGGCGGGAGAGCTCGCCGCGGTGCCGGCGGACGAACGGCGAGATCCGGGCGACGCCGGTCGCGGAGTCGAGCGCCGCGGTCCAGCCGTCGATGACCGGCTGCGTCCCGCGGATCCGCTCGAGGGCTGCGGTGGACGCCGAGGAGTCGCCCCGGCGGAGCGCCTCGGCCAGCTCCTCCACGGTCCGGCTGAGCGCGGTGAGGAGCCGGTGCGCCTCGGCCCGCGCTGTGCGCAGCGGCGGGCGGGGCACGATCGCCGTGCAGAGCAGCGCCGCGAGCCCGCCGATCAGGCCGTCGACGCTCCGGGTGAAGACGCCTCCGTCCGGCGCAGGGAGGACCATCACCAGCATCGCCTGGGTCCCGGCGGCCACCGCGAACCCCGGCGAGGGCGAGAGGGCCCGGCCGAGCGTGAAGACGATCGCGAGGACGACGGCGAGCTGCCAGACGCCGCTCCCCCACAGCAGGAGCAGGACCTCGCTGGCCGTGATGCCGATGAGCATCCCCGTCGCTGTCTCGGCCACCTGCTTGGGGCGGGTGTCGCGCGCGATGCCGAGGCTCGAGATCGTGGCCGTCAGCGCCAGCACCGGCGCGGGGTGCCCGAGGAGGAAGTGCGCGACGGAGTAGGCGAGGGTCGCCGCGAGCACGATCTGCAGCACGGCGGGGAGCGACGCCCCCGCGCGGGCGAGGGCGCGCGCGGGACTCAGCTCGGGGGTCCGGACGAGACCGCGCAGCCGCTCGGCCGCCCGGCCCCGCTCGGCGGGACGTGCGGCCACCACGGCGTGGCCTACCTGGTCGTCGCCCCGAGGCGGGGCAGGCGGGGCACTCCCGCCTCCGCTCCGGCTCCGGGCGGGACCACGACCTCCTGGGCCGCGGCCACGCGCGAGTCGCCGGCCAGCACGGTCAGCTCGAGGTCCACCGGGACGCTCCGCTTGACGACCGCGAGGGCGACCGGTCCGTCCTCGTAGTGCCAGGCGCTGGAGGTGACCGTGCCGACCTCGACCGGCTCGCCGCCCTTGAGCGCCGTGACGACGTCGCCGTGGGCGGGGAGGACCGAGTCGGAGCCGTCGAGCTGCAGCAGGACCAGGCGCCGCGGCGGGTGCCCGAGGTTGTGCACCTTCGCCACCGTCTCCTGGCCCCGGTAGCAGCCCTTGGCGAGATGCACGCTCGAGCGGAGGAGGTCGAGCTCGTGCGGGATGGACCGCTCGTCGACCTCCGTCGCGTGGCGCGGGCGCCAGGCGGCGATGCGCAGGGCCTCGAGGGCGTCGACCCCGGCGAGGGCCACTCCCACCCCGACGGCCGTCTCCGCGAGGGCCTCGAGGGCCGCTCGCGGGACCAGGACCTCGCGGAGCTCCCAGGAGGCCCCGGGGTGCTCTGTGGTCAGCGCGTACTGCCAGCCGCCCGGCTGGACCAGCGACCACGGGTCGCTCCAGACGACGGGCTCCTCGGCCAGGGACAGGGCGAGCGTCAGGGCCGGCCCGTCGCCGAGGACGGCGAGGGTCGCGAAGTCGTCGGTGCGGTCGGCGACCTCGACGCGGAGCATGAAGCGCATCCGGTCGAGCCAGGCGGCCAGGCCGGCCGTCTCGTCGCGGTCGAGCAGGAGCCAGGCGGTCTCGCCGTCGTCGACGAGGCGGATGACGTGCTCGATCCGGCCGGTCGGGTCGAGCAGGAGCGTCTCGGCGGACGCGCCGGGAGCGAGGCGCGAGACGGCCTGGCTGGTGAGCGAGTCGATCCAGGTGAGGCGGTCCGGCCCCGTGACGGTCACGACGCCGCGGCCGGAGAGGTCGACGAGCGCGGTGCCCGCGGCGAGAGCGCGCTGCTCGCGGAAGGGCTCGCCGTAGTGGGCGGCGACGCCGGGCTCGGCGGCGCTCGTCGTCGCGACGGCGCCCGGGGCGGCCAGGAGCGGGGAGGGCGCGTCAGTCGACACGGGCGAGCCGTCCGGAGGAGTGGGTCCGCAGGCCCTGGCCGAGCGCGGCGATGTCCCACGCCCAGAGCAGGTGGTCGTCGACCAGGCCGTAGAGGCGCGTGGCGGCGGCGTAGTCCTTCGCCGCGGCGGTGCGCATCACCGCGTCGGTCGCGAGGTCGATCCGCGGCCCCTTGACCTGACCGAGGTAGAGCTCGCTGACCCCGTCCGGGTGCACGAGCGAGACCTCGATGTCGAACCCGCCGGCGGCGTTGCGCAGAGTCTCGACGGACTCCGCGTCGGGGAAGGCGGGTGCGCCGCGGCCGGGCAGCATTCCCGGGCCGGCGTCGGAGTCGGTCAGAGCGCGGCTGAGGCGCCAGTAGCCGGTCTCGGTGACCAGCGGCCGGGGCGCCTCCTCGGCGCCCTCCTCGATCAGCCACGTGTAGGAGTTGTAGTTGAGGTACGGGAGGCCGTCGTAGCTGAAGCTGATGCGATGGCCGAACTCGGCCTGGACGGAGTCGTCGCCGATCGTGTAGTCGATGACGCCCGAGCCCTCCCAGACGCCGAGCAGCCAGGACAGGGGGACGAGCTCGGGCGGCAGGCCCGACGGAAGCGAGATCACTCGGGCTCCGGCGGCGGCTAGCGCTGGCCGCGGTAGAGCTTGTAGACGACCACGCCGGAGACCCACGCGATGGCGAGGGAGGCGAGCCCGAGCAGACCGAGGTAGAAGAGTTCCAGGGCGAGAAGCATGCGCTCATCCTACCCGCCGCCTCCGACGCCGGGGCGGGGCGGACGCGGCCGCTCAGGCGGTGCGGATCCGGGTGCTCGGGACAGGACGGCGCGACCGCTCAGGCGGGGAGGAGGAGGGCGATCCCGCTCGCAACCGCGACCACGGCCATCGCTCCGACGATGCTCGTCATCGCGCGGAGGAGGTACCCCTCGGCGCGGGCCACGGCGAGCTGCACCGCGAAGGTCGCGAGCACGCAGCCGCCGAACGTCAGCGCGAGCCAGAGCTGCCGGGACTCCGGAGCGGCGATCGCCAGAGTCAGCACGGAGCCCGCGAGTGCGAGCGCCCAGACGACTCCGATGCCCACCCGATCCCTGCCCATCCGACAATTGTGCCCCAGGCGGACGCCCCTCCCGGCCCGCCGCTAGTATTGCGGGCAGACCAGTTCTGGAGGATCCGTGGCGCAGTTGTTGATACTGACCTCGGCGGGAGGCGCCGAGGTGCTCCCCGCACTGGGGCTCCTCAGCCACCGGACCCGGCAGATCCCCGCGGAGCCCGCCCAGCTCGTGAACGCCCCGAGCTGCGATCTGATCCTGGTCGATGCGCGGCAGGACCTCGCCAGCGCCAAGTCGCTCTGCAAGATCCTCACGACCACGGGCATCAACGTCCCCCTCATCCTGATCCTCACGGAGGGCGGGCTCACGGCCGTCTCGGCCGACTGGGGCGTCAACGACGTCATCCTCGACTCGGCCGGCCCCGCCGAGGTCGACGCCCGCATCCGCCTGGTGATCGGCCGGCTGGCGCAGGAGCAGTCGACCTCGCGCATCCAGGCGTCGGGCGTCGTGATCGACGAGGCCAGCTACTCCGCCAAGGTGCACGGGCGCCCGCTCGACCTCACCTTCAAGGAGTTCGAGCTCCTCCGCTTCTTCGCCACGCACCCCTCGCGCGTCTTCACCCGCGAGCAGCTGCTGAGCGAGGTGTGGGGCTACGACTACTTCGGCGGCACCCGCACGGTCGACGTGCACGTGCGGCGCCTCCGCGCGAAGCTCGGCGACCTGGAGTCGCTGATCGGCACGGTCCGCAACGTCGGATACCGCTTCAACGTGTACGAAGAGGACAATGAGCGAGTCGCTCAACCTGTCCGTTGAGGATCTGGCCGATCCCGCGGTGGCGGCCGGCCTCGAGCACCTGATCGGGCGCGCCGCCTGGTTCGACCACCAGCCCCCCTTCAGCGACCAGACGCTCGTCGACGCCCGGGCCGGCTCGCGCACCCTCCTCGTGGGGCTGCGCGCGGACGTGGTCGTGGCGGCGGCGATCCTCGGGCAGGGCGAGCTGGAGTTCGTCGTCGATCCGGAGTGGCGCGGGGTCGGCTTCGGCACCGCGACCCTGGAGCAGGTCCTCGCGAGCGGCCGGACGGGCCTGCTCGCCTGGGCGCACGGCGACCACCCCGCCGCCCGGGCCCTCGCGGCCTCCCACGGCTTCGCACCGGTTCGCACCCTCCTGCACCTCGAGCTCGAGCCGCTCGCCGCTCCCGAGGTCCGCGTCCCCGAGGGCGTCGTCCTCTCGGACGCCCGCGACCTCGCTCCGGCCGAGTGGATCGCCCTGAACGCGCGGGTCTTCGCCGCGCACCCCGAGCAGGGGCGGATGACGGAGGAGGACCTGGCGGCCCGCCGCGCCGAGCCGTGGTTCGACGAGGGCGACTTCCTCCTGCTCCGCGACGCCGACGGCACGCTCCTCGGCTACGACTGGCTCAAGATCGAGCCCGGATCGACGACCGGCGAGATCTACGTCCTCGGGGTCGCCCCCGAGGCGGCCGGACGGGGACTCGGCCGCACCCTGCTGAACGCCGGGCTCGCGCGGATGCTCGAGCGCGGCTGCACCACGGCCGACCTCTACGTCGAGGCCGAGAACCGGTCGGCGGTGGCGCTCTACCGCTCGCTCGGGTTCACGGACGCCTCCGTCGACGTGCAGTACCTGCAGCGGGCCGCGCCGCTGCGCTGAGCCGGCACTCCTCCACAGGGCCTTCCCCGGCCCCGTTCATCCGGCATTCACGAGCGGCGGCGCGGAGCGGACGGACGCGGTGCCAGGATGGTCGCATGGACGGCGACAACCTGCTTCTCGAAGACGGTCTCAGCGATGACCTCGACGACGACTTCGACGACGAGGAGGAGCACTCGGACCCGCTCCTCCCCGACAACCGCTACCTCGACCGGGAGCTGAGCTGGCTGGCGTTCAACCAGCGCGTGCTCGAGCTCGCGGAGGATCCGCTGGTTCCGGCGCTCGAGCGGGCGAACTTCCTCGCGATCTTCTCGTCCAACCTCGACGAGTTCTTCATGGTCCGGGTCGCCGGCCTCAAGCGCCGCATCCTCACGGGGCTCGCCCTGACGACGAACATCGGGCGCGTGCCGGTCGACGTGCTGACCGACATCTCGGAGAAGGCGCACCTGCTGCAGCAGCGCCACTCCCGAGCGTTCAAGGAGCTCGTCGAGCCCGCCCTGCGCGACGGCGGCATCGACCTCGTCCGCTGGGACGAGCTGAGCGACGCCGAGCGCACCGTGCTGGACGACTACTTCTCGGCCCAGGTGTTCCCGGTGCTGATGCCGCTCGCGGTCGACCCGGCGCACCCGTTCCCCTACATCTCCGGCCTCTCGCTCAACCTCTCGGTGCGGGTGCGGAACCCGAAGACGCAGAAGGTCGAGTTCGCGCGCCTCAAGGTGCCGCAGATGCTCCCCCGCTTCGTGCGGATCGCCGGCGTCGCGGCGCCGGGCGAGCCGATGCGGTTCATCTCGCTCGAGGACCTGATCGCCAACCAGCTGGACGACCTGTTCCCCGGCATGGAGATCCTCGACCACCACGTGTTCCGGGTGACGCGCAACGAGGACGTCGAGGTCGACGAGGACGAGACCGAGAACCTGATCAAGGCCCTCGAGAAGGAGCTGCTGCGCCGCCGGTTCGGCCCGCCCATCCGCCTCGAGGTCACCGACGACATGGACGACGAGACGCTGGGCCTGCTGGTCCGCGAGCTCGACATCACGACGCAGGAGGTCTACAAGCTCCCGGCCCCGCTCGACCTCAGCGGGCTCTTCAGCCTGCAGAAGATCGACCGCCCGGACCTGAAGTACCCCAACCACGTCCCGACGACGGCGGTGCAGCTCTCGCCCAGCGAGCCCAACCAGCGGCAGGACGTCTTCAAGGCGGTCTCCCGTGGCGACGTGCTCCTGCACCACCCCTACGAGTCCTTCGCGACGAGCGTGCAGTCGTTCCTCGAGCAGGCGGCGGCCGATCCGGACGTGCTCGCGATCAAGCAGACGCTCTACCGCACCTCCGGCGACTCCCCCATCGTCGAGGCGCTCATCGACGCGGCCGAGTCGGGGAAGCAGGTGCTCGCCCTGGTCGAGATCAAGGCGCGCTTCGACGAGCAGGCGAACATCTCGTGGGCGCGCAAGCTCGAGAAGGCGGGCGTGCACGTGGTCTACGGGCTCGTCGGGCTGAAGACCCACTGCAAGCTCGCGCTCGTCATCCGCCAGGAGAAGGGCGGAGTGCTCCGCCACTACTCCCACATCGGCACCGGCAACTACAACCCGAAGACCTCGCGCATCTACGAGGACCTCGGACTCCTGACGGCCGACCCCGAGGTCGGCAAGGACCTCACGCGCCTGTTCAACGAGCTCTCGGGCTACGCGATCGAGAAGAAGTTCAAGCGCCTGCTCGTCGCGCCGCGCCACCTCCGGAAGGGCCTGCTCAAGCGGATCGCCGCCGAGACCGAGAACGCCCGCGCGGGGCGGCCCTCGGGCATCCGGATCAAGGTCAACTCGATCGTCGACGAGTCCGTGATCGACGCGCTCTACCGCGCCAGCCAGGCCGGCGTGCCGGTCGACGTCTGGGTGCGCGGCATCTGCGGGCTGAAGCCCGGCCAGGAGGGGCTCTCCGAGACCATCCGCGTGCGCTCGATCCTCGGCCGCTACCTCGAGCACTCCCGCATCTTCAGCTTCGTCAACGGCGGCGAGCCGGACGTCTTCATCGGCAGCGCCGACATGATGCACCGCAACCTCGACCGCCGCGTCGAGGCTCTGGTGCGGATCGTCGAGCCGGCGCACCTCAGCGAGATCGACGACATGTTCGAGCGGGCGATGGACGAGCGGACCGCCTCCTGGTGGCTCGGCCCGGACGGCGACTGGACGCGGCACCACCTCGACGAGGAGGGCGCTCCGCTCGCCGACCTCCAGAACCAGCTGATGCAGCACATCACCCATCGCAAGCGCGCGGCGACACGGTCCGCCAACCGGGCCTCCAGCCGCTGACGCCCGTGACGGGCACCGTCTACGCAGCAGGAGCGGTGTGCTGGCGGATCATCGAGGGCCGCCCGCACATCCTCGTGATCCACCGGCCGCACCGCCGGGACGTCAGCCTGCCCAAGGGCAAGGTCGACGCGGGCGAGTCCCTCCCGGAGACCGCGGTCCGCGAGATCCGCGAGGAGACCGGGCTCTCGGTGGCGCTCGGGGTGCCGCTGGGGTGCACCGAGTACACGCTGCCGAGCGGGCGCCCGAAGGCCGTCTACTACTGGGCGGCGCAGGTGACCGAGAAGGCCGTCCTGGCGTCCGACTTCCTCCCGAACGACGAGGTCGAGGCGCTCGAGTGGGTGACGCTCAAGCGGGCCCGGAGCTACCTGACCTATCCGCACGACGTGACGATCGTCGACGAGTTCGCCCGGATAGCCGCACGCGGTGCGCTCGAGACCTTCGCGATCGTGGTCCTGCGGCACGCGAAGGCGGTGCCCGCCTCCTCCTGGGACGGCCGCGACTCCACCCGCCGCCTCACCGGGCGCGGCCGGGTCGAGGCCGCTGCCGCCGCTCAGGCCGTGGCCGCCTGGCGCCCGCGCCGCCTCGTCTCGAGCACCGCCAAGCGCTGCCGGTCGACCATCGCCCCGCTGTCCGGTCTGGTCAGGAAGCCGGTCAAGCTGCGCGACGACCTCAGCCAGGAGGCGCACGAGCAGGGCACCGCCGACGTCCGCGCCCTGGTCGGCAAGCGGGTCCGCGCCCGCCGCACCGCCGTCCTCTGCAGCCACCGGCCGGTGATCCCCGAGATCCTGCGCGAGATCGCCCTCGCCACGGCGACCCCTCTCGGCGCCTACCTCGACGAGGCGGCAGCGCTGCCGACCGGGGGCTTCGCCGTGGTGCACCTCTCCACCGGTCATCCCGGATCCGGCATCGTAGCGATCGAGACGCACACGCCGCTGGCCTGACCGCCCGGGCGCGCTGCGTGACCGGCTCGACGGGTCCGTCCGCACCAAGCCGGTCGCGCCGCCGGGACCCGCCGGACGCACCGCGCCTTCCCCGCCGCCCCGTCGCTCCGCAATCCCCGAGGCGGACCCGTTCACCGCGCGTTCACCGAGCGGTCGGTGCCAGGACACGACCCCTCCGTACTCTCGCTCGCGGGCTGCACCAGGCCCTGTTCTGTTTTCCACGCTTTCCTACCCGAAAGGGATACTTGTGAGATTCTCGCGTCTCGGCCAGGCGGCCGTCGTCGCCGCCGTCGCAGCGATCACGCTGACCTCCTGCGCTGCCAACGAGGCACCGGCCGCAGGCGGCAGCTCCGGCTCCGCCACCACCTCCACGCTCTCCGGCACCATCACCGGGATCGGCTCGTCCGCTCAGGGCACCGCGCAGACCACCTGGGCCGCCGCGTTCCAGACCGCGAACCCCGAGGTCACGGTCAACTACGACCCGCAGGGCTCCGGCGCCGGCCGCACCAACTTCATCGACGGCGCCGCCGACTACGCCGGCTCCGACTCCGCGCTCAAGGACGAGGAGCTCGCAGGCACCTTCGCCGCCTGCGCCCCCGACACCAAGGCGATCGACCTCCCGGTCTACATCTCGCCGATCGCGGTCATCTTCAACGTGGAGGGCGTCGACGAGCTCAAGCTCGACGCGGCCACCATCGCTGGCATCTTCAAGGGCACCATCACCTCCTGGGACGCCCCGGAGATCAAGGCCCTGAACCCCGACGCGACCCTCCCGTCGGCGAACATCACCTCCGTGCACCGCTCGGACGACTCGGGCACCACGCAGAACTTCACCGACTATCTCGCGGCCACCGCGAGCGACGTCTGGGACGCTCCCGCCGCGCAGACCTTCCCGTACCAGAGCGGTGACGGCGCCAAGGGCACCTCGGGTGTCGTCGACGCGGTCAAGAACGGCACCAACACGATCGGCTACGCCGACGAGTCCGGCGCCCAGGGCATGGACATGGCCCAGCTGAAGGTCGGCGACGCGTTCTCGACCATCTCGGCCGACGGAGCCGCGGCGGTCGTCGCCGCCTCGCCCATCGCCGACGGCCGCGAGGACAACGACCTCGCGATCAAGATCGACCGCACCGGCACCGAGGCGGACGCCTGGCCGATGGTCCTGGTCAGCTACCTCATCGTGTGCCAGGAGTACGCGGACGCCGACAAGGGCGAGGTCGTCAAGTCCTTCGCCTCCTACGTCGCGAGCGAGGAGGGCCAGGAGGCCGCCGCCGCTCAGGCCGGCTCCGCTCCCCTGAGCTCCGAGCTCGCCTCGACCGTCGCCACCGCGATCGAGTCGATCAAGTAGTCCCACCGGCAGGGCCCGTCTCGCAGCACGATCCGCGGGACGGGCCCCGCCTGTGCCGGGCTCGACCCACCGGACGCCCCTCCGAGCCCTAGCATCTCCCTGTGCGCCCCGCCGAACCCCCTCGTCTGAAGAGAGTCCCCTGGAATGGCAACTGAGACCGTCGTCCGCCCGAAGGCGAAGGTGCGTGTCGGAGATCGGGTCTTCTCGATCTCGACCGTCGCCGCCGGCTCCCTCATCCTCCTCGTCCTCGCCGCCGTCGCGATCTTCCTCATCGCGCAGTCGATCCCCGCGTTCACCGCGCCGGCCGGCAGCCTCCCCGGCGACGCGACGAGCTTCTGGGCCTACGTCGGCCCCCTGGTGTTCGGCACGGTCTGGTCGGCGGTGATCGCCCTGGTGATCGCCCTGCCGCTCTCGATCGCGATCGCCCTCTTCATCTCGCACTACGCGCCGCGCCGCATCGCGATGGCCCTCGGCTACGTGGTCGACCTCCTCGCCGCCGTCCCCTCGGTGGTCTTCGGCCTCTGGGGCGCGACCGTGCTGGCGCCGATGGTGCAGCCCTTCTACCTCTTCCTCAACGTGAACATCGGCTGGTTCCCGCTCTTCGGCGGCCAGGCGTCGGGCACCGGCAAGACGATCCTCACCGCCTCGGTGGTGCTGGCCGTCATGGTCATCCCGATCATCACCGCGGTCTGCCGCGAGATCTTCCTCCAGGCCCCGCGCCTGCACGAGGAGGCGGCGCTCGCGCTCGGCGCGACCCGCTGGGAGATGATCCGCATGGCCGTCCTGCCCTTCGGCGCCCCGGGCATCGTCTCGGCCGCCATGCTCGGCCTCGGCCGGGCCCTCGGCGAGACGCTCGCCGTCGCGATGGTGCTCTCGCCCGCGACGGTCGTCTCCTTCCTCCTGCTCACCTCGCAGAACTCGAACACCATCGCCGCGAACATCGCGCTGCAGTTCCCGGAGGCGAGCGGAGTCGGCGTCAACGTCCTCGTCGCCTCGGGCCTCATCCTCTTCGTCATCACCCTCGTCGTGAACTCGGTCGCGCGGTTCATCGTCAACCGCCGCAAGGCCTTCTCGGGAGCCAACTGATGTCCGCCGCCACCTCGTCGATGCCCTTCTCGCTGCAGGCGGGCAAGCTGCCCAAGGGCACCCCCTGGATGCTGCTCGTCGGCAGCTGGGTCGTGTTCGCCGCCGTCTTCCTGATCCTCCAGGCGGCCGGCATGATGAACGACTTCAGCCTCGTCGGCGCGATCTTCTGGGGCACCGTCCTCTTCGACGTCGCCATCTACGTGGTCTCGCGCCTGGTCGAGGGCGGCCGCAAGGCTGTCGACCGCCTCGTGACCTCGCTGGTCGCGACCGCGTTCATCATCGCGCTGCTCCCGCTGATCTCCCTGCTCTACACGGTCGTCTCCAACGGAGTCGCGCGGTTCGATCCGCTCTTCTTCTCCTCGTCGATGCGCAACGTCATCGACGCGGGCGGCGGCGCCCTCCACGCGATCATCGGCACGCTCGAGATCACGGCCATGGCCGCGCTGATCTCGGTGCCGATCGGCCTGCTCACCTCGATCTACCTCGTCGAGTACGGCCGCGGCCACCTCGCCCGGGCGATCACCTTCTTCGTCGACGTGATGACGGGCATCCCCTCCATCGTCGCGGGCCTGTTCGCCTACGCGCTCTTCGCGCTGCTCCTCGGCCCCGGCGTCCGGATGGGCTTCGCCGGCTCGATCGCCCTCGCCGTGCTGATGATCCCCGTGGTCGTCCGCTCGTCGGAGGAGATGCTGAAGCTGGTCCCGAACGAGCTGCGCGAGGCGTCCTACGCCCTCGGCGTGCCGAAGTGGCTGACCATCGTCAAGATCGTGCTGCCGACCTCCATCGCCGGCATCACGACGGGCATCACCCTCGCGATCGCCCGCGTCATCGGCGAGACCGCCCCGCTGCTCATCGTCGCCGGCTTCACCGCGTCGATGAACTACGACCTCTTCAGCGAGCGGATGATGACCCTCCCGGTCTTCGTCTACACGCAGTACGCGAACCAGGGCCCCGACGCCGAGGCGTTCCTCAACAGGGCCTGGACCGGCGCGCTGGCCCTCATCCTGATCGTCATGGCGCTGAACCTGGTCGCCCGCCTGATCGCGAAGATCTTCGCCCCCAAGCTCGGCCGCTGACACCCACCACTCGGCTCCGGCCGGAATCCCCGAAGGAAGCAATGTCCAAGCGCATCGAGGTCAACGACCTCAACGTCTACTACAGCCAGTTCCTCGCGGTGGAGGGCGTCTCGCTCGCCATCGAGCCCCGCACGGTCACCGCCTTCATCGGCCCGTCCGGCTGCGGCAAGTCGACCTTCCTCCGCACGCTCAACCGCATGCACGAGGTCATCCCCGGCGCGCACGTCGAGGGCGAGGTCCTGATCGACGGCAACAACCTGTACGGCCCGGGCGTCGACCCGGTGCAGGTCCGCCGGCAGGTGGGCATGGTCTTCCAGCGCCCCAACCCGTTCCCGACGATGTCCATCCGGGACAACGTGCTGGCCGGCGTGAAGCTCAACAACCGCCGCATCTCGAAGTCGGACGCGGACGCGCTCGTCGAGCGCTCGCTCCAGGGCGCGAACCTCTGGAACGAGGTGAAGGACCGCCTCGACAAGCCGGGCTCCGGTCTCTCCGGCGGCCAGCAGCAGCGTCTGTGCATCGCCCGCGCGATCGCCGTCTCCCCCGACGTCCTCCTGATGGACGAGCCCTGCTCCGCCCTCGACCCGATCTCGACCCTCGCGATCGAGGACCTCATCGAGGAGCTCAAGAACGACTACACGATCGTCATCGTGACCCACAACATGCAGCAGGCCTCGCGCGTCTCGGACCGCACCGCGTTCTTCAACATCGCGGGCACCGGCAAGCCGGGCAAGCTCATCGAGTACGACGACACCGCGACGATGTTCTCGCGGCCGTCCGTCCAGGCGACCGAGGACTACGTCTCGGGCCGCTTCGGCTGATCCGCCGCAGACGAGAGCGAGCCGCGTCCCTCCGGGGTCGCGGCTCGCTCTCGTTCCACCGCGTTCCCTCCGGGAACGAGAAGAGCCGCACTCCGTCATGGGAGTGCGGCTCTTCTCGTGCTCGGGCCGTCAGGCGATGTCGATCGCCAGTATCGGATCGGTGGTCGGAGTCGGCGAGCCGCCGGCGTCCTCGACCGTCACGGCGACGACTCCGCCCTCGGTCAGGCTCCCCTCGAGCGGGGCCACGGTGCTGCCCTCTCCCCCGTCGAACGTCCCTGCGGCGACCGGACCGGATGAGCCGATGTACCAGAGCTCGTAGGTCTTGTCCTCCGGCAGCGGCGCCAGGTCGTCCACCACGAGGGCGGAGCGGCCGAGCGAGCTCGACCAGACCAGCGTCGCCTGCTCGCCGGTGGCGACCGTGCCGGTCGTCTCCTGCGCGTCGGGGGCGCTGCGGATCTGCTCCAGAGCCGTCTGCTGCTGCGTCTGGCCGGGGCCGGACGAGAGCAGCGGCCGAAGGGTCACTCCGCCGACCACGATCACCGCGGCGGCCGCGGCCGCCGAGAGGTAGACCGCGGGGCGGGCGAACCAGCGGCTCCGTGCGCGGTTCGCGGCGCTGCCGCCACCGTCCCGGCGAGCCGTCGGACCGCTCCGCTCGCCCTCGGAGGCGACGGGGACCAGACGGGGCGCGGCGGGCGCCTCGTGGTCCTCGTCGGGCTCCTCCAGCGGCAGCTGCGGAGTGGTGGCGATGAGCGCCATCAGGTCGGCCTTGAAGCCCGGCGAGGGCTCCACGGCGGGTGCGTCGGCGACCAGCGCCTCCGCCACCTCGGCGAACGCGTCGGCCTCGCCGCGCGCCTCCGGGTGCTCGGAGAGGAAGCGCTCGTAGCGCTCCTGCTCCTCGGGCGTCAGGATGCCCAGTGCGTGACCCGCCGCGAGATTGCGCGGGTCGTCCATCCCGTCGGGGAGTCGCACATCGTTCACAGGGCCACCCCCATCTCTTCTCGAAGTCTGATCATTCCGTCACGCAGGCGTGTCTTGACGGTTCCCACGGGGCACTGCAGGATCCCCGCGATCTCGCTGTGCGAGTATCCGCCGTAGTAAGCGAGCTGCAGCGCCTGCCGCTGCAGTTCCGTCAGGCGGCCCATGGCGGCCGCGACCTTCTCGTGCTCGAGGGACACCTCCGCCTGCTCGGAGACCTGGTCGTAGTCGCGTCCGAGGTCTCGGATTCCGATGCGCATGTCCCGATCACGGCCGGCTTGAGCCGCGCGGACCCTGTCGATGGCCCTGCGGTGTGCCATCGTGAGGATCCAGGTCGTCGCGCTTCCTTTATTCGGAGCGAAACGCCCAGCGGTTTGCCAGATCTCGAGGAAGACCTCCTGGGCCACCTCCTCGGACTGGGAGCGGTCGACGAGGACGCGGATGATCAGGCCGAGGACCCGGCCGGCCATCTGGTCGTAGAGCGCGGCGAACGCGGCCTGCTCTCCCCCGGCGATGCGCTCGAGGAGGACAGCCGCCTCCGCTGTGGTGTCGTCCGTCATCAGCCCCGCCTCGCCCGCGCCCGGGCTGAAAGATTCCGCGTCATCCAGAAGGCTGTCACGGCCAGGCCTGCAACGACGACCGACACCTCGATCGGGTGCGTCACGAATCGGACATCCAGCGCCAACGTGCCGATCGGCACGAGCGCGGGGTCGCCCAGCCGGGGGGCCAGCCAGAGCGAGATCACGGCCACCGCCGCAGCGGTGATGCCCGGATAGCTGCGCGGGCGGATGAGGACCCAGAGCCCGGCGAGCACGTCGAGGACCGCGAGGACGCGCATCACCGTGCCCTGCGAGAGCGAGACCCCCGCGGCGAACTGGGCGCCCTCCGCGTCGTCGACGCTCGGCGCGGCGAGGAGGTAGAGGGCGGCGACGACCAGCAGCCCCGTCCCCGCCCAGACGCGCGCGCCGATCCGGAGAGCTCTGCTGTTCTTCATTCCGCTGGCGCCTGTCTGTGGGGACTCGGGCGAGGATCGACTCCTCCTGGGCCCTCGCCTCGCGCACCGTGGCCTCGATGCGAGCAGAGAAGGGGCCGGACCGCAGGAACGCCTCTCGGCGCGAGGCCGCTCGAAGCGGCTATAAGTGGAGCCCGGGGTTACTGCGATCCGGCTTCCGCCAGTCTACCAAAGGCCTCCGCGGTGGCGGCGAGCGGCGTTCGCAATGGGTGAACGCGGGTTGCGCGTCACTCCAGGGAGTCGCTCCGCCACAGCCGCGCGCAGCTCACGAGCTCGGCCGCGGTGGTCGAGAGGCGCAGGGCGCGGGTGGTCAGCTTGCTCGCCCGGGCGGGGTTCACCGGCTCCACGTCGTCGGCGACCGAGACGGCTCCGGAGGCGCTCACGCGGCAGAACGCCGCGGCGCGGTCCAGTGCCACCGCGAAGTCGCCGTCGAAGACGCCGCGGAGGATCCGGTCGGCCAGCTCGGTGATCTCGGCCGGCCCCGTGGGAGTGCTGGCTCCGGCGACCACCGGGTCGATCGTGGCGGACAGCTCGACTCCGCGCTGGTAGAGGAAGCTCGTGCTCTCCGGGTCCTGCCGGATGACCAGCCGCAGCAGGTAGATCCGCCAGAGGGCGCCCGGCAGGCTCGCCGCGCTGGAGCGCGCCCAGAGCTCGGCGAGCGCGTCGATGCCGTTGTGGTCGGTGTACTCGACCAGGCGGTCGATGACCACCGGGTCGGGGTCGTTCCGGACACGGCTCAGCAGCGCGATCGCGGTCTCGTGGGCGACACGGCTGATCTGCGCCGGGTCCTCTCCTCCCTGGAACGCCTCGAAGACGTGGGAGGGGAACTTGGTCGGCTTGTGGAAGCCGTCTGTCATGGGGCCGCCTTCCGCGGTCGTGCGCGCGGACGCTCTCGCGCTCGCGCTCCGTAGGGGGTTCGAGGAGGGTAACGCCCGCGGCTGGGCGGGTATGCCCGCGCGGAGGACGCGGTCCGCTCCGGGATCGTCCGCGCTACGGGCCGCACCTGCTCCGGGCCGCACCTGCTCCGGGCCGCACCTGCTCCGGGGGCGTCGACGGCCCGCTACCCTGGAGCGCGCGGGCCTCTAGCTCAGTTGGCAGAGCAGCGGACTTTTAATCCGCGGGTCGTCGGTTCGAGCCCGACGGGGCCCACCACTCGACCGCCTGGTCGCGCTTTCCGGACAGTGCCAGGGCGCAGCCAGGTCGCCGCACTACCGTGCAGAGGTGCTGACCGTCCTCCGCGTCCTCCTGCGCCGGCCTCGGCTGTGCGAGGCGTGCCGCGTCCGGCCGGCCCGCCGCCGTAACCCGTTCTGCTCGACGGACTGCGCGAAGACGTACTACCTCTACCTCTGACGCCTCGTCCGGGCCGCGGTGCTCCGCGACGGCGTCACTCGTGGCAGAGCGACCACACCTCGTCCGGGTAGTCACGGACCTTCTCGCCGACGAGCAGGCGCCAGCGGCCGTCCTGGTGCTCGAGCAGGCGGCCGGTGACGACCTCCGAGAGCCAGTCGGAGTCGATCCGGTACCAGCGGACGAGGCGGACAGTGGTCGCGGTGTGCGAGACGCGGGTCGTCATCGCGGGAGTCCCTTCTCGAGGAGGGAGCGGGGTGCTGGAACCAGCGGAACGTTCGACGCGCGAACGGGGGGATGACCCGCACCGGGACGACTCCGTTGTCGACCGGCCGGGAGACTGCGGCGGGCATCCGGCGGACCGGATGCCAGGAACTCTAGACGACCGCGCGGACGGTGTCTGTCCCGTCGCCGGTCACAGCGGAGCGGCTCCGTTCAGCAGGCTCAGGGGTGGACGGTGCAGCCGGCCGGGCGCGTCTGCCGGAACGCGGCCGCTTCGCGGGTGCGGGAGCGGAGCCTCCTCGCGCGGCGGCGGAGGAGCCGCTCGCTCGGGCCGAAGGCTCCGGATTCGAGGAGCTGGCGGAGGGACAGGGTCACCTGCCGGGCCAGACGGGGATCGATGCGGCCGGGGATCCGGATCGCGTCGATGAGGTCGAGGGCGTTGCGCGTGGTGCGGGAGATCGCCATGACGGAACCCTAGGGACGCCGGGGCGCGGTGTGCGCGCCCCGGACGGGGGCGCCGACGGGGACTGATGCTCAGCCCCGGGGCGCCCCGGCGGGATCAGTCGTGCCCGTTGCTGCCGTCGCCACGGCCCGTGGAGGACTGCAGGCGGTCGATGTGCTCGGAGGCCTGGGCCTTGGTGAGGTCGGCGGGCAGGGTCTCGCCCGCCTCGCGCGCGAGGGTGTCGAGGTAGCTGCGCTGCGGGCCGGTCATCGGCTCGTCGCCGGTGACCCAGTCGGACGGGTCCTTGCTGGCGCTGGTGTCGCTGCCGTCGTCGGCACGGGCGCCGAGGACGTCGCCCTCGGTCTTGACATCGGGATCGGTGGTGTTGTCATCGCTCATGGTGCGACCGTACGCCCGACCACCGACGCCGACGAGGGCTTGCGGAGCGGGCCCGGGCGCCCCGCTTCACGAGCCGAGCAGCGCGTGCGCGACGGTGAAGATGACCAGCCCGGCCAGGGAGCCCACGACGGTGCCGTTGATCCGGATGAACTGGAGGTCCTTCCCGACCTGCAGCTCGAGCTTCTCGGACGTCTCACGCGGGTCCCAGCGGTGGATGGTGTCGCCGATGATGCTGGCGATGTCGGTGCGGTAGCGGTCGACCAGGTTGGCCGCGACCGATCCGATCCAGGAGTCGACGGTCGCCGCGAGACCGGCGTCGGTCGAGAGCCGGCGGCCCAGATCGACCACGATCGACTCGATGCTGCCGCGGAGGGGGCTCGACGGGTCGTCCATCGCGCCGAGGAGGGAGGCCTTCGTCGCCTCCCAGGCGTCCCCGGCGAGCTCGCGGACGCGCGGGCTGTCGAAGGCGCGGTTCTTGATCTCCTCGACCCGGGCGATCAGGTCGGGGTCTGTGCCCAGATCCTGCGCCAGCGTGGCGAGGTAGCCGTCGATCGCGATCCGGAACGGGTGCACCTGGTCCTCGCGCACCGCGGCGACGAAGACGAGCGCCTCGCGGTACAGCCGCTCGTCCACCGCTCGGCTGACCGCGGAGGGCAGCCAGCTCGGCAGGCGGCCGCTGACCATGCGGGTGAAGCTCTGCGGGTTCGCGGTCAGCCACGCCTCCGCCTGCTCCACCAGCGTGTCCACGAGGCGCCGGTGGTGGCCCGCCTCGACCACGCTTCCCACCAGCGAGCCCAGCGGCGGGCCCCACTGCGGGTCGAGGAGGTGGCGCCGTGCCAGCGCCTCGATCACGCGCTGCACGTCGGAGTCGTCCAGCAGGGCGATCGCCGAGCGGACGGCCGCGGCGCTCTCGCCGCCGACCCGGTGCGCGTTCTCCGGCTCGGCGAGCCACAGCCCCGCCCGCCGGGCGATCCCGAAGGAGTCGAGCTTCTCGCGCACGATGGCGCCGCGGAGGAAGTTCTCCTCGACGAACTGCGCGAGGCTCGCGCCGATCTCGTCCTTCTTGGTCGGGATGATCGCGGTGTGCGGGATCGGCAGGCCCAGCGGCCGCCGGAACAGCGCGGTCACGGCGAACCAGTCGGCGAGCGCGCCGACCATCCCGCCCTCGCTCGCGGCCCGGACCCACTGCAGCCACGGGTAGCGCTCCTGCAGGGCGAACGACACGGCGAAGACGACGGCCATCACCACGAGCAGGCCCGTGGCGAGCCGCTTCATCCGGACGAGAGCGACGCGCTTGGCCTCGTCGTCGCGCCCGACCGCCGCGAGGGTGGTCATGACGCGGTGGGGAACCCCTCGTGGCGGATGCCCCACGCGACGGTCCACTCCTCGCCCGGCTCGAGCCAGCGCAGGCCCTGCCCGCTGTTGAACGCCTCGGCGGGAGCGGTCATCGGCTCCACGGCGATCGCGGTCTTCACGTCGTCGCCGTCGGGGAAGATCCGGGTGATGAAGACCTGGATGAAGTTGTGCGAGGCGTCGGCCCAGAGGAGCACGCGGCGGCCGTCCGCGGCGCGGAGGCCGTGCACGCTCTCGCCGTCGACCATCCGGACGTCGGCCCAGGCGTCGTCGAGCTCGAGGTCGCCGATGCGGCGGCCGGAGCGGAGGTCCCACTCGGTGCCCTCGACCGGGTTCTGCACGGTGGGGTTGAGGCGCTCGTCGACCTCGATGTGCACCGCCGCGTCGACGGTGATCTCGAGCTCGTCGGTCGGGACGTCGCCGATGGCGAGGAAGGGGTGCGTGCCGATGGCGACGGGTGCCTCGTCGGCGCCGACGTTGACGACGCGGTGGACGACCTTCAGCCCGTCGGCCTGCAGCTCGTAGCGGACCGAGGTCTCGAGGTGGAACGGGTAGCCCGCCTGCGGCACGACCGGCGCGGCCAGCTCGACGAAGGACGGGCCCTGGTCGACGAGGCGGTACGGGGTGCTCACCAGCAGGCCGTGGATGGCGTTGTGGTACTTCGGCTCGGTGATCGCGAGCTGGAGCGTCTCGCCGCGGTGGTGCCAGCGCCCGTCCTTCACGCGGTTGGGCCAGGGCATCAGGACGATGCCCGAGCCGAACGGCGGAACGGTGCTCTCCGGGTAGGAGGCGGTGATCTCCACTCCGTCGACCGAGAGGTGGCGCAACGCTGCGGCCACCTCCGTCACGACGGCGTGCAGGGTGCGTCCCTCGGCGGTGAGGTCGAGCGAGAACTGGCGCCCGGTGGCGGGGGCGGGGGTGAAGTCGGCCATTCCTCGATCCTACGGACTGACGCGCTCGCCGAGCGCCCGGCAGCGGGTGACCGCGAGCCCCGCCTCCTCCAGAGCGGCGACGAGTCCGTCGGCGGCGCCCGCCCCCGTGAGCAGACGGTCGAACTCGTCGGGAGCGGCGACCCGGCCGAGGTCGACCACTCCGAGCTTCGAGGAGTCCGCGACCACGACCCGGCGGGTCGCCGCCTGCAGCATCCGGCGCTTCAGGGTCGCCTCCGGGAGGTTGACGTTGGTGACGCCGGCCTCGGGGTGCACGCCGGTGCAGCCGATGAAGGCGATGTCGGCGCGGATCCGCTCGAGCAGCTCGGACGCGAGCGGCTCGACCAGCGAGTGCTGCAGCGGCCGCAGAGTGCCCCCGGTGACGACGACCGTGAAGCGCGGGATGGCCGGCTCGAGCGCCAGCGCCGTGGAGAGGCCGTTCGTGATCACCGTGACGTCGCGCAGCTCCTCCCGCGCCACGAGCGCGTGCGCGATGGCGAGCGGGGTGGTACCCACGTCGAGCACGATGCTCTGCCCGGAGGAGACGGAGGCGGCGGCCTCCTCGCCGATCGCGGCCTTCTCGTCGGAGGCGGCGCTCAGGCCCTCCTCGAGCGAGCGCTCGCCGGTGGGTCTCGGCGCCGGGATCGCCCCGCCGCGCACCCGCTGGAGGACGCCCTCGCTCGCGAGCAGGGCGAGATCGGAGCGGACGGTGACGACCGAGACCCCGAGCATGTCGGCCATCGGGGCGACCCCGACGAAGCCCGAGCTCTCGGCGGCCAGGCGCAGCCGCAGCCGGCGCTCGATCGCCGACGTGGACTCCTGCTCGCCGTCCGTCCTCATCCGCCCATCGTGCCCGCGGTCGAGTGGACTTGTCAAAGCGAAAACGAGCTTTCCTTTTCGAAGGTGCGGCCCTAGTCTGACTCCTGCCATGAACGAAGCGATCACCCTCTCCGCCGGCGTCGTCAAGCGCCCGCACACGCTGGCCGACGGCCGCGAGCTCCTCTACTTCGACGACGCCGACACGACCCTCCCCCCGGAGCGCGCCGCCGACGCCCGCCACCTCGACCCCCGCCCTGCCACCGCGCGGATGCGCCAGGACGTGCTGACCGGCGAGTGGGTCTCCATCGCCGCGTCGCGCCAGAACCGCGTGTTCCTGCCGCCGGCCGAGCTCGATCCGCTCGCCCCGGCGTCGCCGACGAACCCGTCGGAGGTGCCCAGCCGCTACGACGTCGCCGTCTTCGAGAACCGCTCCCCCTCCTTCGGCCCGCTCCTCGAGGACGCGGACGCGCCCGCCTCCCTGGAGGACTTGCGCACTCTCGGGCTCGGCCGGACGCTGACCAGCGTCGGCCGCTGCGAGGTCGTCTGCTTCAGCCCCGAGCACGAGGGCTCGTTCGCCACGCTCAGCGCCTCCCGCGCCCGGACCGTGGTCGAGGCCTGGGCCGACCGCGTGGGCGCCCTCTCGGCCCTTCCCGGCGTGCAGCAGGTCTTCCCGTTCGAGAACCGCGGCGAGGCGATCGGCGTCACGCTGCACCATCCCCACGGGCAGATCTACTCCTACCCCTACGTCACGCCGCGCACGACCCGCCTGCTCGCCTCGCTCGACAGCTACGGGCCGTCGATGTTCGCCGACGTCCTCGCCTTCGAGCAGGCCGGCGAGCGCGTCCTACTCCGCGGCGAGCACTTCACCGCGTTCGTGCCGTTCGCCGCGCGCTGGCCCGTCGAGGTGCACCTCCTGCCGCACCGCCACGTCCCGGACCTGGCGGCGACGACCCCGGAGGAGCGCGACGAGCTGGCTGTGATGTACCAGCGCCTGCTCCGCGGCATCGACGCCCTCTACGACACCCCGACGCCCTACATCGCCGCCTGGCACCAGGCCCCGGTGCACGAGCGCCGCGACGAGGTGCGCCTGATGCTCCAGATCACCTCGCCCCGCCGCGCCGAGACGAAGCTCAAGTACCTCGCGGGGAGCGAGGCCGCGATGGGCGCCTGGATCGGCGACATCGCCCCCGAGACGAGCGCCGCGGCCCTGCGCGCGGCGATCGAGCGGGCCGAAGCGGCCGTGCTCGAGGCCGGGATCGCACAGCGCCCCGACGCGGCGCTGCCGGTCGCCGCGCACAGCGACGACTCGCTTCCCGGCGGCGCCGCCACTCCCGCCACCACCGCCGCCGACATCGCCGAGGAGAACCGATGACCGCCGCTCCCGCATCCCTGACCGCCGTCGCCGAGAGCGCGGCCGCCGCCTTCGAGCGCACCTTCGGCCGCCCCGCCGCGGGCGTCTGGGCCGGCCCCGGCCGCGTGAACCTGATCGGCGAGCACACCGACTACAACGACGGCTTCGTCTTCCCCTTCGCGATCGACCGCGCCACGGCGATGGCCGTCGCTCCGAGGGAGGACCGCCTGATCCGGATCAGCAGCGCCTTCTCCCCCGAGGTGGTCGAGGTCGCTCTCGACGAGCTCGGCCCCGGCGCCGTGACCGGCTGGTCGGCCTACCCGCTCGGCGTGGTCTGGGCGCTCACCGAGTACGGCGTCGACCTGGGCTCCCGCTCGGGCTTCGACGCGTACGTCGACTCCGACGTGCCGGTCGGCGCGGGGCTCTCGAGCTCGGCGGCGCTGATGTGCGCGATGGCCGTCGCCCTCGACGAGCTCTGGGACCTCGGCTTCGACCGCGCGACGATGGCCCGCGTCGGCCGTCGCGCCGAGAACGTCGCGGTCGGCGCCCCCACCGGGATCATGGACGAGTCCGCCTCCCTCTTCGGGAAGCGCGACGCCGCGGTGTTCCTGGACTGCCGCAGCCTCGACACCGAGGTCGTCCCCCTCGGCTTCGAGGAGGCCGGCCTCGTCCTGCTCGTCGTCGACACGCGCGTCGAGCACGCGCACGCCACCGGCGGCTACGCCGAGCGGCGCGCCTCCTGCGAGCTCGGCGCCGCGACCCTCGGCGTGCCGTCGCTCCGCGAGCTGACGGTCGACGACCTGCCGCGCGCCCAGGAGCTCCTCGACGACGTCACCTACCGGCGCGTGAAGCACGTCGTGACCGAGGACGTCCGCGTGCTCGAGACCGTCCGCACCCTGCGCGAGCACGGTCCCCGGGCGATCGGCGATCTGCTCGACGCCGGCCACGTCTCCCTCCGCGACGACTTCGAGATCTCGGTGCCCGAGCTCGACACCGCCGTCGAGGCGGCGCGCGGCGCCGGAGCGATCGGCGCCCGGATGACCGGCGGCGGCTTCGGCGGCTCCGCGATCGCCCTCACCCCGGTGGAGAAGGAGGAGGAGGTCCGCGCCGCGGTCCTCGCCGCCTTCGCCGAGAAGGGCTTCACGACTCCGGAGCTCTTCCTGGTCACGGCCGCCGACGGCGCGGGTCGGGTGCTCTGACCTCTGCTTCCGTCGACGCCCCCTGCGACCTCGCGTCGCAGGGGGCGTTCCTCGTCCAGCCGCTACGGCGCCGGATCCGGCGGAACGACGGCGCGCCCTTCTCCCCCGGTGACCCGAACCAGCTCGGCGAAGCTCGTCGGGTAGACGGTGTGCGCGTGCCCGGCCGCAGCCCAGACCACGTCGTAGGCGGCGAGGGCCGTGTCGACCACGATGCGCAGCGGCGCGGGATGGCCCACCGGCGCGATCCCGCCGATCGTCTGGCCCGTCGCGGACTTCACCTCCGCGGCCGGCGCCCGGGTGATCGATCCGCCCAGCTGCACGCCCAGCCAGGCGGTGTCGACGCGGTGGCCGCCGCTGGTCAGGACCAGCAGCGGCGCACCGTCGATCAGGAACACGAGCGAGTTGGCGATCTGGCCGACGTCGACGCCCAGCGCCTCGGCCGCCAGTGCCGCCGTCGACGCGGCCGAATCGAGCCAGCGCACGGTCGGGTGCACGCCGTGCCGGTCGAGGTCGGCGAGGACGCGGTCGACGGCCGGGTGGCTCCGTTCGCTCATGCCGCCGAGGCTAGCGCCCCGGCCGCCCTCACTTCTCGAACGTGGAGGCGTCGATCACGAAGCGGTAGCGGACGTCCGAGGCGAGGACGCGCTCGTAGGCCTCGTTGATCTGCGACGCCGAGACGACCTCGACCTCGCTCGCGATGCCCTTCTCGGCGCAGAAGTCGAGCATCTCCTGGGTCTCGCGGATGCCGCCGATGCCCGAGCCCGCGAAGGAGCGACGGGCGCCGAAGAGCGTGAAGACGTGCAGCGGCAGCGCCTCGGCCGGAGCGCCCACGTTCACCATCGTGCCGTTGCGGCGCAGGAGCCCCAGGTAGGCGTCGAGGTCGAGGGGCGCGCTGACCGTGTTGACGATCAGGTCGAAGGTGTTCGCGAGATCGGTGAAGGTCGCCTCGTCGCGCGTCGCGTAGTAGTGGTCGGCGCCCAGGCGGAGGCCGTCCTCCTTCTTGCTGAGGGTCTGCGAGAGCACGGTGACCTCGGCGCCCATCGCGTGCGCGAACTTGACGGCCATGTGGCCGAGCCCGCCGAGGCCGACGACGGCCACGCGCTTGCCGGGGCCCGCCTCCCAGTGCGAGAGCGGCGAGTAGGTCGTGATGCCCGCGCACAGCAGCGGAGCGGCGGCCTCGTAGGGGATCGACTCCGGCACGCGGAGCACGAAGTCCTCGACGACGACGACGTGCGTGGAGTAGCCGCCCTGGGTGATGGTGCCGTCGCGGTCGACGGAGGCGTAGGTGCCGGTGTTGCCCTTCAGGCAGTACTGCTCCTCGCCCGCGAGGCAGTTCTCGCACTCGCGGCAGGAGTTCACCATGCAGCCGACGCCGACGCGGTCGCCGACGGAGTGCTTGGTGACCTCGGAGCCGACCTCGGCGACGACGCCGACGATCTCGTGGCCGACGGTCAGCGGGTACGCCACCGGTCCCCAGTCGCCGCGGACGGTGTGGATGTCGGAGTGGCAGATGCCGGAGTAGGCGATCTCGATGAGCACGTCGTGCGGTCCGACGTCGCGGCGCTCGATGGTGGTGGGGACGAGCGGCTCGGTCGCGGAGGGGGCGGCGTAGGCGGTGACGGTGAGCATGGGTTCTCCTCGTGGGGCGGGGCGCGCTCCGAGGACGTGTCCGACGGGGTGGGGGACGCGAGAGCGCCGGGCCACGCTACCGGCAGGCGACTGGACGTCGCCCCCGAGCGCGGTCCGGCGCGGGTCCTGTGGCGCGGGACCGGTCAGCGCAGGGCGCGCTCGGCCGCCGTCACCACGTTGTGGATGAGCATCGCGCGCGTCATCGGGCCGACTCCGCCGGGCACGGGCGACAGCCAGCCCGCGACCTCCGCCGCCTCCGGTGCGACGTCGCCGGTCAGCTTCGCGCGGCCCGTCTCCGGGTTCTCGACCCGCGTGATGCCCACGTCGAGCACGGCGGCGCCGGGCTTCACCCAGTCGGCGCGGATGAGCCCGGGCACGCCCACGGCGGCCACCACGATGTCGGCGCGGCGCACCTCCGCGGCGAGATCGGCCGTGCGGGAGTGGGTGAGGGTCACGGTGGCGTCGAGGCCCTTCCGCGTGAGCAGGAGCCCGAGCGGACGGCCGACGGTGAGCCCGCGGCCCACGACGACGACATGCCGGCCCGAGGTCGGGATGCCGTGGCGCTGCAGCATCTCGACGATCCCGTTCGGCGTGCAGGGCAGCGGGCTGTCCAGCTCGCCCTCGACGCCGAGAACCAGGCGGCCGAGGTTGGTGGGGTGCAGGCCGTCGGCGTCCTTGTCCGGATCCATGAGCTCGAGCATCGCGTTCTCGTCGATGCCCTTCGGCAGCGGGAGCTGGATGATGTACCCGGTCACGGCCTCCGAGTCGTTGAGCTGCCGGATGGCGGCGCGGATGTCGTCCGCCGACGCGGTCGCGGGGAGGTCCACGCGGATCGACTCGATCCCGACCTCCGCGCAGTCGCGGTGCTTGCCCGCGACGTACGAGCGGGAGGCGGGATCGTCCCCCACCAGCAGCGTTCCGAGCCCGGGCACGACGCCCCGCTCGCGCAGAGCGGCGACCCGCTCCGCGATCTCCGTCTTGACCGCCGTCGCCGTCGCGACGCCGTCGAGTACCTGTGCCGTCATCTCGGGCTCCTCGGTCGTTGCGCGGCGGAGGGGGACGGTGCCCCGGCCTCCGCCGCGCGGGTGGTGCAGCGGATCGACTACAGCCCGGGGTAGAGCGGGAAGTCGTCGGTGAGGCGGGCGACACGGCCGCGCAGCGCCTCGAGGTCGGCCGAGGGCTTGAGCGCCTCGGCGATGACGTCGGCGACCTCGGTGAACTCCGTGTCGCCGAAGCCGCGGGTCGCGAGCGCCGGCGTGCCGATGCGCAGGCCCGAGGTGACCATCGGCGGGCGGGGGTCGAACGGCACGGCGTTGCGGTTGACCGTGATGCCGACCTCGTGGAGGCGGTCCTCGGCCTGCTTGCCGTCCAGCGGCGAGTCGCGCAGGTCGGCGAGGACGAGGTGGACGTCCGTGCCGCCGGTCAGGACGTCGATGCCCTCGGCCTTCGAGTCGGCCGCCGTGAGGCGCTCGGCGAGGATCTGCGCGCCGCGGATGGTGCGTGCCTGGCGGTCGGCGAACTCGGGCTCGCCGGCGAGCTTGAACGCGGTCGCCTTCGCGGCGATCACGTGCATGAGCGGGCCGCCCTGCTGGCCGGGGAAGACGGCCGAGTTCAGCTTCTTGGCGTACTCCTGCTTCGCGAGGATGAGCCCCGAGCGCGGGCCGGCCAGCGTCTTGTGGACGGTGGTCGTCACGACGTCGGCGTAGGGCACCGGCGACGGGTGCAGCCCCGCCGCCACGAGGCCTGCGAAGTGGGCCATGTCGACCCAGAGCTTCGCGCCGACCTCGTCGGCGATGGCGCGGAACGCCTCGAAGTCGAGCTGACGGGGGTAGGCGGACCAGCCGGCGATGAGCACCTGCGGACGGACCTCGAGGGCCTTCTCGCGGACCGCGTCCATGTCGATGCGGAAGGTCTGCGGGTCGACGCCGTACGCGGTCGCGTTGTAGAGCTTGCCCGAGAAGTTCAGCTTCATGCCGTGGGTCAGGTGGCCGCCGTGCGCGAGCTCGAGGCCGAGGATGGTGTCTCCGGGCTGCACGAGCGCGGCGAGCGCCGCGGCGTTGGCGGAGGCTCCGGAGTGCGGCTGGACATTGGCGAACTCGGCGCCGAAGAGGGCCTTGGCGCGGTCGATCGCGAGCTGCTCGGCGATGTCGACGTACTCGCAGCCGCCGTAGTAGCGGCGTCCGGGGTAGCCCTCGGCGTACTTGTTGGTCAGGACGGAGCCCTGCGACTCGAGGATCGCGCGCGGCACGAAGTTCTCGCTCGCGATCATCTCGAGGTAGCCGCGCTGGCGGTCGAGCTCCTGCTGGAGCACGGCGGCGATCTCGGGGTCGACCACCGACACGGGCTGGTCGAACGAGGCGGCGACGCCGGGGCTGGCGGGGGAAGAGGACACGGACGCTCCTTGGCTGGGAAACGGAAGGGGCCCGGCAGGTCGCTGCGGCGCGACACGGCTCGTTCGGGCGACCCGATCTACGGTATCCGTTCCAGCCCAGGCGTGCGGCGGGAAAAGTGTCCGGGGCGCTGCCCCGGAGGAGGTGCCGCTCCCTGATGGTCACCCATCCGAACGCCAGTCGCGGCGGGCTCACTCTAGCAAGCGGGCCGGGTGGCGCGGGAGTCGCGCCAGTCGGGGGCGGGCACGCGCGATCGTGCGACGATCCCTCGGGCGGTCCCGGCGCGGGACCGGGAGGGAGGGCGTCGCCGTGGGTCCTCGACGCCGCTCCGAGCGCATCGACGGCCGCAGCGACGAGGAGCTCGTCGCGCTGGTCCGGGAGGGCCGCACCGACGCGGTCTCCGAGCTCTGGCGCCGCCACTCCTCGGCCGGGCGCACCGTGGCCCGGGCGTGGGCGAGCAGCTCCGACCCCGACGACCTGGTCTCGGAGGCGTTCCTCCGCGTCCTGCGGGCGATCGAGCGCGGCGGCGGACCCGAGGGCGCCTTCCGCCCCTACTTCTTCACCACCGTCCGCAACGTCGCGGGATCCTGGGCCCGGCGGGACCGGCACGAGCGGCCGTTCGACGAGGCCGACCGCGCCCTCCCCTCTGCCGGCCCCGATCCCGAGGCGCACGCCCTCGCCGCCCTCGAGCGCGACCTGGGCGCGCGCGCGTTCCGGGCGCTGCCGCCGCGCTGGCAGGAGGTGCTCTGGTACACGGAGGTGGAGGGCCTGTCCCCCGCCGCCGCCGCACCGCTGATGGGCCTGCGGCCCAACGCGGTCGCAGCGCTCGGGGTGCGGGCGCGGGAGGGGCTGCGCTCCGCGTGGATCCGGGAGCACGTGGCGGACGCCTCGGCGACGGGCGAGTGCGAGTGGGTGCTCGAGCGGGCGGGGACGTACGCGCGAGGACGAGCCCCCGTCCGGGACAGGCACCGCATCGACCGGCACCTGGACGGGTGCCTCTCCTGCCGGGAGGCGCTGGCGGAGGCCGAGAGCACTGCGCGCCGCCTCGCGTCGGTGCTGCTGCCGCTCTCGGCCGGCGTGAGCGGTGCGGCAGCCTGGGCGGCGGGCGGGGGCTCTGGCGCGGCCTCCGGTCCGCTGCCGAGCGCGGTCCGGGCGTCGAGCGCGGTTCGAGCGTCGAGAGCGGTCCGAGCGTCGAGAGCGGGCAGCGGAACAGGAGTAGTCGTCGCCGCGTCCGCTGCGGCGGCACTCGCGGTCGCGGGAGTCGTCGGCGCGGTGGTGCTGCTGTCCGGGAACGGGGGCGGCGCGCTCGTGGCGGCGGAGGACGCCTCCGCGCGGGTGGACGAGCGCGCAACGGCCGAGGCGGCTGCGCCGGCGTCGAGCGGAGGAGCGACGGCGAGCGCCGACCGACCGGAGACGGACCCGGAGGCCGCGGACCGGACGAGTGCAGCGGACGGCGATCCGGCGGGGCGGTCCAGGGGTTCCGGCGCCGCTCCGAGGAGCACGGTGCCGGCCGTGGCCGGACGGGCCGCGTCGGACGATGCCGGAGCGACGCGCGCGACCCCCGGGAGGACGGGACGCCCGCCGCAACAGGAGCCGTCCCACGATCCCGTCGGCGCACCGGCGTCGAGAGGGATCGAGGCGACCGCCTCCCCGACTCCTGCCGCCGAGCCCGCCCCGTCCCGCCCTGCCGTGACCGGCGGCCCCGCACCGGCGCCCTCCCCTGCCGTCACCGAGGCTCCGGCCCCCTCCGGGCCGCCGGGGGCCACGACCGGGGGCTCCGCGCCGGGCCCGATCGGCAACGGCCCGGCCCTGCCCTCCGTTCCGGTCCCGACCCCCGCACCCAGCACTCCGGTCCCGGTTCCTGTTCCGATCGTGACTCCCCCACCGGACACTCCGGCTCCGGCAGCGACGCACGTACCGAGCACTCCGGCGCCGGTCCCTACAGAGGCGCCGAGCACCTCCGCTCCGGTCTCGACTCCCGCACCGGTCACGACTCCCGCTCCGGCCGCACCTCCCGCTCCGGCCGCACCGACCCTCGCGCTCGACACCGACGGCCGGCTGCTGCCCGATGCCCGGGGCACCGCCGCGCCCGGCGCCGAGGTGCTCCTCGAGGACGCCTCCGACGGACACCGCGTGGGCTCCGCCACCGCCGACGCCGACGGCTCCTGGACCGCGCCGGCGCTCCCCCTCCCCGCGGGCACGACCACGGTGCTGGCGCGCACCGCTGCAGGAGTCAGCGCCCCCGAGGCGGTCGACCTGCGCGCTCCGGTGCTCCTCGCCCGGGCCGCGTCGAGCGGGGGCGCGGTCGGCGTGCTCGTGCTCGCCGATCCCGACGCGGACGGCCTCGACCTCCTGGTCGACGGCGGGCAGGTGCGGTCCCTCGCTCCCGGAGCCCCCGTCCTCGCCGCGACCCTGGAGGTCGGTCCCGGGAGGCACACGATCGGCGTCCGCTACTCCTCCCCGGACGGGCGGACGGGACCCGTCGCCGTCGTGTCCGTCGACGCGGGCTGAGGCGCGCGGACCGCCCCGTGCCCCACCGTTATCCTGGGCGGATGCAGCCCGAACCCGCCGCGTCCGCGACTCCCCGGCCCGCCCCCGCGAGCACCCGTCCGACGGGCAGCGACGCCGCGTGGTCCGGCGCCCGGCCCGCGGGAAACCACTGGACCCTGACCTTCGCCTGCCCCGACCAGCCGGGCATCGTGCACGCCGTGTCCGGTGCCGTCGTCCAGGCCCGCGGCAACATCACCGAGAGCCAGCAGTTCTCGAGCGCCGACACCGGCCGCTTCTTCATGCGCCTGCAGGTGGAGTCGCCGATCAGCCGCGAGGAGTTCGCCGCCGCCCTGCTGCCGATCACGGAGCACTACGGGATGACCTGGCGCCTCGACGTCGTCGGCCGGCCGCTGCGCACCCTCGTCCTCGCCTCCACCGCCGCGCACTGCGTCAACGACCTGCTCTTCCGCCAGCGCGCCGGGCAGCTCGCGGTGGACATCCCGATGATCCTGTCCAACCACGGCAGCCTTCGCGACCTCGCCGAGTTCTACGGCGTGCCCTTCGAGTCGCGACCCGTGGTCTCGCCGGAGTCGAAGCGCGGGTTCGAGGAGCGCGTGCTGGAGGTCGTCGAGGAGCACGACGTCGAGCTCGTGGTCCTGGCGCGCTACATGCAGATCCTCTCCCCCGAGCTCTGCGCGCGACTGGCCGGCCGCGCTATCAACATCCACCACTCGTTCCTGCCGGGCTTCAAGGGCGCGAACCCCTACAAGCAGGCGCACGCCCGCGGCGTCAAGCTGATCGGGGCGACCGCGCACTTCGTCACCAGCGACCTCGACGAGGGGCCGATCATCGAGCAGAACGTGGTGCGCGTGGACCACTCGCACTCGGTCGCCCAGCTCGTGGCGATCGGGCAGGACGAGGAGAGCCGTACGCTCACGCAGGCGGTCAAGTGGTTCGCGGAGGACCGGGTGCTCCTCGACGGGGCCCGCACCATCATCTTCCGCTGACCTCCGGCGGCTAGCATGGTCGGCGTGAATCGAGCAGGAGCGGACACCGCGGGCACCGACATCAGGATCGGCCCGAACGCGATCCTCCGGTTCCTCCTGGAGCTCGTCGCGCTGGCGACCTTCGCCCTCTGGGGCTTCGCGTCGTGGGACCTCCCGTGGAACATCGTCCTCGGCATCGGCGCTCCGGTGGTCGCCGCGCTGATCTGGGCGCTCTTCCTCTCGCCGCGCGCGGTCCTCGCGATCGACGTCTACGGCCGCTCGCTGATCGAGCTGCTCGTGATGGGCGCCGCCGCGCTGGCGTGGCTGGACCTCGGCCAGCCGGTCGTCGCGATCGTCTTCGGCGTCCTCGCCGTCGTCTCCGGCGTCATCGCGGGACGCCGCTCCCTCTGATCCTGACGGCGGCCGCTCAGGCCGAGGGGGGCGCTCGCTCGGAGCCGTCCACCGCTGTCCCCGAGGGTGCACCGCGGTCCCCGTGCGCTCGCCGCCGCCTCGGACCGGAACCGAACGCGTCGTCCCGGCTCGCAGCGGCAGGTCGCCACCGCGTTCTCCCGTCGATGCACCTCCGGGGATGCGCGACCGCAGCGGGACCCCGGGCCGATCGCGCCGCCGGGCCCCCAGTCGGAGGTGCTCCGCCCCGCCTGATCGTCGATCTCTCCCCGACCCGCTCCCGCCTCCGCTCTCGAGCCGTTCCCCCACGCAGCCCGGCTGGTCCTGCTCCCGGCCCGCACCACGAGCCGCCCCGTCTCCGCCTCCCCCGCCCGAGAACGGCGAACGGCCGCCCCCGCCGCTCCGGGAGGAGCAGGGGGACGGCCGTTCGCGGCGGTCGCGGAGGACTACTCCGCGGCGCCCGCCTCACGCTGCGCCAGGGCGCGGCGTCGGAGGCCGGTGATCACAGCACCTGCACCGAGGAGGGCGAGGGCGGCGGCTCCGAGGAGACCGCCGTCGAAGCCCGTCGACGGGAGGCCGCCGGCGCCGTGGCCGGGCGCGCCCGGTCCGGCGGTCGGCGTGGAGGTGGGCTCCCCCGGTCCGGCGGTCGGCGTGGAGATGGGCTCCCCCGGTCCGGCGGTGGGGCCGGCCGTCGGCGTCGCGGTCGGCTCCGGGGTGCCCGTGGGCTCCGGAGTCGCGGTCGGCGTCGGGGTGGGGGTGACCGCCTCGGTGACGTCGACGCTCACGAGCGACGCGAGTCCCGAGTCGGTGTAGGCGACACGGCCGAGGTAGCGGGCCGGGCCCGCCAGGTTCGACCAGGAGACCGCGTACGCGATCGGCTCGCCCTGCACGGCGTCGACCACGGCGGGGTCGGTGCTCAGCGAGCCGAGACCGTTCTCCGGAGTGATGACGAAGCTGCGGAAGTCGAACGTGACGGTCGAGGATCCCGGAGCGGTCGAGTAGACATCGGCCTGGACCGTGTACTCGCCCGGAGCGGGGTCGGCGATGTCGACGCGCTCGTCGGCCGAGCCGGTCGCCGAGGTGAAGACCTTGTCGGTGCTCTCGCTGGTGACGGTGAGGTCGAGGTCGGCCGCGTCGTCGAGCGAGTCGAGGTCGAAGCGGGCGAACTCGGCGCCCTCCGGCACCACGACGGTGGTCGTCAGCGACTTCCCCGTGGGGAGCGTCGCCGAGTGGCCGTCAGCGGCGGTGGCGTCCTCGGCGAGGACACCCTCGGCGAGACCGCTCGCGGTGAGCGGCAGCGCGCCGGTGATGCCGGGCGTGACCGTCACCGTGCCGGTGCCGGTCGAGCCGGTGCCGGAGACCTCGTAGGGCGCGTCCAGCAGGACGGGGCGCACCGCGATCGGGCTGCGGACGTCGTGCTCCGCGCTCGCCCAGGTCAGGTAGCCGGTGGCGAACTGGTTGAGCGCCGCCGAGCCGGTGGTGAAGGAGACCGTGTACTCCGCCGTCTGGCCCGCACCCGTGAAGGAGAGGGTCGAGGGCGAGACGACGGTGTCGATCCCGGCGAGGCCGTCGACCGAGGCGGTGTAGGTGCCCGCGCCGGTCGAGGTGACCGTGCGGGTCACGGTCTGCGTGCCCGCGAGGGCGCCGATCGCGATCGAGGCCTGGTTGAGGTCGGACGGGTCGATCGCGGCGATCGGGTCGATCACCGGGTTCGAGGTGAAGACGTAGCCCGCACCCTTGAGGAACGCGATCCAGTCCTCCGTGCCGCTCTGGTAGAGCAGTCCGGGATCGAGGAACGCGGCAGGGTCGACGTGTCCGGCGCCCTGGGCGAAGACGTCCTCGGACGCGGCGCCCGACTGGTCGACGCTGTCGTAGGCGGAGGTCATCATGGCCGACTTCACCGCGGACGGCGAGGCCTTCGGGGTCGCGCCGAGGATCAGCGCGCCGAGGCCCGCCACGTGCGGCGACGACATCGAGGTGCCGGACTCGAACGCGAAGGCGGGGTCGTCGCCCTCGGCGTTGAAGCTGTCGGCGAGGATCGCGACGCCGGGCGCCGTGAGGTCGGGCTTCAGCACGTCGGCGCCGTCCGCCTCAGCGGGTCCGCGCGACGAGAAGCCGGCGACCTGCGGGACGGGGATGGAGGCTCCGGACGAGTTGCCCTCGGAGAGGGTCACGGTCGCACCGGCGGTGCCGGCGTAGGTCGTGATCGCCTGGTAGGCCTGCGAGTCGATCTGGATGCTCGGGACCGAGTGGTCGTCGACGTGCAGGGCGTTCGGGGTCGGGTTGAGCAGCAGCATGCCGATGCCGCCGGCCCGCTCGACCTCGGCCGACTTGGAGACGCGCGCGGTGACGCCCGCGGTGCAGGCGACGATCGTGCCCTTCACCTTGTCGGGGTCGAGGGTGCCGGTCTCGCAGATGGCGGGGTTCTCGGCGCCCGAGCGGACGACGTCGGCGCTGTTCACCAGCGGTCCGGTGACGTCCTCGTGGACCGAGATGGATCCTCCGACGAACTTCTGGCCGTCGCCGAGAGCGGCGGTCGCGGTGTAGGTCGGGATGGAGGACGCGGCGACCGTGGTGTACCAGGGCGACGCGTGGTCGAGCGTGGAGGCGCCCGCACCCGAGTTGCCGGCCGAGGCCGCGACGAAGACGCCCGCGGCGGCGGCGTTGAGGAACGCCTCGTCGATCGCGGTCAGGGTCGAGGTGGCCGAGCCGCCGCCGATCGAGAAGTTGATGACGTCGACGCCGTCCTTGGTCGCGGCGTCGATGGCCGCGAGGATGCCCGCTCCGGAGCAGAAGTCGTCGTCGTCGGTGCCCTCGTCGGGTCCGTTCCAGCAGACCTTGTACGCGGCGACCTTGGCGGCCGGGGCGACTCCGGAGATCTTCCCGTAGTCGTAGCCGTCGACGCTCGCCTCGACGCCGTTGTTGCCGGCTGCCGTGCTCGCGGTGTGCGAGCCGTGTCCGTCGGCGTCGCGCGGGGAGCGGTACTCGGGGTTGTCCGTCGAGCCGACCTCCTCGTCCGCGAGGAACCAGCGTGCGCCGATGAGCTTCTGGTTGCACTCGTCGCCGTCCCACTGCTCGGAGGCGGGGAGCCCCGGCGAGCAGGAGCCGACGAAGGTGCCGCCGTCCGACTTCACGAAGGAGGTGGTGGTGCCGTCCGTGTAGGGGGCAGCTCCGGGCGAGGTCGCCAGGGGCGCGCCCGCGAAGGAGGGGTTCTCGGGCGCGATGCCGGAGTCGATGACGCCGACGACGACGCCCTCGCCCGCCTTGTCGATGCCGCCCAGCTTCTGCCAGACGCCGTTCTCGCCCTCGAGGCCGAGGAAGTCGGTGGAGCGCTGCTGTCCGGTGTCGGGCACCGGGGTGCCGGCGGCGGCCGCGGCGAGCGGCGAGGCCTGCGCGGCGCGGTCGACCTTCAGGTTCTCGACCTTGCGGACCTGGGCGACGTCGCGGCGGCTCGCGAGCTCGCCCGCCTGCTCGCCCGAGAGGGTCGCGGAGAAGCCGTTGAGGGCGACGGTGTAGTGGTAGCCGATGGCGGCGTCGACCGCGGAGGCGACGTCCTCCTGGCGCTGCTCGAGGTGGGCGGAGTAGTCCTCCACCGGAGCCGAGGCGGCCTGCAGCTGCGCACCGTCGACGGGCGCGGTGCGGGCGAAGCGGGCATCGCTGCCCTGGTAGGTGGCCGCGGAGGGCTCGACGAGGGTGACGACGTAGTCGCCGTCGTAGAAGCTCTGGCCGACGGAGAGCCCGCCGACGAGCGAGGCACTGCCGGCGAGAGGGGCGGCACTGGCGCCGGTGGTGGCGAAGGCCGCGGTCGCGGCGACTCCGAGGACGGCGAGGCCCGCGAGGATGCGCCTCTCAGCGCGGCGGACGGGTGGTCGGTGGGACAGGTGGATCGGCAATCGATGTCCTTACTCACATTCGCTGGGAACCGGATCGGTTTCCACACAGAAACGACCCTACGAACTCGATTGCTCAGCTTTGTTACGAACAGGTAACGAAGTTGACACCGAAAGGGGCCGATCCGTTGGCACTCCCCCTCCGCGAGTGCTAATTTATTCGCGTTGAGCCGGGTCGGCTCAACTCTTGGAACTCTTCGTTGCACGACTGAATGGAGTGATCTCATGGCTGTCACCTACGACCCCGTCCGCGAGCTGGACCGCCTCGCCACCGCCCTCCTCGGCTCCGGTCAGGGGCCCCGCCGGATGCCGATCGACCTGTACCGGGACGGCGACCACTACGTCCTCACCGCCGACCTCCTCGGCATCGACCCCGGGTCCGTCGACGTCGACGTGGACGGGCAGCTCCTCACCATCCGCGCCCAGCGCACCGTCGCGGGCGGCGACGACGTCACCTGGATCACCCGGGAGCGCCAGTCGGCGACCTTCGTCCGCCAGCTGAGCCTCGGCCAGGGCGTCGACACCGAGCGCATCGCCGCGTCCTACGACAACGGCGTGCTATCGGTGACCATCCCGGTCAGCGAGAAGGCGCGTCCCCGCCGCATCGAGGTCGTCTCGACCGCCCGCCCCGAGCAGGTGCGGATCGGCGAGGCGGCCGCCGAGTAGGACGACGAGCGAGGGCCCGTCCGCGATCGTGCGGGCGGGCCCTCCGCGTGTCCGCACGCCCTACGCTGGCCGGATGCGCGCCTCCTCCTCCGACACCGCTGTCGGCGTCCTGCTCCTCCGCGATCTCCCCGCCTCCGAGGTGCTCGGCTACGCCCGCCGCGCCGAGGAGCTCGGCTTCGACGAGCTCTGGGCGGTCGAGGACCTCGGCTTCCGCGGCGGCATCGCCCAGGCCGGCGCGGTACTCGCCGCCACCGAGCGGATCGTCGTCGGCATCGGCATCCTGCCCGCCGCCGTCCGCACGGCGGCCTTCACCGCGATGGAGCTCGGCACTCTCGCCGAGCTGTTCCCCGGCCGCGTCCACGCCGGCATCGGGCACGGGATGCCGCACTGGATGCGCGGCCTCGGCGTCTGGCCGCGCAGCCCGCTCACCCTGCTCGAGGAGCAGTTCGGCGCGATCCGCTCGCTGCTCTCCGGCGAGCGCACCGACCGCTCCGGCCGCTACGTGCACGTGGACGGCCTCGTCCTGGAGTCGCCGCCCGCCGTCGTGCCGCCGCTGCTGGCCGGCGTCCGCGGACCGAAGTCGCTGGCGCTCGCGGGCCGGATCGCCGACGGGGTCGTCCTGGCCGAGCCCGTCACTCCGGAGTACCTCGCGGCGGCCCGCGGCCACCTGGGCGGCACCGGACGGATCGTCGCCTACAACGTGGCCGCCGTGGACGACGACGCGGCCGCCGCGCGCGACGCGGTCCGGCCGGGACTCGAATGGATCGGCGAGTCGGACTGGGCGCCGCACATCGAGCCGCTCCCCTTCGCCGAGGACTTCGCCCGCCTGCGGGCCGAGAGCGCCGACCGCGCCGCCTTCGTCCGCGACCTGCCCGACGCCTGGGTCGACCAGCTGGCCGTCGTGGGCACTCCCGAGGACGCTCGTCGCCGCATCGGCCTGCTGCACGAGGCCGGTGCGTCGAGCGTCGTGCTGATGCCGTCGGGGCCCGATCCGCTCCACGCGATGGAGGAGCTCGCCCGGGCGCTCTGAGGCGCTCGGCCCGGGCGCGTCCCACCGGGCCCGGAGACGCGTCCGGCCCGCAGGATCCGAGGATCGTGCGGGCCGGACGCGTCTGCTGAAGCCGGTGATCAGGCCGACATGCGGGCCTTCAGGTTCTCGTCGAGGGTCGCGAGGAACTCCTCGGTCGTCTGCCAGCCCTGCTCGGGGCCGACGAGCAGGGCGAGGTCCTTCGTCATCTTCCCGGACTCGACCGTCTTGATGACCACGTCCTCCAGGGTGAGCGAGAAGTCGATGAGCTCCTGGTTGCCGTCGAGCTTGCCGCGGTGCGCGAGGCCGCGCGTCCAGGCGTAGATCGAGGCGATCGGGTTCGTCGAGGTGGGCTTGCCGGCCTGGTGCTGGCGGTAGTGGCGCGTGACGGTGCCGTGCGCCGCCTCCGCCTCGACGACGCTGCCGTCGGGCGTGGAGAGCACGGAGGTCATCAGGCCCAGCGAGCCGAAGCCCTGCGCGACGGTGTCGGACTGGACGTCGCCGTCGTAGTTCTTGCAGGCCCAGACGTAGCCGCCCTCCCACTTCATGGCCGAGGCGACCATGTCGTCGATGAGGCGGTGCTCGTAGGTGAGGCCCGCGGCGTCGAAGCGCTCCTTGAACTCGGTCTCGAAGATCTCCTCAAAGATGTCCTTGAAGCGGCCGTCGTAGGCCTTGAGGATCGTGTTCTTGGTGGAGAGGTAGACCGGGTAATTGCGCGAGAGGCCGTAGTTCAGCGACGAGCGGGCGAAGTCGCGGATCGACGCGTCCTGGTTGTACTGGACCTGCGCGATGCCGTCGTCCGGGGCCTTGTAGACCTCGAACCTCATCGGCTCGGAGCCGTCCTCGGGCGTGAACTCGACGGTCAGCGTGCCCTTGCCCTTGAAGACGAAGTCGGTGGCGCGGTACTGGTCGCCGAACGCGTGGCGGCCGATGATGATCGGCTTGTTCCAGCCGGGGACCAGGCGCGGGATGTTCGAGATGATGATGGGCTCGCGGAAGATCACGCCGCCGAGGATGTTGCGGATCGTGCCGTTGGGCGACTTCCACATCTTCTTGAGGCCGAACTCCTCGACGCGGGCCTCGTCGGGGGTGATGGTCGCGCACTTCACGCCGACGCCGTGCTTCTGGATGGCGTGCGCCGCGTCGATCGTGACCTGGTCGTCCGTCTCGTCGCGGTACTCGATGCCGAGGTCGTAGTACTCGAGGTTCACGTCGAGGTACGGGTGGATGAGGGTGTCCTTGATCTTCTGCCAGATGATGCGCGTCATCTCGTCGCCGTCGAGCTCGACGACCGTTCCCTCAACCTTGATCTTGGACATTGCTCTCCCATGGTGTCGATGACCCCGCACCTGTGCGGGACGGGCGGCTCTGCACCGCTCCGGATGGCCTCCGCCAGCCTACCCGAGGCCCGAACTGTCTCGATGTCGAGACAGTTCTCGATCGTCCGCGCCGGGGCCGGCGCACGTCGCCCGACAGGAGGATGCCCGCCGTCCTGCGCCGCCGGTACAGTGACGGCATGAGTGACCTCCGCCTGGAAGAGCTGTCCGCCTCGAACATCTCCGCCGTGAACGGTCTGAGCCTCAAACCCGGCCAGGAGCAGTTCATCGCGCCGGTCTCCTACTCCGCCGCCGCCGCGGTGATCGACCCGGGCGCCTCCTGGCAGCGGGCCGTGATGGACGGCGACGAGCTGGTCGGCTTCATCCACGCGCACTTCGACCCGGAGGCGGCGGAGGAGTTCCGCAGCTGCATCTGGCGCATCAACATCGACGCGGCGAAGCAGGGCCGCGGCGTGGGCACCTTCGCCGTCCGCGCCACCGCCGACGAGGCGCGCGCCCGCGGCTTCCACACCCTCACGGTGATCTGGGAGTCCGGCGAGGACGGCCCGGAGCAGTTCTTCCGCTGGATCGGCTTCGAGGTCGTCGGCGAGACGCAGTACGGCGAGAACATCGGGGCGCTGACGCTCTGAGCGCGGCGCCGGAGGCAGCGGAGCCGGCCGACTTCGTCTCCGCCGTCCTCGAGGTGGTCGCCTCGATCCCGCCCGGACGCGTGATGGCCTACGGCGAGATCGCCGCGGTCCTCGGCACTCGTGCGGCACGCGCGGTCGGCACGGTGATGGCCCGCTACGGCTCCGACACCGCCTGGTGGCGCGTCGTCCGCGCGGGAGGAGCGCCCCCGGTCGGCCACGAGGAGCGCGCCCGCCGGGAGTACGAGCGCGAGGGCACGCCCCTCGTCGTCACGCCGGGCGGCTGGCGCGTCGACGTGCGCAGCGCCCGCTGGCGCCCCTGAGCCGGGAGCGGCTCCGGGACGTGAGTCGCGAGCAGCAGCCGATCAGACGAGCGAGCCCCGCCAGGCCGCGTGCAGGGTGGCGAAGCGGCCCTCGCCGGCGATGAGCGCCTCCGGGGTGCCGTCCTCGACGATGCGGCCGTGCTCCATCACCAGCACCCGGTCGGCGATCGCGACCGTCGAGAGGCGGTGCGCGATGATGACCGCCGTGCGGTCCGCCAGCAGCGTCTGCAGGCCCTGCTGCACCAGGCGCTCGCTCGGGATGTCGAGGGAGGAGGTCGCCTCGTCCAGGATCAGCACCGCCGGGTCGGCCAGGAACGCGCGGGCGAATGAGATCAGCTGGCGCTGACCGGCCGAGACGCGGCCGCCGCGCTTGTTCACGTCGGTGTCGTAGCCGTCCGGAAGCGCCTGGATGAACTCGTGCGCGCCGACCGCCTGCGCGGCCCGGACGATCTCGTCGTAGGACGCGGTCGGCCGCCCGATCGCGATGTTGTCGGCGACGGATCCGGAGAAGAGGTACGCCTCCTGGGTGACCATCACGATCGCGCGCCGCAGGTCCTTCGGGTGCAGCCGCCGCAGGTCCACGCCGTCGAGGGTCACCACGCCGTCGCTCGGGTCGTAGAAGCGCGAGATCAGCTTGGCGAGCGTCGTCTTGCCGGCGCCCGTGGACCCGACGAGGGCGATGGTCTGCCCGGCGGGGATGTCGAGGTCGAAGCGCGGCAGCACCTCGCGGTCGGCGGTGTAGGCGAAGCGGACGCCCTCGAAGCCGAGGCGGCCCCGCGCCTGGCGCAGGTCGACCGGGCGGGCCGGATCCGGGACGCTCGGCTCCTCGGCCAGCACGCCCGAGATCTTCTCGAGCGCGGCGGCCGCCGACTGGTAGGAGTTGTAGAACATCGCCATCTCCTGCACCGGGTCGAAGAAGCGCCGGGTGTAGAGCAGGACCGCCAGCAGCGCGCCGATCTCGAGCCCGCCGTCGAGCACGCGGACGCCGCCGATGAACAGCACCACGGCGACGGTGACGTTGCCGATCAGCACGAGCCCGGGGTCGAAGGTGCCGAACACCCCGAAGACGCGCTTGTAGGCGAGCCGGTACTGCTCGACGACCCCGCCGAACACGGACTCGTTGCGCTTCTGCGTGCGGAAGGTCTGCACGGCGCGGATGCCGGTCATGGACTCCACGAACTGCACGATGAGCCGCGACGAGGCGACGCGAGTGCCGCGGAACAGCGCCTGCGACCGTTTCTGGAACCAGCGGGTGAGCAGCGCGAGCGGCACCAGGGCGCAGGCGAGCACGATGCCGCTCACGCCGTCCAGGGAGACCAGGGCGATCGCGACGAAGCCCATGTAGAGCGCACCCTGCACCAGCTGGTTGATGCCGGAGTCGAGCAGCTCGCGGATGGAGTCGAGGTCGCTGGTCTGGCGCGAGATGATCCGGCCGGAGGTGTAGTTCTCGTGGAACTCCAGGCTCAGCTTCTGGGTGTGCAGGAAGACTCGCTTGCGCAGGTCGATCAGGATCGCCTGGCTCACCCTCGCGGAGAGCACGGTGTACCAGGCGACCAGGAGCGCGCCGACGAGTCCGGTGAGGATGTAGGCGCCGACCGTGACCGCCAGCGGGACCGCGTTCCCCGCGAGGACCGCGGGCAGACCGTTGTCGATGCCCGCCGCGATCAGCGCCGGTCCCGCGACCTGGGCAGCGGTCGCGACGACGACCACGACCGCGGTGAGCACCAGCCGCAGCCGGAGCGGCCGCAGCAGGGAGCCGAGCAGCCGCAGCGAGCGCCGGCGCAGAGCCGCCGACTCCGCTCTGCTGAGGTCGTCGCGCTCCTCGGAGGAACCGAGCGTGCTCATGATCGCGTCTCCTGGTGGGTCGTCGTGGGGCGGGAGCCGATGCGCTCGGTCCCGGCGGGCCGGGTCAGCTCGTCCTCCTCGAGGCTCGAGATGACGAAGCGGTAGTGCGGGCTGCTCGCGAGCAGCTCGCTGTGGGTGCCGACCGCGGTGATGCGGCCCTCCTCCATCAGTGCCACGCGATCGGCGAGCGCCACCGTCGAGGGGCGGTGGGCGACGATGATCGCCGTGGTGTCGCCGAGCACGCGGCGCAGCCCCGCCTCGACGCGCGCCTCCGTGTCGACGTCGAGCGCCGAGAGCGGGTCGTCGAGGACGAGCACCGCCGGACGCGCGGCCACCGCGCGGGCGAGGGCCAGGCGCTGGCGCTGGCCGCCGGAGAGGCTCATCCCCTCCTCGCCCACCTTCGTGTCCAGGCCCTCGGGGAGGCGGTGGACGAAGTCGGCCTGCGCGATCTCGAGGGCCTCGAGCAGCTCCTCCTCGGTCGCGTCGGGTCGGCCGAGGAGGACGTTCTCGCGCACGCTGGTGGAGAAGAGCGTCGCGTCCTCGAACGCCATGCCGATGTGCGTGCGCAGCTCGTCGCGGCGGAGCCGGCGGATGTCGACGCCGTCGAGCTCGATGGCTCCGCCGGTCACGTCGTAGAGGCGCGGGAGCAGCGCGGTGAGCGTCGTCTTCCCGGAGCCGGTGATGCCGACCAGTGCCATCGTCTCGCCCGGCTCGACCTCGAGGTCGACGCCGTCGAGGAGGTCGCGGTAGCGCTCGGGGGCGTCCTGGTAGCGGAAGTGGACGTCGCGGAAGCGGACCCGACCGCGCGGCTCGAGGATCGTCTCGGGGTCCTCCGGGTCGGTGATGGTGTTCCGGCTGTCCATCACCTCGAAGTAGCGGTCGACCGCCGTGCGGGTGTCGAAGGTCATCGAGAGGAGGAAGCCGATCGACTCCACCGGCCAGCGCAGCACGGTCGCGGTGGCGAAGAAGGCGAACAGCTCGCCGACGCTCAGCTGGCCGGCCGCGGCGAGCCAGACCCCGCCGAGCAGGCAGAGCGCGAACGCGATGTCCGGCACCAGCAGCAGGACGAGCCAGATCCCGGCGATGGCGCGGGCCTTGTCGATCTCGATGCCGCGGAGCTTCTCGGCCTGGCCGGCGAAGTTCTCCAGCGCGTGCTGGTGGCGGCCGAAGGCCTTGAGGACGCGGATGCCGTGCACCGACTGCTCGACGGTCGTGGCGAGGTCGCCCGCCTGGTCCTGGCTGCGGCGCGCGATGCTCGAGTAGCGCTTCTCGAACGCGAACCCGTAGATCCAGACCGGGATCGAGCACACGACGAAGAGCACGCCGAGGATCGGGTTCCAGTAGACGAGGACGCCGAAGCCGACGACGATCGTCAGCGCGTTGACCACGAGCAGGACGAAGCCGAAGGCGATCCAGCGGCGGATGAGGCTGAGGTCGCTCATCGCCCGCGACAGGAGCTGCCCGCTCTGCCAGCGGTCGTGGAACGAGACGGGGAGGTCCTGCAGGCGGCTGTAGAGCGCCGAGCGCATGCGCGCCTCGATCCGCGTGCTGGGGGTGAGGACCATCCGGCGGCGCAGCGCGATGGCACCGGCCTCGACGACGCCGAGCACGAGGATGACGGCGACCGGGCCGATCAGCGGCCCGAGGTCGCCGGAGCCGGCGGAGGCCGCTCCGTCCCCCAGCGGCCCGTCGACGAGCTGCTGCAGGACGATCGGGATGACCAGCGACACCAGGCTCGCCACGAGCGCGACCGCGATGCCGCCGACCAGCCGGGGCAGGGAGTCGCCGACGAAGGGGACGAGGCGCAGCAGGGTCTGCAGCGTGCTCGGGCGCTTCTGCGCGGGGGCGCCGGGAGACGGGAGGGCGGGAGCGGACACGGCGGAGGGCTTTCGCGACGAGGGCGGGGCCTCCCC
>NZ_PSVG01000059.1:0-818 GCF_002930885.1 Rathayibacter sp. AY1F2 | reverse complement strand
GTGATCCGGGATCAGGAGGCGGCGATCGCCTCGGTGACCGCGGAGCGGGCGTCGACGGCGCTGTCGGCGGCGAGAGCGAGCTCCGCGTACCGCTTGGCGTCGTCGAGGGTGTGCTCGGCCAGCTCGGCGCGGACGTCGGCGAGAGCCGACGGCGACATCGAGAGGGTGGTGGCGCCGAGGCCGACGAGGACCACGGCGAGCAGCGGGTCGGCGGCGGCTTCTCCGCAGATCCCGACGGGCTTGCCCAGCGCCGCTCCCGCGCGGCCGACCTCGCCGACGAGGCGGAGCACGGCCGGGTGCCACGGGTCTTGGAACGCCGAGACCGTGCCGAGCATGCGGTCGGCGGCGAGCGTGTACTGGGTCAGGTCGTTGGTGCCGATCGAGGCGAAGTCCGCGACTCCGAGGATGCGGTCGGCGAGCAGGGCGGAGGAGGGGACCTCCACCATCACTCCGGCGGTGCGGATGCCGAGCTCCCGCGCCATCGAGGTGAAGTAGCGGGTCTCGTCCACGGTCGCGACCATCGGCGCCATGACCCAGAGGTCGGCGTCGGTCGCGGCATCGGCCTGGGCGAGGGCGGTGAGCTGGTCGCGGAGGATCTGCTCGCTGGCGCGGAGGGCGCGCAGTCCGCGGAGACCGAGGGCCGGGTTCTCCTCGTGGTCGTCGTTGAGGAAGCTCAGCGGCTTGTCGGCGCCGGCGTCGAGCGCGCGGACGACGACCTTGCGGCCGGGGAACGCAGCGAGCAGGCGCGTGTACTGCTCCGCCTGCTCGGCGACCGAGGGCGCCTCCTTCGCGTCGAGGAAGAGGAACTCGGTGCGGAA
>NZ_PSVG01000058.1:0-910 GCF_002930885.1 Rathayibacter sp. AY1F2 | reverse complement strand
CGGCGTCATCACCCCGGTCCTCGCCCGCCGCGACGAGCACGGCAACGTCATCGTCCGCGCCGGACAGCGCCGCACCCTCGCCGCCCGCGAGGCCGGAGTCGCCACCATTCCGGTCTACGTCGTGGAGGGCGACGAGACGACCGCCGACCGGATCGTTCAGCAGATCATCGAGAACGACCAGCGCGCCGAGCTGAGCGTCGCGGACCGCACCGCCGCGTGGGCGCAGCTCGCGTTCGAGGGCGTCACCGCCGCAGCGATCGCCAAGCGCACCGGCACCAAGACCGACGCGGTGAAGAAGGGCCTTGCGGTCGCGGAGTCCGCGACCGTCACGTCCGTTCTGCACGAGCACGAGCTGACCCTTGACCAGGCGGCGGTGCTGTTGGAGTTCGAGGACGACGCCGACGCCCGCGCGACCCTGATCGAGGTCGCCATAAACGACCCGGCCCAGTTCGGGCACACCGCGCAGACCCTCCGCGACGAGGCCGCGCACCAGGCGCTCCTCGCGGCGACCGCCGCCGAGTACACCGGCAACGTCTTCCAGATCCTCACGCGCTCCGACGCCTACGGCGACCAGGCGACGTGGACGCCCATCCGGCAGCTGCGCGGCGAGGACGGCAAGAGCGTCACCCCCGAGCAGGTCGCCGCCGCTCCCGGACGCGGAGTGCTCATCGACACCAGCTGGCGCGGCGAGGTCGAGGTCACCCTCCTCGTCCAGGACCCCACCGCCGCCGGATTCACCTACGCCTACGGAGCCCCCGAGCAGCCGCAGACCGAGGAGGAAGCCGAGGAGGAGCGCGCCGAGAAGTCCGCGGAGCGCAAGGTGCTCATCGCCAACAACAAGGCGTGGAACGCGGCCGAGAAGGTGCGCCGCGAGTGGATCGCGACGTTCCTCGCCCGCAAGACCCTCCCC
>NZ_PSVG01000006.1:0-180348 GCF_002930885.1 Rathayibacter sp. AY1F2 | reverse complement strand
CCCAGCGCCGGCCAGGCCCTCGCCTCGAGCCTCGATACGCCCCTCCGGGGCTACTCGACCAGCATGCTGGCAAGACCATCCGTCGGGCTGGTCTCCATGCGCCGTCGCGGGGCCACTCGACCAGCATGATCGGCGGCGCCCCGTCCCTGCCCGTGAAGGCGGCCGCAGGCTCGCCGCCCGACGCCGGTAGCAGGGTGGAGGCGGCCGGAGGCCCGCCGCCTCCGTGAGAGCATCCCTGCCTCACGGGGGCGGCGGGCCGCAGTCCGCCGTCCGTCACCGGCTCTACGGAACGCGCCCCCCTCGGGAAGCCGACCGCCGTGAGGACTGCCGGAGGCAGTCCTCACCAGCCCACTCAGTCGACGGCCTTGACGGAGTGCCCGCCGAACTGGTTGCGGAGCGCTGCGACGGCCTTCATCGCGGGGGAGTCCTCCTGGCGGGAGACGAAGCGGGCGAAGATCGAGGCGCTGATCGTGGGCACCGGGACGGCGTTGTTGATGGCCTCCTCGATGGTCCAGCGGCCCTCGCCCGAGTCCTGCACGTAGCCCTCGATGTTCTTGAAGTCCGGGTCCTGCTCGAGGGCGCGGACGAGGAGCTCGAGCAGCCAGGAGCGCACGACCGTGCCGCGCTGCCAGGCCTTGAAGGTGCCGGTGACGTCCTTGATGATGTCGCTGCGGGTCTCGAGCAGCTCGTAGCCCTCGGCGAACGCCTGCATCAGGGCGTACTCGATGCCGTTGTGGACCATCTTCGCGTAGTGGCCGGCGCCGACCTCGCCGACGTGGACGAAGCCCTCCTCGCGGGGGCCCTCGGGGCGCAGCGCGTCGAAGACGGGCATGGCGTACTCGACGAGCTCCTTCGGGCCGCCGACCATCAGGCCGTAGCCGTTCTGGAGTCCCCAGACGCCGCCGGAGACGCCCGCGTCGATGTAGTGGATGCCCTTGGGCTTCAGCAGCGCGTCGTGCTTGAAGTCCTCGGTGAAGCGGGAGTTGCCGCCGTCGATGACGAGGTCGCCCTCGCTGAGCTTCTCCGACAGGTCCTTGACGACCGCGTCGGTGATCTCGCCGGCCGGCACCATCACCCAGACGATGCGGGGCGAGGGGAGTGCGGCGATCATCTCGTCGAGAGAGGCCGCGTCCGAGACGTCGGGATTGCGGTCGTAGCCGGTGACCTCGAGCCCCTTGGAGCGGAGGCGGGAGCGCATGTTGTCGCCCATCTTGCCGAGGCCGACGAGTCCGATGTGCATGGTGAACCTTCCTGGATTCGTTGTCCGGCGGGCGGGCGCTCGTCGGGAGCGGGGCGGTCGCGGCTCTGCGATCCGGGGAGTGGTCAGCGCAGCAGCAGGTTGGGCTGGAGCAGGTAGCGGTAGCTGTCGCTGCCGGGCTGCTCCCGCGAGGTCTGCGCGGTGATCAGGACGGGGCCGGGCTTGTTGGGGTTCTCGGTCTTCGTGAACGCGATGCGCACGAACTCCGAGTGGACGGCGGCGAGGCCGTCGAGCAGGAACTGCGGCTTGAGCGAGACGACCACGTCGTCGCCGGTCACGATCGCGTCGATGCTCTCGGACGCCTGCGCCTGCTCGGAGCCGATGGCCTCGAGGGTGAGGCCGTCGCTGCTGAAGCTGAAGCGGAGGGCCGCCTCGCGCTCGAGCACGAGCGAGACGCGGCGGGTGGCCTCGATGAGGTCGCTGGTCGACATGACCGCGTAGTTCTCGACGGAGGCGGGGAAGAGGCGCTTCACGGGCGGGAAGTTGCCCTTGATCAGCAGCGACGTGACGGTCTTGCGGTCCGCGGTGAAGGCGATCAGCTCGCGCTCGTCGCGGTTGGTGATCGCGACGGAGACGGTGCCGGAGTGGCCGAAGGTCTTGCCGACCTCCTGCAGCGTGCGCGCGGGCACGAGGGCGGTGAGCGGCTGGGTGGGCGCGGGGTTGTCCCCGTTGTCCCAGTCGATCTCGCGGACGGCGACGCGGTAGCGGTCCGTCGCGACGAGGCCGATCGTGTTCTCGGTGATCTCGAGCTGCACGCCGGTGATGACGGGGGTCACGTCGTCGCGGGAGGCGGCTACCGCCACCTGCGAGACGGCGGCCGCGAAGGCGTCGGCCGGGACGAGGCCGGTGGAGGCGTCGATCTCGGGGATGCTCGGGTACTCCTCCACGGGCATCTGCAGGAGCGTGAAGTGCGCCGAGCCGGCCGAGACCGAGACGCGCGACTCCTCCGTGGCGATGCGCACGGGAGCGTTGGGGAGGCGGTTCGCGATGTCGGCGAGCAGACGGCCCGAGACGAGCACGGTCCCCGTCTCCTCCACGTCGGCCGCGATCTGCGTCTGCGCGGACACCTCGTAGTCGAAGGAGGACAGCGTCAGACCCTCGGAGGTCGCCTCGATGAGGACTCCGGAGAGGATCGGCAGGGTCGTGCGCTGCGGAAGCAGCTTGACCGCGAAGGACACCGCCTCGCTGAAGACATCGCGGTTGGCTTGGAACCTCACGAGTACACCCCTGACGAGTCGCGGACGAAGACCGTCGCCCATCGTACCCGCCGGGCTCGACGAGCTCGGAAGGGGGTGGACCGCCGAGCACTCCCGAGCCGCTGTGGAGAGGTTGCCGGTCGAGGCTTCATTAAAGAGAGAACTGCGTTAACAGTGTTAACACGTGTGGAAACTGTGGAAAACGCTTCGGACCCCTACTCCTGGGTGGGATCGGAGGGACCCGCCCCTGTGGAGGGAGTGTGAGCGGGCCCGTGGACGCCCTGTGGAGCGATCCGGGCCGACCTGTCGCCCTCCACAGGCGGGCTCTCCCGGCGCACAGTCCCGAGGCGGTTGTCCACAGTTATCCACAGGTTCCTCACACTGTGGAAATCGGCCCTCCGAGGCGCGCGAGGCGGCGTGTCCGAGGCCCGCCTGGTGGGTCGAGGAGTCCGTCGACGACGTCTCCGGGTCACGACGGAGACCGTCGAACGCGGCTCGCGCCGTCCGAGCGGCGCGCAAGACGATGCGCGCTCCCTCTCCCCTGCGCTGCTCTCCTGGCCGTCGCACGGCGGATCGACACCGTCCGATCGCACGCCGGCCGCTCAGCCGCTCACCCGGACCCCTTGAGCACGTGCGGTTCATGCTGGTCGAGTAGCCCCAGCGAGCCGTATCGAGACCCCCGCCAGCGCCTTCGCCTGATCTCGACGCGCGCCGACACCGACGCCCTGCTGCTCGCGCCGCGATCCCCGTCGCTCCCTCCCCTCACACGAGGAGAGGGGAGCGACTACCCGACCACGGCGCACGGACGCCGATGGACCCCGGGGCACGCCACCTGGGACAGGTGGTCCCGGGGACCGTACGACTGCCGGCTAGCGGTTCGTCTTGATGCGGGTGGTCAGCTCGGTGACCTGGTTGTAGATGCTGCGGCGCTCCTTCATGAGCTCCGAGATCTTCTTGTTCGCGTACATGACCGTGGTGTGGTCGCGGTTGCCGAACAGCTGGCCGATCTTGGGCAGCGAGAGGTTCGTCAGCTCGCGGCACAGGTACATGGCGATCTGGCGCGCGGTGGCGACGGCCTGCGAGCGCGACGAGCCGTAGAGGTCGTCGACCGTGAGCTTGAAGTAGTCCGCGGTGTGGTTGATGATGTCGACCGGCGAGATGACGTTGTCCTCGTCGAGCGTGATCAGGTCCTTCAGCACGGTCTGCACGAGCGACATGTCGACCGGCGTCCGGTTCAGGCTCGCGAACGCGGTGACGCGGATGAGCGTCCCCTCGAGCTCGCGGATGTTGCTCGACACCTTCGACGCCATGAACTCGAGGATGTCGTCGGGCACGAGCAGCTTCTCGCTGACCGCCTTCTTGCGGAGGATCGCGATGCGGGTCTCGAGGTCGGGAGCCTGCACATCGGTGATGAGGCCCCACTCGAAGCGCGAGCGCATCCGGTCCTCGAAGCCCGTCAGTGCCTTCGGCGGCAGATCGGACGTGATCACGACCTGCTTGTTGTGGTCGTGCAGCTGGTTGAAGGTGTGGAAGAACGCCTCCTGCGTCTCCGCCTTCCCCTGCAGGAACTGGATGTCGTCGATCAGGAGGATGTCGACGTTGCGGTAGCGGCCGTGGAAGGCGTTGCCCCGGTTGTTCGCGATCGAGTTGATGAAGTCGTTCGTGAACTCCTCGCTCGAGACGTACCGCACGCGGATCCCCGGGTAGAGGCTCATCGCGTAGTGGCCGATGGCGTGGAGGAGGTGCGTCTTGCCGAGCCCGGAGTCGCCGTAGACGAAGAGCGGGTTGTAGGCCTTGGCGGGAGCCTCGGCGACCGCGACGGCCGCGGCGTGCGCGAACCGGTTGGAGCCTCCGATGACGAAGTTGTCGAAGCTGTACTTCGGGTTCAGCCGGGTGTCGGTCGCCGGCACGGTCCGCAGCTCCTCGACCCCGCGGGTCGGCGCGACCGTCGCCGAGGAGGCGGTGATCGGCTCGAACGGGTTCATCGACTCCTGCGACGACGGGGAGCTGAGGGGCTCGTGCTCGATGTCGGGGTTCACCACGAAGGCGAACGTCGTGACGCCGAAGGAGTCGTCGAGCGTCCCGATCGCGCTGAGCAGGGGCACGCGCACGCGCTGCTCGAGCATCCCGCGGGTGAACTCGTTCGGGACCTCCAGGTAGAAGGTGCCCGCCATGATGCCCTTGGGCTCCACGAGCGAGACGAACCCGTAGAGGGGAGCGGTGATCCGCTCGTCCTGGGACAGTGCGCCGAGGATCACGTTCCACGCGTCGACCATCGACGTGTCGTCTGCCATCTGTCTCCGGTCCTGGGTGCTGTCGCTGTGAAGTCGCTGCGGGATCGCCGTCTCCGCCGGACCCGTCGCCGCCCGCTGCAGGGGCGTCGCGGACCGGGCGCGGAGCCGGGTCTCGAGTGCCGCTCTCTCCACAGGGTTGTCCACCGGCCTCGAGCGATGCCTGTGCGGGCGCGGGAGGACGCGGATCCCACCTGTGGATAACTGCGGCTCAACACCGTAACGAACGGAGCCGACGGGAGACAAATCCACCACAGCGACACCCGCGTGTCAATGCGCGGAACCCCGTGTCCCGTGTGCATGATCGAGGTTTCGCGCCGTCCACATTTGACCGGTGACGGAACAGGCCGTAGTTTAAATCAGTTGACGCCTGCCCGGTGTCGTCCGTGCGGCCCTCGCAGGCCGAGCGGATTCCGCAGCCGGGCACCCCTTCTTCCCGGAGGATCCGAGTCTCCGCCCGAGCGGGTGGTGCCGGTTCGCACCGCGGAACACGTACGTGGAGATCTGATTATGAGCAAGCGAACCTTCCAGCCGAACAACCGTCGTCGCGCCAAGGTGCACGGCTTCCGTCTGCGCATGCGCACCCGTGCCGGCCGCGGCATCCTCAGCGCGCGCCGCGCCAAGGGGCGCACCGAGCTCTCCGCCTAGCAGCGAGCGGTACCGACCAGCGGTGCTGGCCAGAGCCAATCGCATCGTCCACGGAGGCGAGTACCGGACAGTCGTCCGTCGCGGTGTGCGGTCCACAGGACCACACACCGTCACGTATGTCCGCCGGTCCTCCGCGGGCGATCCGGCGCGGTTCGGGTTCATCGTCGCCAAGACGGTCGGCACCGCGGTGACGCGCAACACCGTCCGTCGCCGGCTCAAGGCCGTGGCGTTCGAGCTCGTCCCCGAGATCGACCCCGGCACCCAGGTCGTCGTCCGCGCGCTGCCCGGCAGCGCCGACGCCCCCTGGTCGGAGCTGCGCTCCGAGGTGTGGTCCGCGATGGCGCGAGCCGCGCGGAAGAGCGGGGCGTCCTCGTGACCGCCGTGATCCCCCGCCGCGAGGCGCCGTTCGCCCGGCTCGGGTGGGCGATCCTCCTGCTGCCGCGGAACATCGGCGTCCTGCTCCTGGTCGTCTACCGGGCGGTCGTGTCCCCTCTCTACGGGGACGTCTGCCGTTACTACCCCTCGTGCTCCGCGTACGCGCTCCAGGCGGTCCAGCTCCATGGGCTCGTCCTCGGCTCCGTCCTCGCGGCCCGCCGTCTGCTCCGCTGCCACCCGTGGGCGGCCGGCGGCATCGACGACGTCCCGACCTCGATCCCCCTGCACCGACCGGCTTCCGGCCGGACCCGCTTCGCCGTGACGCGAGCCGGGTTCGTCGTGGGCCCTCGAAAGGACTGACCCCACTCCATGGACCTCCTCGGCACGATCCTCTGGCCCCTCAAGTGGGTGGTCGAGCTGCTCCTCGTCGCCTTCCACCAGCTGCTGACCTTCACCGGCATGGAGGCGGCCGCGGGAATCACCTGGGTCCTCTCGATCGTCGGCCTGGTCATCGTCATCCGCGCCGCGCTCATCCCGATCTTCGTCAAGCAGATCAAGAGCCAGCGCCGGATGCTCGAGGTCGCGCCCCAGCTCAAGAAGATCCAGGACAAGTACAAGGGCAAGCGCGACCAGCTGTCCCGCGAGGCGATGTCCCGCGAGACCATGGAGCTCTACAAGAAGACGGGCACCAACCCGCTCGCCTCCTGCCTGCCCCTGCTGATCCAGATGCCGATCTTCTTCAGCCTGTTCTCGGTGCTGAACGCGGCTCAGCACAGCCAGAAGGGCGTGGGCCCGCTCGACGAGACGCTCGCCCGCCAGTTCGGCGAGGCGAACCTCTTCGGCGTCGCACCGCTGCACCAGTCGATCCAGGGCGCACTCGCCGAGGGCGGCCAGGAGCCGGTCATCATCATCGCGGTGATCATGGTCGTCCTGATGACCGCGTCGCAGTTCATCACGCAGCTGCAGATCGTCTCGAAGAACATGTCGCCCGAGGCGAAGGCCTCGCCGACGTTCAAGCAGCAGCGGATCCTGCTCTACATCCTCCCCCTCGTCTTCGCCTTCTCGGGCTTCGCGTTCCCCCTCGGCGTCATGTTCTACTGGCTGACCTCGAACATCTGGACGATGATCCAGCAGTTCATCGTCATCCGGAACATGCCGACCCCGGGCAGCGAGGCCGCCAAGGCCCGCGAGGAGCGCCTGCGCCGCAAGGGCAAGCTGGTCGAGGAGACCACGGCCGCCGGCGACGTCACCCTCGTCGAGAAGAAGGCCGTGCAGCGCACGCAGCCCGTGAGCAAGAACCGCTCCAAGAAGCAAGCCGGAAAGAAGTAGAGCCGCCATGACCGATCCGATGCAGACCATCACCGACGACGCGTCCGCACCCGTGGACGTGGACGCGCCCGCCGTCGACGAGGCACCCGAGTCCACGCTCTCGCAGCTCGAGGACGAGGGCGACGTCGCCGCCGACTACATCGAGGAGTTCCTCGACATCTGCGACCTCGACGGGGACATCGACATCGAGGTCCGCAACGGCCGCGCCTACCTCTCTGTCACCGCCTCCGGCGACACGAACCTCCGGGTGCTCTCCCGCCCCGACGCCGTCCAGGCGCTGCAGGAGCTCACCCGCCTGGCGGTCCAGACGAAGACCGGCGCGTTCTCCCGCCTCATCCTCGACATCGGCGGCTCCCGCGACGCCCGCGAGGCGGAGCTGGCCCAGCTGGTCGACCGCGCGATCGAGCGGATCGAGGACGGCGCCACGTCGGCCTCGCTCCCGCCCATGTCGTCGTACGAGCGCAAGCTGGTCCACGACATGGTGGGCGAGCGCGGCTTCGTGTCGGAGTCGCGCGGCGAGGCGCGCGAGCGCCACACCGTCATCACCCGCGGCTGAACGGCGTGGAGTCGACCCTCGAGGCCGAGCCCGCAGCCGCTGCGGCGATCGCCGGCGACCGCCTGCCCCTCCTGCGGCGGTTCACGGAAGCTCTCGCCGACCAGGGTGAGGAGCGCGGCCTGATCGGGCCCCTGGAGCTCCCCCGGCTCTGGACGCGGCACGTCCTCAACAGCGCCCTGGTGGCCCCTCTCCTGCGTCCGGGACTGGTGGGTGATGTCGGCAGTGGCGCGGGCCTTCCCGGGCTCGTCCTGGCCATCGTGCGGCCCGACGTCCGCTTCGTGCTCATCGAGCCGATGGAGCGTCGCGTCGTCTGGCTTCAGGAGCAGGTGGACGGACTCGGACTCGAGAATGTCTCAGTTCTTCGCGCCCGTGCCGAAGAGGTACAGCTCGCGGAGCCTCTCGACCAGGTGACCGCTCGGGCGGTCAGCGCTCTCTCGAAGCTGATCCCGCTGACCGCGCCGTTGCTGCGGCCTGGAGGCGAGCTGGTCCTGCTGAAGGGCATCAATGCCGAGAAGGAGATCGAGGCTGCGGCCAAGCAGATCCGTCGCTTCCGACTCTCCCCGCCCAGGGTCGTCGTGCTCGGAGACGGCGTGCTCTCCGAGGTGACGAGGGTCGTCCGGGCTACAGTGGGTTGATCGCCACGACGCCGCAGTGAGCCCCCGACTCCTCGTCCGTCGACTCCTCGGTGCTGCTGTCCGTCCCACTCGCTGAGCGAAGGTTTCACGTGAAACAAACCGATTCCGCCGGTCTGACCGGAGGCTTCGATTCCTCGACTCCCCTGGCCCGGGAGATCGCGGACATGACCCGTCGGCGCGCACTGCTGAACGCCCAGCCGCTGCCCAAGCCCGAGTCGACGCGCGTCATCACGATCTCGAACCAGAAGGGCGGCGTCGGCAAGACGACGACGACCGTCAACCTCGCCGCCGGGCTCGCCCGCGGTGAGGCAAAGGTGCTCGTCATCGACCTCGATCCGCAGGGCAACGCGTCGACGGCCCTGGGCATCGAGCACCGCGCCGAGACGGCCAGCGTGTACGACGTGATCGTCAACGACACTCCCCTCGCGGACGTCGTGCAGAAGAGCCCGGAGTTCGCCTCGCTCTACGGTGTGCCGGCGACCATCCACCTGGCCGGCGCCGAGATCGAGCTGGTCTCGCTCGTCGCACGCGAGCAGCGTCTCCGCCGCGCGCTCGACCGCATGCTCGACACCATGGACGAGCCGTTCGACTACGTCTTCATCGACTGCCCGCCGTCGCTCGGTCTGCTGACCATCAACGCGTTCGTCGCCGCTCGCGAGGTGCTCATTCCGATCCAGTGCGAGTACTACGCGCTCGAGGGGCTCAGCCAGTTGCTCAAGAACATCGACCTGATCGAGCGGCACCTCAACCCGAACCTCGGTGTCTCGACGATCCTCCTGACCATGTACGACGGCCGCACCAACCTCTCCCAGCAGGTGGCAGCGGATGTCCGAGAGCACTTCCCGAAGGAGGTGCTGCGCGCGGTGATCCCGCGCAACGTGAGGATCTCGGAGGCGCCGAGCTACGGACAGAGCGTGATCAGCTACGACCCGCAGTCGTCCGGTTCGCTGGCGTATCTGGAGGCGGCCGCCGAGATCGCACGACGCGGAGCCCGGAAGACACCCGAGACGGCACACGAAGGAGAGGCACGCTGATGGCGACCAAGCGCACGGGACTCGGCCGGGGGATCGGCTCGCTCATCCCGACCAGCGACGAGTCGCGCTCCCGGCCCGTCGACGTCTTCTTCCCTGATCAGGTCGGCGATTCGGCCCGTGCCGAGGAGCTCCTCGACGTCCCCGGAGCGCGCTTGGCGCGACTCCCCCTCGCCGACATCACCCCGAACACGGCGCAGCCGCGGTCGGTGTTCGACGAGGACGACCTCGCGGAACTCGTCCACAGCATCCGCGAGTTCGGAGTGCTGCAGCCGATCGTCGTCCGGCCCGTGACGGCTCGCGGCGGAGCGAAGTACGAGCTCGTGATGGGTGAGCGTCGGTTCCGCGCCTCGAAGGCCGCGGGACTGACCACCATCCCCGCGGTCGTCAAGGACACGGCCGACGAGAACATGCTCCGCGACGCGCTGCTGGAGAACCTGCACCGCGCCGACCTCAACCCGCTCGAGGAGGCGTCCGCCTACCAGCAGCTCCTCAGCGACTTCGGGATCACCCAGGAGGCCCTGGCGACGCGGCTCGGACGTTCGCGGCCGCAGATCTCGAACACGCTCCGTCTCCTGCGGCTCCCGGCCGATGTGCAGGCCCGCGTCGCTGCCGGCGTCCTGACCGCAGGACACGCGCGTGCGGTTCTGTCCCTCGACGACGTCGAGATGATGCGCCGCCTGGCCGACAAGATCGTCAATGAGGACCTGTCCGTCCGCGCCGCCGAGGCTGCCGCGGCGCAGATGAAGGCGCCGCGGACGACCACGCGTCCTGTGGTGGAGGAGCAGGGCGGCCACTCCGGACACCTCTCGTCGATCGCGGATCACCTCGGCGACCGGTTGAACACGCGTGTCAAGGTCACTCTGGGTGCTCGCAAGGGCCAGATGGTCATCGACTTCGCCACCATCCAGGACCTGAACCGCATCCTCGCCGAGATCGGGGAGCCGACCGAGGTGTCGCTCGCTCCGTAGTGGCCGGCCTAGCAGCCGCCACTGATTCGCCGTGCGGCTGGCGTGCGCGTGCTCGCGCTGTGTTCTTGGCCGCAATCGCCGGTGTGGCGATATCCGCTCCCCTCGTCGGCACCGCGATCACAGGAATCGGTACGCTTGAGGCGGCCCACGAAATGCCTTGTGAGCTGTCCATTCTCTGCCGTCGCCATCTCTCTGATTGATGAGCCCTTGTGACCGGCACAGTTTGATGAAGTGGCCCCAGGTTCTGCGGGGCCCTGCTGACTCCGAGCCTGGTCGAGAATACGGCTGGTATAGCCGAACGGCGATGATCGCCGGGTATCCGGTACATCTATCTCTGGATAGAGCAAATCACGATGCGGCTATATGGCGGTCGAGTAGGCGTGGAGCGCCGGATCGAGGGTTGGCGAGTTCAGACATCGTCGCGCTCCGGAGTTGATGTCGCGTTCGGTGAGTCGCTGGCGGGCGCAGGACGGGCGCCTGGACGGGTCGTTCGCGGTCGCGCTCTTCGCTGCCCAGGGCGACGACATCGTCGCCGATATTCGCGTGCGCAATGTTTCACGTGAAACATTCCTACGTTGGCAGCTGAGATGAGGACCCCCTCGGCTGTCCGTGCATCCCAAGTCGCCGGTGAAAAGCGCTTCCTGGGCCTCCAGAAATTGGCCGGCGGGGAAGTCAAGTTTAGACGAAATGCAGTATCGCTTCGTTTTCGCGGATCGATGCAGATGTGATGACTGGGTTCGCCGAGGTTTGACGGAGGACCCCGACGGCGGTCGCCCCCAGAGAGCACTGAAAGAGGCGATGGAAGGGCCGTTTCACGTGAAACGGTCCGCTCTAGGGCGGCCTAGCCATTGAAGAGCTACGAGCTTGTCATGTAGGAGAGGAGGCCCTCGTCGGCTCGACTCGCTCCATCGGGCGCAATATTTTGGATCGAAGTTACCCAACGGCTGCGGAGGCGTTTCACGTGAAACGCCCCTGCCGAGAACATTGGACGCCCATGCGGATCCTCGTGGGACCGACTTCGACCGCAATGCTCGAAAGAGATTGCTCGCCTGACCAGCGGAAGAGAGACACCACCCCCCCGAGGCGAAGTTGAGGTCGGAGAACCAAGCTAAAGGGATCCCTTCGGGCCGTGGGTCTCGGTACGTCGCGTTGTGGTTACTCGACCAGCATGGCGACGGGTGCCTGGTGTCGATCAGCGTCGATAGAGCAGGTCGGTTCTTCCCAGAGACGGCGCGGGTTGCGATCGTGGTGAGCCTCGATTCGACGCACTACCGCTCTTCACCGGTATGTCTGCGGATATAGGGAAACGATTGGCGTGGATATCCTGCCCCAGGCAATGCCGCACCTGGTACCCACCGAGGGTGTCCGGGTCTCGATACGCAGCAACGCGGTTCCTCGACCAGCATGACGACGAGGACCAGGTGCCGATCGAAGCCCTTGGGCCGGGTCGATTCCTGGTGAATTTAGGGGGACGAGGGGGGCCTCACCACGCCAATCTACGGATACTCGACCGGCGCGGCAATGGGTGTCTGACGTTGTGGGGGTCGAGACGCGGCCTCGGCTTCCCTCGAGTCGGCACTACTGGTCTGCTGATGAAGACCAAGACACGTTGTTGGGCGGCTACTCGACCTATGTCAAAGGAGAAGGGGGCGATCGCGGGTCTCGATATGCCGCGATCCGGCTACTCGTCTGGCATGGTTTCGCGCACTTGTTCACAACGCTGCAGCCTCGCGACCAGGAGCGGACGCGTAGCGGACCGTTTCACGTGAAACGGTATGGAGTCAGGAGGCTGCGAGCTTCGCGAGGGTGGAGTAGACGTCGCCGAGGTAGCGGCCGGACGCCTCGATAGCCTGGGGAACGAGCGAGGTCTCGGTCATTCCGGGAAGAACGTTCGCGTCGAAGAACCAGGGGAGTCCGGCGTCGTCGATGATGAAGTCGAGCCGCGACAGGTGGCGGAGTCCCAGCAGTTCGTGGATCGCAACGGCCACGCGGGACACCTCCTCCGTGATCTCCGGCGAGATCCGTGCCGGCGTGTAGAAGTGCGTCTCCCCCGCGTTGTAGCGCGCCTCGAAGGTGTACTGGCCGGTGACGGGTGCGATCTCGACAGGCGGCAGGGCGAAAGGACCGTCACCGAGGTCGAGAACACCGACGGAGACCTCGGTCCCCTGGATCTGCTGTTCGATGAGAACGACGTCGCCGTAGGTGTACGCCTCGACCATCGCTCGCGGGAGCTGCGACGACTCCGTCACGATGCTGACGCCCTGGGCCGAACCGCCCTGAGCGGGCTTCACCACGAGTGAGCCCGGCAGGTGCGCTTCCACCTGCTCCAGGATCCCGGCGGCTCCGAGCTCGCGGAAGGTCTCGCGGGGGAGGGTGACGGAGCGCGGGGTCGAGAAGCCCGCGCGAGCGACGAGCGTCTTCGCGGTCGGCTTGAACCAGGCCAGGCGCGCCGCGTCCGTCCGCGAGCCGACGTAGGCGAAGCCCGCCGCCTCGAGGAGCCCGAGGAGCGCACCGTCCTCACCGCTCGCCCCGTGCACCGCGGGCCAGACGACGTCGGGACGCTTCTGCAGGAGCGTCGAGAGGAGGCCGGCGTCCGGTTCGTGCAGGGAGACGCGGTGGCCCATCGCGGAGAGACGATCCGCCACGCGACGGCCCGACCGCAGGGAGACGTCGCGCTCGTGGCTGATGCCACCGCTGATGACGACGATGTCGAGTGTACGGTCGAGCACAGAGAAATCGGTCATGACCAGGGCTTTCTTATCGAAGGAGCGGTGTCAGGAGACGTTCGGCGGCAGGACGGCGTCACGCTTGCTCGCGTCGGCGTTGCTCAGCCGGCCCGTGCCCGCGAAGGTCGACAGCAGATCGAGCTCTCCGTTGATGACCGTGGCGAGGCGGCGGATGCCGTCACCGATGCGCTCCGGCGTTGGGTAGCAGAACGAGAGGCGGATGTTCTGACGTCCGTCTCCGTTGCCGTAGAACGCGGTACCCGGCGTGTACGCGACGAGCTCCTTCACTGCGCGCGGCAGCATCGCCTTGGAGTCGAGCTCCTCGGGCAGCGTGACCCAGACGTAGAAGCCGCCGTTCGGGTTCGTCCAGCTGAGGCCGGGCAGATGGGTCTGCAGGCCCTTCAGCATCGCTTCCTTCCGCTCACGATAGACGCCGCGGAAGGTGTCGATCTGTCCGCGCCAGTCGGCCGTCTCGAGGTACTTCGAGATGACCAGCTGGCTGAAGGACGACGGACTGAGGACGGCCGCCTCGTTGGCGAGGATCAGCCGCTCGCGGATCGCGTGCGGAGCGAGAGCCCAGCCCACCCGGAAGCCGGGAGCGAGCGTCTTCGAGAACGTGCCGAGGTAGATCACTCCGTCCTCCTCCAGCGAGCGCATCGCCTTCGGCGGGACGTCCTCGAAGTAGAGGAGGCCGTACGGGTTGTCCTCGAGCACGAGGATTCCCTCGGACTTGCAGATCTCGAGGATCTCGACGCGGCGCTCCCAGCTGAGGGTCACGCCCGCGGGATTGTGGAAGGTGGGGATCGTGTACAGGAACTTGATCGTCTTGCCGGCGGCGCGCACGCGGGCGATGTGCTCGCGGAGGGCGGCGGGGATGAGCCCGTGCTCGTCCATCGGGACGTGCTCGACCTCGGCCTGGTACGACCGGAAGATGACCATCGCGGTGACGTAGCTGGGGCCCTCGGAGAGGACGACGTCCCCCGGGTCCAGGAACAGCTTCGAAACGAGCTCCAGGGCGTGCTGAGAGCCCGTGGTGACCACGATGTCGTCCGCGCTGGCGGAGATGCCCTCGAGGGCCATGACGTCGAGGATCTGCTCGCGCAGGACGGGGACGCCCTGGCCCGACCCGTACTGCAGCGCGACGGGCCCCTGCTCCCGCATCACGGTGTCGATGGCGCCGGTCACCAGGTCCTGGGGGAGCGCGGACACGAACGGCATGCCGCCGGCGAGCGAGACCACTTCGGGGCGTGACGCGACGGCGAACAGGGCTCGAACCTCGCTGGCGGCCAGACCGGCCGTGCGCTCCGCATAGGAGTTGTACCAGGGGTCGAGGTTGGTGCCGCGGTTGGTCACGATGGTTCCGCTTCGCTCGGTGGACAGGGTCTCTCCGGCCAGAGCCGGGTGGATCCACAGTACCGGCCGGTCCTGTGCTGCGGCGGGGCGGTCGGGCGCCACCGCAGGGAGCGTGGCCTGCGTCCCAGCGGGGCTGTTTCACGTGAAACAGCCCCGGGAACGAGGAGAGCCCCCGTCACGACGTGACAGGGGCTCTCGGAGACCGCAGAGGGCGGTCAGGGGTGTGAACTCAGAGGAACGCGGCCAGGTCGGCCTCGAGGGCCGGCTTCGGCTTGGCGCCGATGACGGTCTTCACGACCTCGCCCTTCTGGTAGACCTTCATCGCCGGGATCGACGTGATCTGGTACTTCGCAGCGGTCTGCGGGTTCTCGTCGACGTTCAGCTTGACGATCTCGATCTTGTCGCCGTGCTCGGCCGAGATCTGGTCGAGGATCGGTGCGACCATGCGGCAGGGGCCGCACCACTCGGCCCAGAAGTCGACCAGGACGGTCTTCTCGGAGTCGAGGACGTCGGACTGGAACGATGCGTCGGTGACGCTCTTCGCGGTGGACATGGTGTTCTCTCCTTCACGAGTCGGCGGGCTGCCGGCTCCGATGTGCGATGACCGGACGGTCAGCGGGTGATGAGCTCGGCCCGGGGTGAGCCTTCGGTGTGGGCGGTGCCATCGGCGAGCGAAGCGAGGTAGTGCTCCGCGTCGAGGGCGGCGACCGTTCCGGATGCCGCGGCGGTGACGGCCTGACGGTAGGTCGGGTCGATCACGTCGCCCGCGGCGAAGACGCCGGGAACGGAGGTCTGGGAGGAGCGGCCGACCACCGAGATGGTGCCCTCGGTGGTGAGGTCGAGCTTGCCGTGCACGACGTGCGTGCGCGGGTCGTTGCCGATCGCGATGAACAGGCCGTCGAGGTCGAGGTGGGACTCGGTGCCGTCGACCGTGTCGCGCAGCTTCACGCCGTCCACGTGGTTCTCGCCGGTGATGCCGGTGACCTCGGCGTTCCAGATGAACTCGATCCTGTCGTTGTCGAAGGCGCGCTTCTGCATGACCTTCGAGGCGCGGAGCGAGTCCTTGCGGTGGATCACGTAGACCTTCGCGGCGTGCTTGGTGAGGAAGGTCGCCTCCTCCATGGCGGAGTCGCCTCCGCCGACGACGGCGATTGTCTTGCCCTTGAAGAAGAAGCCGTCGCAGGTGGCGCACCACGAGACACCGTGTCCCGATAGGCGGTCCTCGTCGTGGAGGCCCAGCTTGCGGTAGGCGGATCCGGTCGCGACGACGACGGTCTTCGCCTCGATGCTCTCGCCGGAGCCGAGGTGGACGGTCTTGATCTCACCCTCGAGATCGAGGGAGGTGACGTCGTCGTAGAAGGTCTCGGCGCCGAACTTCTCGGCCTGCGCCTGCATCGAGGTCATCAGCTCGGGGCCGAGGACGCCGTCGGGGAAGCCGGGGAAGTTCTCGACGTCCGTCGTGTTCATCAGGTCGCCGCCGATCTCGACCGACGAGGCCACGACCACCGGGTGCAGCTCGGCGCGCGCCGCGTAGATGGCGGCGGTCCAGCCGGCGGGGCCGGATCCGATGATGACGATGTCGCGCACGGCAACTCCTCGGGGTCTGTACGAGCGGTGACGGGTGGGGCGGGAGCCGAGCACCCGGAGCCGGTCGCTCGAATCGTTCCGCGGCTCCGTGGGCTACAACACATCCTAGGCGGGCACTATTCCGCGGGCCCGGGAGTGCCGGTCGTGCCACGCGCCGCTCGATGCAGCAGCCCAGGAAATGCACTCTGACCAGGCGTTTACCGGAGCAGCATCAGCGGCCCAGTCGGCGGAGCACCGGAGCGAGGACGGCGCGCAGCTCCGGCACCCGGAGGAACCAGAGGACCGCGAAGTAGACGAGCGCCATCACGGTGCCGATCGCGGCCATCGAGAGCAGCGGCTCCACGTAGTTCGAGACGGCGAAACCGCCCGCGCGCGTGCCGCCGAGGGCGACCAGGACGCCGTAGCCGGCGGCGGCGGAGGGCACCGCGGCGAGGACGAACTGCGCGAGCCTGACGAGGATCCGCCTGCCTCCGCGGCCGCCGAGCCGGCGGCGCAGGAGGAGGGCCGCCACGAGGGCCTGCACGCAGATGCCGAGCGAGGTCGCAGCGGCGATGCCGACGGCGGTGCGGTCGGCGGGGAGCCGGAGCACGATCAGGTACCCGGCGACCGCCACGACGACCTGCACCAGGGTGAACAGGAACGGCCGCGCTCCGTCGCTCAGGGCGTAGAACGCGCGCTGCATGATGGCGATCGAGGAGAACAGCGGCAGGGCGATCACGTAGGCCATGGCGATCGCTCCGATGGCCTTCGCGTCCGCGAACGAGTCGGTGAAGACGGAGCCGAACGGCACCGCGACCACGACGATCGCGGCGGCGGCGAAGACGAGCATCATCAGCACCAGGCGGAGCGAGGTGGAGACGTCCGAGCGGAACTCCTTCATCTCCCCCCGCGCGGTGTGGCCGCTCATCTTGGTGAAGTACGCCATGGCGATCGAGATCGCGATGACCGAGTGGGGCAGCATGAAGATCAGCCACGCCTTCTGCAGCGCCGCGGCCGAGGGCCCCTCGCCGGACGCGGTGGAGGAGACCTGGCTCTCGACGATGCCGGCGACGATGGTCAGCAGCACCGTGGCGAACGACCACAGCGACATCCGCCCGGCCGTGCCGAGACCGACGCCCCGGAAGCGGAAGTCGGGGCGGTAGCTGAGGCCGACCCTCCGCCAGAAGAGCATCAGGAACAGCGACTGGACGACGATGCCCAGTGTCGCGCTCCCGCCGAGGAGGGTGACCATCGCCGGGGACCACGAGTCGACCGGACGGTTCCCCTCCGGATCGGCGCCGAACAGCACCATGAAGGCGACGAGCCCGGCGATCACCACGACGTTGTTCAGCACGGGCGCCCAGGTGAAGGGGCCGAACGAGCCGCGGGCGTTGAGCACCTCGCCGAGGATCGTGAAGAGGCCGTAGAAGAAGACCTGCGGCAGGCACCAGAACGCGAAGGCGACGGCCAGCTGGTACTGCTCCGGTCCGTAGCCGGGCGCGTAGAGGCGCACGAGCAGGGGAGCGAGGACCGTGGCGGCGATCGTGGTCACCAGGAGCAGGCCGAGCGCCAGGGTCAGCAGGCGGTTGATGTAGCCGCGGCCGCCGTCGGCGTCGAGGCCCGCCCGCACGATCTGCGGGACGAGGACGGCGTTCAGAGCGCCGCCCGCGATGATCGAGTAGATCGTGTTGGGCAGCAGGTTCGCCGTCGTGAAGGCGTCCGCGCCCGGCGCGACCGCGGCTCCGATCGTGTTCGCCATGACGATCGACATGATGAAGCCGAGGATCCGCGAGACCATCGTGCCGGAGGCGAGGACGGCGCTCGCGCGTCCGAGGGAGAAGCTAGCCACGCGGGTCCGATCGCTGGTCGTCGAGATCGGGCTGGACCTCGAGCACGGCGTTCGGGTCCTCCTCGTCCTCAGGGGTGTCGCCTCGACGGCGACGGCGGATGTTGCGGAGGATGCCGGCTCCGAAGACGACGACGAGCGCGATCCCGATGACCAGGGTGCCGACGGTCTCCCAGTCGGCGCGGACGCTGGTCGTCATGCCCGTGGGGGTGCCGATGGGGACGCCCTGCGCCGAGGTCAGCTGCAGGCCGAGGCTCGTCTCGCCGTTGCCGACCCGGGCCTTCACGGGGATGAGGACGCGGCCCTGCGAGCGGGCGTCGATCTCGGTGGTCTCGATCGCCTCCTCGTCGATGTCGAGGACGGCGTTCGAGGTCGAGGCCTGGATGCGGACGGCGATCGGCCAGGGGAGCTCGTTGCGGACGTACACGGGGATGCTCGAGTCGCGGGAGACCTGCAGGATGCTGCCGGTCGCGTCGATCGACACCAGCGAGAGCGTCCGGTCGGCCTCGGTCATGGCCACGCCGACGGCGTCGCCCCAGCCGCTGCCGTCTCCGCGCCAGGTCACCGAGAGCAGCGCCAGCACGTCGTTGCGGCTCTTGCCCGACAGCAGCTCCGGCTCCTGCAGCACGGAGGAGAACGCCTCGACCTCGGAGCCGGCGTCGAGCAGGTCGCGCACCCGGTCGAGCCGCGACTCCGACTCCGGCGAGTCGACGACGCTCGCGCCCTCGGTCGCGGGGACGGCGAGGGCGGTGGAGAGGGCGACTCCGCGGGCCCAGGGCAGCGACTCGATCGCGTCGAGGGTCTCGGAGAGGCGCGCGGCGCCGATCGCCGAGCCGCGACCGAGGGTGAGCACGACGTCCGGCGCGGTCCCCTCCTCCTGCACCTCGGCGAGATCGGTGGCGATCTCGGACATGCGGGCGCGCCACTCGGTGTCGTCGGTGGCAGTCGCGGCCGCGTCGAACGCCTCGGTGAGGCGCGAGTCGGCCACGACCAGGTCCGAGTCGCCGACGGTGGCGCGCGAGGTCGTGGTCACCTCCTCCGGCAGCAGGAGACCGGATGAGGGGACGACCGTGCGGTTCATGCCGCTGGCCGCGTAGACGTCGAGGTCCGACCCCCGGAGAGTGCCCTCGTCGGGCCAGGCGACGCTGCCGAGGGAGGTGCTCCAGTCGGAGGCGAGCAGCGACTCGGTGCTCGGACGCGCCGGCAGGTCCTCGGCCGGCTGGTCGGAGTCGACGGCGACCGTGGGCGCCGGGCTGGCGGTGCCGGGGACCGCGGCGAAGCGGGTGTCGTCGATCGCGTACTCGAAGGAGGTGGGAGAGAGGAGGACGGAGAGCCCGGCCTGCGCCTGGGCCGAGACGTCGGCGTCGGCGTACGGCAGGGCGAAGCGCTCGTTCGGCACGGACTGCAGCCGGTCGAGCCAGTCGAGGGCCGACTCCGGAGCGGCGCTGCCGAGGATCCGGATCGAAGCGAGGATGCGCGGGTCGACCCCGATCGTGACGCCCTTCCCCGCGACCGCGTCGAGCTGCCGGGTGAGGGTCCCCGTGCCGTCGGTGTAGTCGGCGAGGGCCTCGGCCGAGAGCAGGCCGTCGGCCGTGTCCGGGACGGTGAGCGGGACGAGGACGCTGACGCCGGTCTCGCGCTCCGGGGCCACCGCGTCGTCGGTCAGCTCGACGGCGGTGCGAGCGGTCGAGACGACACCACCCGGACCGGTGACCGTGACGAGGACGGCGTGGGTGCCGAGCGCGGTCCGGTCGTTGGAGAAGGGGATCTGGTCGACCGGCACGGTGAGGCCGGCCTCGGCGGTGCTGGAGGGCAGCAGGCGCAGCTGGGCGGTCGCACGGACCGGGTCGGTGTCGTTGTCGGCCTCGGCGTCGAGCCAGTCGTGCAGCTCCGCGCGGGTGTCGAGGGTGGCGTAGGAGAGGGCGACCGTCACGTCGGCGCTGTCGATCGCCTCGGTGGTGCCGTTGCGCACGGCGATCGAGAGCTCGAGGTCCTGGCCGGGCCGCAGGACGCCGTCACTGCCGGCCCCGGCGGTCGTGGTGACGGTGCCGGGAGCGGGCGTCGAGGTCGCCGTCGCGGCGGCGACCGGGGCCGCGAGGGCGGGGGAGGCCACGCCGGTCAGGCCGAGCGCGAGAGCGGCGGCACCTGCCGAGCGGAGCAGGAGGAGGGCCGCCCGCGAGCGGCGGGAGCGGAGGGAGGGGTCGCGCCGATGCATCGGACTCACTCGGCCTCCATGCGGGTGATTCTACGGGCAGCCCTCCTCGGGGCAGGCGGTGCGTCCGCTGTGCAGGCGGTTCCCCCCCGTAACCCCCTGGCACGGTCACCCGCTGCCGGGACACCCCCCGCCACTAGGATCGTGCGAATGCACAGCGTCCAGACCGCTCTCGAGACCCTCCGCGCGCTCGCGGGGACGCCCACGGTGACGCGGCTGGCGGAGGCGTTCGCAGCCCAGGGCCACGAGCTCGCGCTGGTCGGCGGCCCGGTCCGCGACGCCTTCCTCGGCCACGGCGTGCACGACCTCGACTTCACCACCTCCGCACGCCCCGACGACATCGTGCGGATCGTCGCTCCGATCGCCGAGGCGCACTGGGACATCGGCCGGGCCTTCGGCACGATCGGCGCTCGCGTGGCCGGCGAGACGGTCGAGATCACGACCTACCGCAGCGACAGCTACGACGGGGTGAGCCGCAAGCCCGAGGTCGAGTTCGGCGACTCGCTCGAGGGCGACCTGGTGCGGCGCGACTTCACGGTCAACGCGATGGCGCTGCGGCTTCCGGAGGTCGTCCTCGTCGATCCCTCGGGAGGAGTGGAGGACCTGCTCGCCGGCCGGCTGCGCACCCCCTCCCCCGCCGACCTCTCCTTCGGCGACGATCCGCTCCGGATGCTCCGCGGCGCGCGCTTCACCTCGCAGCTCGGCTTCCGCACCACCGACGAGGTCGAGTGGGCGATGGCCGAGCTCGCCGGACGGATCGACGACGTCTCGGCGGAGCGCGTGCAGGAGGAGCTGCGGAAGCTCCTCGCGACCGCCACGCCCCGTGCCGGCCTGGAGCTGCTCGTCGACACCGGTCTGGCCGGTCGCTTCCTCCCGGAGCTGCCCGCGCTGCGCCTGGAGCAGGACGAGCACCACCACCACAAGGACGTCTACACCCACAGCCTCACCGTGCTGGAGCAGGCGATCGCGCTGGAGGAGTCGCGGCACCCCGGAGCCGCGCCCGACGTCGTGCTGCGGCTCGCCGCCCTCCTGCACGACATCGGGAAGCCGGCCACGCGGCGGCTCGAGCCGGGCGGAGCGGTGAGCTTCCACCACCACGACCTGGTCGGCTCCAAGCTCGCGATCAAGCGGATGCGCGCACTGAAGTTCGACAACCAGACGACGAAGGACGTGGCCCGCCTCATCGAGCTGCACCTGCGCTTCTTCGGGTACACGGACGGCGCGTGGACCGACTCCGCGGTGCGCCGCTACGTGACCGACGCCGGGCACCTGCTCGAGCGGCTGCACATCCTCACCCGCGCCGACGTGACCACGCGCAACCGCCGCAAGGCCGACCGGCTCGCGCACGCCTACGACGACCTCGAGGCGCGCATCGCGGAGCTCGCCGAGAAGGAGGAGCTCGCCTCCAAGCGCCCCGACCTCGACGGCACGCGGATCATGGAGATCCTCGGCCTCGCCCCGGGCCCCGAGGTCGGGCAGGCGTACCGGTTCCTGTTGGAGCTGCGGCTCGAGGAGGGTCCGCTCGGCGAGGAGGTCGCGACGCAGCGGCTCCGCGAGTGGTGGGCGTCGCGCTGAGGCGCTGAGCCGGGCCCCGTGCTCGCCTCGCCCTGCGCCCGGGATGGTGCGCCTCGAGCGGATCCGTCCGGCGCGTCGCGGCGGTCCTGTTGTAGTCTGTACAGGTTGTCCACGACCAGACGCACTCGCGTCCGCGGGAGTGGGCAGATGCTACATACCCTCCTGTCACGGAAATACCGTGGCCGTTCAGTCCGAAGGAGGTGGGTTAGTGACGCATCAGTACGAGATCATGGTCATCCTGGACCCCGAGATCGATGAGCGCACCGTCGCTCCGAGTCTCGACAAGTTCCTCAACGTCATCCGCACCGATGGTGGATCCATCGACAAGGTCGACGTCTGGGGCCGCCGTCGTCTGGCGTACGAGATCAACAAGAAGTCCGAGGGCATCTACGCCGTCGTCGACTTCACGTCGACCTCCGCCGCAGCGAACGAGCTCGACCGTCAGCTGAAGCTGTCCGAGGCCGTCATGCGCACCAAGGTGCTGCGGGCCGAAGAGGGCATCGCCCAGGTCGCGGCCGCCGCGAAGCTCGCCGACGAGAAGGCCGCCCGCAAGGCCGCCAAGGCCTCGGCCGCTCCCAAGGCGTAGCGCTCATGGCCGGCGAGACGATCATCACCGTGGTGGGGAACCTCACCGCCGACCCCGAGCTGCGCTACACGCAGGGCGGGCTCGCGGTCGCGAACTTCACCATCGCCTCCACGCCGCGCACCTTCGACCGTCAGGCGAACGACTGGAAGGACGGCGAAGCGCTGTTCCTCCGCGCCTCCGTCTGGCGCGAGTTCGCCGAGAACGTCGCAGGAACGCTGACCAAGGGCAGCCGCGTCATCGCGACCGGCCGCCTGAAGCAGCGCTCCTACGAGACGAAGGAAGGCGAGAAGCGCACCAGCATCGAGCTCGAGATCGACGAGATCGGGCCCTCGCTGCGCTACGCGACCGCGCAGGTCACGCGCGCCTCCGGTGGAGGCGGACGCGGCCAGGCCGGTGGCGGCCAGGGCAACGGCGGTCAGATCGGCGGCGGCCAGGGCGGCTTCGGCAGCGGCGGTCAGGGGGGCTCCGGCAACGCCGGCGGCAACCGTGGCGGTCAGGCCGAGGAGCCGTGGGCGCCGAGCGCTCCCGCCGGTGGCGACGTGTGGAGCACGCCGGGCAGCTACAACGACGAGACGCCGTTCTGAGCCTCGGCTCGGACGCTCTCCTCACCTGAATCACGCCTCCCCCGCACCGCGATCGCTCGCGGCGGGGCAGGGGCGAACCAGAATCTAAGGAAACCACTATGGCTGGAAAGAGCAGCGGCGACCGCCGCAAGCCGATCCGCGGCAAGGGCGCGAAGAACGCGGCCCCCGCGAAGTCGGTCCGCGTGGGTGTCATCGACTACAAGGACGTCGCGACCCTCCGCAAGTTCATCTCGGAGCGCGGGAAGATCCGCGCCCGTCGTATCACCGGCGTCTCCGTTCAGGAGCAGCGCCTCATCGCCCGTGCCGTCAAGAACGCCCGCGAGATGGCGCTCCTGCCCTACGCCGGCAGCGGAAGGTAGGTAACGGTATGTCCAAGGTCATCCTGACCCACGAGGTCGACGGACTCGGCTCGGCCGGCGACGTCGTCGACGTGAAGAACGGGTTCGCCCGCAACTACCTCATCCCGCAGGGCTTCGGCGTCGCGTGGACCCGCGGTGGCGAGAAGCAGGTCGAGCAGATCAAGTCGGCGCGAGCCGCTCGTGAGCACAAGACCATCGAAGAGGCCCAGCACACCAAGCAGGTCCTCGAGGCCAACCGCGTGAAGCTGACGGTCAAGGCCGGCAAGGACGGCCGCCTGTTCGGCTCGGTGAAGACCTCCGATATCGCGAACGCGGTGGCGGCGGCCGGATTTGGCGAGCTCGACAAGCGCAAGATCGTCATCTCGAACGCGATCAAGCACGTCGGCGAGCACGAGGCCGTGGTGCGTCTGCGTGACGACATCCAGGCCACTGTGAAGCTGCAGGTGGTCGCGGCCAAGTAAGGCCGCGAGAACGCCGCGGAGGGCGGTGCGACGGGACTTCCGAGTCCCTCGCACCGCCCTTCGTCGTTCCCGTTCTCCACAGCTCCATCCACATACACCCTTCAGCGGGACCAACCTTCACTGTGGTCTTGAGACTCGTTTCCCCACACACCTGTGGAAAGCGGTGAATGCCTGGTCAGAGGCCAGAAAAAACTTGCTGAGAGCCGCTGATCCCACAGGGTTGTCCACATGTTGCCCACAGTGGGCCCGGCGTTTCCCCTCGGTTCTGCACAGCTCTCTCCACAGGGCGGTTTGCGTGCCGCGGGCGGCGGTCCGTAGGGTGGCGCAGCGCCCCGCGAGGGGTGCGGGCAGGCGCCCGTGCGCCGCTGTCGGAGGTCGCTGGTAGACCGGATCCCGGCACCGGCTCGACCGGACGCGCAGCACCCGACAGGAGGAGGCGAAGGCATGACGATCGCGCACCTGGCGGTACCCGGCTCGGACGGACGGGACGGTCGCGGAGACCGCGGCGAGTCGCGCGGGAACGAGCGGACCCCTCCGCACGACCTCCTCGCCGAGCAGTCGGCGCTGGGCGGCATGCTGCTCTCGAAGGACGCGGTCGCCGACGTCGTCGAGAGCGTCAAGGGCACCGACTTCTACATCCCCAAGCACGAGATCGTCTTCGACGCGATCCTCGCCCTCTACTCGCACGGCGAGCCCACCGACGTCATCGCGGTCACCGACGAGCTCACGAAGCAGGGCGAGCTGCAGCGGGCCGGCGGCGCCGACTACCTGCACACGCTCACCTCGATGGTCCCCACCGCGGCCAACGCGGGCTACTACGCCTCCATCGTCGCCGAGCGCGCTCTGCTGCGCCGCCTCGTCGAGGCGGGCACCCGCATCGCGCAGATGGGCTACCAGGGCGAGGGCGAGGTGCTCGACCTCGTCAACACGGCGCAGGCCGAGATCTACAACGTCACCGGCTCCGAGACGGCGGAGGACTACGTCCCGCTGACCGACGCGGTGACCGTCGCGATCGACGAGATCGAGGCGGCCGCTCACAAGGACGGCAGCTTCACCGGCGTCCCCACCGGCTTCGCCGACCTCGACGACCTGACCAACGGCTTCCACGCCGGGCAGATGATCATCGTCGCCGCGCGCCCCGCGCTCGGAAAGTCGACGCTGGCGCTCGACTTCGCCCGCGCCGCCGCGATCAAGCACAACATGGCCACGATCTTCTTCTCCCTCGAGATGGGGCGCAGCGAGATCGCGATGCGCCTCCTCTCGGCCGAGGCGTCCGTGCCGCTGCAGCACATGCGCAAGGGCACGGTCGACCAGCGCGACTGGACGACCATCGCCTCCACCCGCGGCCGGATCAACGACGCGCCGCTCTACATCGACGACTCGCCCAACATGACCCTCGTCGAGATCCGGGCGAAGTGCCGCCGGCTCAAGCAGCGGGTCGGGCTCAAGATGGTCGTCATCGACTACCTGCAGCTGATGACCTCCGGCAAGAAGGTCGAGAGCCGCCAGCAGGAGGTCTCGGAGTTCTCGCGTGCCCTCAAGCTCCTCGCGAAGGAGCTGCAGGTGCCGGTCATCGCGCTCTCGCAGCTGAACCGAGGCCCCGAGCAGCGCGCCGACAAGCTCCCCGCCATCTCGGACCTCCGCGAGTCCGGCTCGATCGAGCAGGACGCCGACATGGTGATCCTCCTGCACCGCGAGAGCGCCTACGAGAAGGACAACCCGCGCGCGGGCGAGGCCGACCTCATCGTCGCCAAGCACCGCAACGGCCCGACCCGCACGGTGACCGTGGGCTTCCACGGCCACTTCTCGCGCTTCGCCGACATCCCGGCGGTCTGACGTGTGCTACCGACAGGGGCGAATCCCGGTCATGATCTTCCCGATTTGACCTACTCAGTGCGAGGTGCATGTAAGGGCACCGAGGCAAGACCGAACTGCGGCTGGAACCGTACTGTTCAGCGTGCCGTGCAATAGCATCGATGACGGCAGACTGCTTCCGATCGCGTCCGAATACAATCGGCGTCGGATCGATCTCGGCCACTCCCCACACTTGCCGGTGAGCCAATTGCCGAAGCGCTCTCCTTGCATCGAAATTGTCGGCGCTCCTCAGCGGGGATGCCATCATCGGACACGCCGCCTCACCGGAACAGCAGGTGAACGCCAGCCGCGCCGTGCTCTGAACGGATCCGAACCGGTTGTCGAGAATCCGAGATGTCGCGTCACTCGATCAATAGGTCAAGGGCGCTCCTGGCAACATCGATGAACTTCGATCGATAGAGCTCCAGTGGGTCACCGGGTTGTTCGGATACGCCCAGGGCAACCACGGAATAGACGGCGAGCTGCACTTCGCAGACTCGTCGAATCAAACCAAACATGTACGGTGCTTTGTTTCTAGGCGCGAAAATTGGCGCGACGACCGACGGCGCGAACGACGACATACAACCGTGCATGTATGTTTGGTTCATGGTATTCGGAGTGCTCGTCCTCGTGTTCGCTGCTGCTGCCGTCGTCGCAGCCGTCGAATGCGCCGCCCGAGGGCGACTCGGCCCGAACAACCTGGTCGGGATCAGAGCAGCCTCGGTCATGGCTTCCGATGAAGCCTGGCAGCGGGGCCATCAGGCAGCCCGACCCTGCGTGTGGATCGGCGCATTCTTGGCAGTCACGGGGGGCTCGCTCAGCCTCGTGGTCGACCCCACGCACTCGAACGCGTTCGTGCTCGCAGGCCTGTCGGCGTTTCTGATCTTCGTGCTGCTCGGAAGCGCGATCGCCGTGCGCGCGGCACGCCAGGTCCCCCCGCCGGGCGTCGACGACGACCGGCGAGCAGCGCCCCTCCCCTAGCGTCCAGCACGATGCACTCCGGGAGAGCACCATCCCTGTCGATCCGGTGACACCTTGGCTGATCTACGGCACGGGCTCGGTTGCAGCGGAACTCGCGATGCAGGCAAGGCGCCGGGGCATGCCGTTCCTCCTCGCCGGGCGCGACGGCGCGAGTCTCGACATGCTGGCTGACCGGTACGGCGTCGCGAGGATGCAGCTCGACCTCCGGCAGCGTGCGAGCTCCCTGACGCAACACCTCGACGGCGTCAGCGGGGTGATCAACGCAGCCGGACCATAGTCCTCCACCGCGCAGCCGCTCATGGAGGCCAGCGCGGAAGGTTGCGTCTCCCACGCTGACCTGTCGAATGAGGGCCGCACACACGAGTACGCGTGGAAACGGGATGCCCACTGGCGAGAATGCGGCATCGCCGTGGTACCCGGCGCGGGGTTCGGCACGTATCTGGCCGAAGTGCTCGCCGAGCATGCGCTCCGAACGATAGACCAGCCGCAGAAAGTCAGCCTGACGAGCCTCGCGAGTGGCAGGACTTCGAAGTCACCAGGCGTCACAGCTTCGTCGCAGGCAGTTCTCGCTTCAGGAAGCTGGCGCTTCCGGTCCGGGACGCTGGTCAGGCTGAGAGGTGGAAGAGCAGGTGAGACCTCTGAGACGAGCTCTCACCTGACACTGCACACCGGCGACCTGTTCGCTCTGCGGAGGACGACGGCGGCGACCGACATCCAGGTGTTCGCCGAGCTCGGGTTGCCTCGCGGCCAGCTCCTCCTGCTACTCCCGCTCCTGCGAGTGCTGTCTTCGCTGCACGGAGTTCGCCCTCTCAGGCTTCCATCACATCGGCGAACGCGGCCTCGGATGCTCACGTCGACCGCGAGCACCATCATCAAGCCGCGTCTCCGAGTCACCGTGGAAGGCAGCGCCGGCGATCGTGCATCGTTCGTTCTGACTGCTGGGTCTGGAACAGCCTTTGCGGCTGCGATCTACCTGGAAGTACCGGCAGCCCTCGCAGCCGAGGCACGGTCCGGGTGCATGACGCCGCTCGAGATCCTGGGATCGAATCCGGCGAGACACCTTCCAGGCGTGCACATATCACCAGACCGATCAGAAGATCCGAAGGGACGAGATGCACCACTTTGATGGGCGGCCTTTAAAGGAGATACTCGGCAAGGAGTCCGGCCGATACTTCGGTTCGGGTCATCGACACATCAGGCATACCGTCAGCCAGGTGGCCGAACACGTCGACGGTGACAGGATCCGACTTTCGGCGGTTAAGTAGGCGATCTATCCGCCCCGCTGGTCGCTGGACGCGGCAGGAGATCCCCGCGAGGTGCATCTCAGTTCTATCGATGCGATCAGCCTGGCGCTGAAGACCATCAGCCTGTGTGAGAACACGAATCGCGGCGCTTGGTGGGAAGGGCCGTTCGATGTCACAGGGTTCTCAGTCGTCGCCGGACGTGTGGCGACGACTGATGTGGGCTCTGTCCCCATCGGCATCACGACCGATCACGGCGGACCGCTCGTCAGCACCAAGTCATTGCGGGCTTGTATCGGCGGACTGAACGTCGACTTGGAGTGCGCCCCGAGCCGAGCCCGACCGGGCGCAGCCGAGGCGGCACCCGGCCTCACCCATGCGGCAGCAGGCGACTCGATCCAGATGTCGTCCCACGTCGATCGCGTGGACCTCGTCGATGGACACCTCGAGACGTCCCATTCCGTCACATCATCCCAGGCAGGGTACTCAGCCGCCCCGCCCCGCCTTGACGCCGTCGATGAACTCGTCATGTTCGGTCAGTTGGCGCAAGTCCTCATCTACGCCGTCAATGACACCAGCCGCTCCGCTGTACCGAACCTCTGGCTCAGGCGCGCCTCCGTCTCTCGGACGCCCGCTCCGTCCGGCGGCCAGGCTCGATTCTCCGCTCGCACGTCCGTGCGCAGGAACGCCGAGGTCGTCATCGGCGGCCGAACCCTCCGCGACGTGAGGTTGGTCTCGACATCCGAGCACGGTGCGAGCGCCAGCGCGGCGTTCGGCTACTCAGCGTGAACCCTCCCGAACGGGGACCAGACGGCAGAGACGCTGAACCATGGGCCGATAGAGTGGCTTTGGGATCAGTCGGAGGTGCGCGTGGCACAACAGGAACGCGGGATCGCCACACGAGAGGCGATTGTTCTCGGTGGGGCGAAGGTGTTTGCGCGCCTGCACTACTCGACCGCTCGCGTCGCCGATATCCTAGAAGCAGCATCCGTCACGCAGGGTGGTTTCTACTTTCATTTCCGCAGGGGCAAGATCGAGGTGGCGGAGGAGATCATCCGCCGCCAGGACCAGGGCTTCATCCTCCTCCGGGATTCGATTCTGGAGTCGGGCGACGACGGCCTCGCTTCACTGCTCACGCTGTCCCGGTCCCTCGCGAGAGCAGTGCAGCACGATCCAACGGCGCAAGCAGGCCTGCGTCTCGTCGCACAAGCCTCATCTGAATTCCCCGGCGTTGCGAAGTTGCCGGATCGAGTCTGGCTCGACGCGATAGCGTTGTTTCTCGAACAGGCACGAGCTGAAGGCAATCTTCGCGCCGAGGTCGATATCCCGACTGCCGCTCGAGCCGTCGTCTATATGTTCACCGGCGCGCAGACGAGCTCGTTCGTCTCGAACGGTTGGCGACACCTGGAGGCGAGCCTCGAGGCGACACATTGGTTCTCCATGCAAGCGCTCGCCACGCCGGAGTACCTGGCGACCACGAAGAACGCCCTCTAGTGCTTCGCCCGCAGGCATGCATGCGAAACAGCCGCACCGACATCGCCCTGACGCCTCGCTTGTTGCGGCTTTTCCGGCAGCCAGCCCGTTCGAGCAGGCCGCGCAGGGCGGCAGCTCCGACGCCGACCGCGACGCCGAGGAAGGCTTCGTGGAGACTGAACCCGAAGTCTGTGCCAACCCGACCTCGTATGGCCGCCGGGCACTTCCTGCGCGGCGAGGGGCCACCGAATGACCCCATCGAGGCCTCAGATCCGCGGAATCACGCGGGCAGGTTCGGAGCGACACGTTGTGCTGGAAACTGCGGCGACACTTACGTGGGAAACCCGCTGATCCAGGGGGCCTGCGGCGACATTTCGCGGGCGCGTTCACAGACGTGAAGGGCGCCGCTGCCGTCCCCGAGCCCGTCGACGTCCCGCTGGGCGGCGGGTCGATCCGCCTGGGCCAGTTCCTCAAGTTCGCGGGGATCCTCTCGGGCGGCGAGGCCAAGGAGGCGGTCGCCGAGGGGATGGTGACCGTCAACGGCGAAGTCGATCTGCGCCGCGGGCGCCAGCTCGTCGTCGGCGACGTCGTCGGGTTCGACCGGAACCGCTTCCGCGTCTGCGAGTGAGCGCGGCCGCGCCTCGGCGGGTGCGATCGGCCGAGACGCCGCGGAACGGATGAGACGCCGCTCAGAGGCGGGCGCGTCGGCGTGTTGAGCGGTGGCTCGGCGCACACTGGCTCCTGGACACCCCGGGACGACAGGAGACGCGCGTGCAGCTCGGCATTCACTTCATGAACTTCACTCTGCCCGGGGGGAGTGCGCAGATCGCGCCGATCCTCGGAGCGACCGCGCGGACGGCCGAGGACGTCGGCTGCGCCTGGTTCACGCTGATGGACCACTACTTCCAGATGGAGCACTTCGCGACGAGCGAGGATCCGATGCTCGAGGGATACACCTCGCTCGGCTTCGTCGCCGGCCGGACGGAGCGGATGCGGCTGGGGCTCCTCGTCACCGGCGTGACGTACCGCCATCCAGGACTGCTCGCGAAGATCGTCACCACCCTCGACGTGCTCTCCGGCGGGCGCGCGATGCTCGGCATCGGCGCCGCCTGGTACGAGCGCGAGCACCTCGGGCTCGGCGTGCCGTACCCGCCGCTGAAGGAGCGGTTCGAGCGGCTGGAGGAGACGCTGCGGATCTGCCGTCAGATGTGGAGCGACGACGACGGGCCGTTCGAGGGGATGCACTACCGGCTCGCCGAGACGCTGAACCACCCGGCGCCGATCCAGCAGCCCGGCCCGCCCATCCTCATCGGCGGCGGCGGCGAGAGGAAGACGCTGCGGCTGGTCGCGCAGTACGGCGACGCCTGCAACCTGTTCGGCACCGGCGCGGACGACGTGGCGCACAAGCTCGACGTGCTGAAGCGGCACTGCGACGACCTCGGGCGCGACTACGCGACGATCACGAAGACCATCACCGGGGGCGGCGATCCGATCGGCGACCCCGACGGCTTCGTCCGCGCGATGGAGGAGTACGCGGCGCTGGGGATCGACCACGTGCAGCTGGCCCCGGCCGGGCCGGATCCGGAGGGGTACGTCGCCCGGCTGGGCGAGGGCGTGATCGAGCGGGTGGCGGCTCTCGGCTGAGGGCTCCGGGACGCACGGCACTCCGACCGGTTCGGGTGCCGCGGGCGGCACCGCTGATCCGCTCCGCCGGCCGGGTCCGCCGTCACCGGCGCGAGGACTCCAGTGGCGGGCATGTCCCGGGTCGGGGGACGCCGTCGGCGGATCCTGCCCCCCGTCAGGGTCGCGGCGTAGACACGGGCGAGGAGCGCGACCTACGGTCCGAGCCTCCCACCTCGGGTTATTGAGCTCACGCTGACGTGGGCAGATCGCTGGCCTCGTTCCGCACGTGTCCTCTCGCACCTCGCTCCGCCGTCATCGGCAGAACCGCAGAAGAGGGGCGATCGGGACGGGTGTCGTCCTCGCCGTCGTGGGCGCCGCGCTCTTCGCCGGCGTCTCGGCGCAGGCGGCCACGGCTCCGGACCTCGGCACGGCGGAGGACTACTCGGTCCTGGCCGCGTCGACCGTGACGAACACGGGGTCGAGCGTCCTGGACCAGAGCGTCGGGGTCAGCCCGCTGACCGCCGTCACCGGGTTCCCGCCCGGACGGACGGACGGAGTGACCCACCGCGGAGACGCGGAGGCGGCTCAGGCCCAGGCCGACGTGGGCACCGCCTACGGACAGCTCGCCTCGCGGGCGACGACCGCGCAGATCGGCGCCGAGATCGGCGGCAGCACGCTGAAGCCCGGGGTCTACACCGCGGCCGGACCGGTCGGAGTGACGGGGACGCTCACGCTCGACGCCGAGGGCGTCAACGAGGCGGTCTTCGTGATCCGCGCCGCGTCGACGCTGACGACGGCCTCGTCGAGCACGGTGGCCCTGATCAACGGAGCGCAGGCCTGCAACGTCTACTGGCAGATCGGCAGCTCCGCGACGCTCGGCACCGACTCGGACTTCGTGGGCTCCGTGCTCGCCTCGGCCTCGATCACGGTGACGACGGGCGTCTCCGTCGAGGGCCGCGCACTGGCCCGCACGGGAGCGGTCACGCTCGATTCCAACGACTTCACCGAGCCGGGCTGCGAGCCCTCCGACGGCGGACCGTCGCCGACGGCTACGCCGACCATCACGCCGACCGTGACGCCGACGATCACGCCGACCGTGACGCCCACGGTCACGCCGACCGTGACGCCCACGGTCACGCCGACCGTGACGCCCACGGTCACGCCGACCGTGACCCCGACCATCACGCCGACGGTGACCCCTACCGTCACGCCGACCGTGACGCCGACGGTCACGCCGACCGCGACTCCCACCGTCACCCCGACGGTGACTCCGACCGTCACTCCGACGGTGACGCCGACGGTGACTCCCACCGTCACTCCGACGGTGACTCCCACCGTCACTCCGACGGTGACTCCCACCGTCACTCCGACGGTGACTCCGACGGTCACGCCCACCGTCACTCCGACGGTGACTCCGACGATCGCGCCCACCGCGGCTCCGACGGTCACGCCGACGACCACGCCGACGGTGACCCCGACCGTGGCTCCGACGGCGACTCCCACCACCACTCCGACGGTGACCCCCACCACCACGCCGACCGCGACGCCCACGGCCTCGCCGACTCCGACCGCGACCACAGCGCCGCGACCGGCGCCCTCCCACGCCGCGGTCGTTCCCGTGTCCGGGTCGAACGGTCCCCGCGGTCCGGCTCTCGCCTCGACCGGAGTGGACGCCGCAGCTACGGCGACCGCCGGAGTGCTGGGCCTGCTCGCCCTCGTCGGCGGCGGTCTGATGCTCCTCACCCTCCGACGCCGCGGTGAGCGCACCGGCAGCTGATCACCGCCAGGCCGTGCGCCGGACTCCCGAGGGGTCCGGCGCACGTCTGCGCCCACGATCGCGCTCCGCCCGTCTCTCGGGTGTCCTCGCCGATGCGCGCAGGCCCGCTCGTGCGTCGAGACGCCGCTCCGAGTGTCGGGACACCGCTGAGCAGGCGGTGTCTCGGATGCGGGGCGGTGTCTGGGAGGGAGGCGGGTGCGCGTCCGGGTGAGCACGCACTGCTCCTGACACGGGAGTACCCCGGTGCCGTCGGGCCCGCTCGTGCGTCGAGACGCCGCTCCGATCGCCGGGACATCGCGGTAGGGGCAGTGTCTCGGGGCGGAAGGCGGCATGCGAGGAGTGCGCGACCGCTCTGCTCGGAACGCGCGCGTCCGCTCGATGCCGGGGTCCGCTCCGCCCGGCCGTCAGACCCCGGCCAGCTCGGCTCGGAGGGGCGGGTCCGCGCCGATGCGGGAGGCGGTGACTCCCGCCGCCCGGGCCGCCCACCGGCCCGCCGCGAGGAGGGAGTCCTCGTCGAGAGCGGTGGTCCCGCTGTCGAGGAGGGCGTCGATCAGCCCGGCCATCGCCGTGTCGCCGGCGCCGATGGTGTCCGCGACGGCGATGCGGGAGGCGGGGACGACGACCCGGGCCCGGCGGGACGCGAGGACCATGCCCTCGCCGCCCCGCGTGACGACCGCCAGCGAAGGGCCGGCGGCCAGGAGGCGGTCGAGGACGGCGTCGACGGAGTCGCCGGGGTGGAGCCACTCGGCGTCCTCGTCGCTCAGCTTCACCAGATCGCAGCGCCGGAGGAGCCGCTCGAGGACGCGGTGGACCTCAGCGCGCGCAGGGAGCACCTCGGGCCGGATGTTGGGGTCGAGGCTGACGGAGGTCCTGGGCGGCAGACGGTCGAGCAGGTCCGCGACCGCGTCTGCGCCGGGATGCAGGAAGGCGGCGATCGACCCGGTGTGGAGGTGCACGGCTCCGTCGGGATCGATGCGGTCCGGGTCCCAGCTGAGGTCGAACTCGTACCGGGCCGACCCGTCGGCGCCGATGACCGCCGCCGCGGTCGACGTGGTGCCGCGCGCGGGCGCCGACACCGCGACTCCGGACTCCTCCAGGTGCGCCCGGGCCCGGCGTCCGCGCTCGTCGTCGCCCAGGGCGGTGGCGAAGCGGACGGAGCGGCCGAGCCGGGAGAGGGCGACGGCGACGGTCGCGGGCGAGCCGCCGACGTGCTCCGACCGGCTCCCGTCCCGCTCGACGACGTCGACGACGGTCTCGCCGACGACGAGGACGCGAGAGCCGGAGTCCGAGCCGGGGCCGCTGCCGGAGCCCGCGCCGGGCCCGCTCACTCCGCCGCCGCGCGGACCTGCAGCGTCGTGAACGGCGCCGACGGGAAGACGAGCTGGGTGAGGGTGCTGAGACCCCCGCCGAGGAACACCTCGACCACCGAGGCGTCGACGACGATGCGGACCGGTATCCGCCCCGACTCGTCCGGCCCGGGCAGCGGAGCCCAGTCGACCGAGGGGAAGGACGCCGCGAAGTCCACCGCGCCGCTGCGCGTGCGGTCGCAGGTCAGCACTCCCTCGTCGCCGTCGACCGTGAGCACCACTTCGTCGTCGGTCGTGCCGGTGAGCAGGCGCAGCTCGGTGCGGTCGCCGGGGAGGCGGGACACGTCGACGTCGAAGACGCGGACGTCGCGGGACGCCGGCCCGGTCGGGAGGACCGCCCGCTGCGCGAGGCGGAGACGGCCGTCGGCCCCGCGGACGAGGTCGAGCTCGCGCACGAGCGACATCGACGAGCGCCACGGGCCGGTGGGCGTCTCGTTCGCGTAGTCCCAGTTGCTGGCCCACGCGATCGTGAGGCGGCGGCCCTCGGGGGCGTCGTTGAAGGAGACGGCCGCGTAGTAGTCCCGGCCGTAGTCGAGCCAGTCGTAGTCGGCGGGGTCCTCGGACGAGCTGATCCGGTCGGCGGTGAACTCGGCTCCGTCGAAGTCGCCGAGGAAGTACTGGCTGCCGGAGCCGCCGGCGATGCCGCCCGGGTTGAGGCTCACGATCATCATCCAGCGGACCTCGTCGGTGCCGCGCACGCGCAGCGGGAAGAGGTCCGGGCACTCCCAGACGCCGCCCGTGGCATGGGCGGGGCCGAAGTGGGAGCGCCGGGTCCACGCGATCAGGTCGGGCGAGGTGTAGACCGCGACGCGGCGGTCGACCGCCTCGACGGCGACCATCACCCAGTGGCCGTCGTCCCCGCCGAACCAGAAGACCTTCGGATCGCGGAACTCCGCGGAGCCGATGTCGAGGACGGGGTTGCCCGCGTACCGGGTCCAGGTGGCGCCGTCGTCGACGCTGTAGGCCAGTGCCTGGGCCTGCGAGGCCCCGGTGCCGTCCGGGAGGGCGTCGCGGGCGGCCGTGTAGACCGCGACGAGGGCCGTCTCGCCGGGGCCGGCGAAGCCCGCCGTGTTCCGGACGTCGGCGACCGCGCTGCCGGAGAAGGCCATCTCGCCGTCGAGGACGGGGATCGCGACGGGCTGCTCGCTCCACGACACCAGATCGGTCGAGGTCGCGTGGCCCCAGGACATGTTGCCCCAGGTGCTGCCGGTCGGGTTGTTCTGGAAGAACAGATGGTAGGTGCCGTTGTGGAAGAGGAGCCCGTTCGGGTCGTTCAGCCAGGTGGATCGGGCGGTGAAGTGGGCGGACGGACGCCAGGCGTCGGTCGTCGTGGTGATGGTCACAAGGGCTCCTGAGGAGAGGGGTTCGGTGCGGCCGGACGAGGGGCGCGGGCGGCTGCCGCCCGCGCCCCCGGGGACTACTCGCCGCCGTTCTGGAAGCGGTCGTAGGCCTGCTGGTACGTCGCGGTCACGTCGGAGGCGCCCATCGACTCCAGCTGCGAGACGTAGGAGTCCCACTCGCTGTCGACGGTCCCGTTGACGATCCAGGCGGCGAACTTCTCCTTCACCAGGGTGTTGATGTCGGTCAGCGCGTACGAGACGCGGTCGAGCTCGTCGTTCGAGAGCATCACCGGCGGGTAGGCGTCGTTCGCCTTGTAGGGGAGGTAGTACTCGTTCACCAGGTCCTGGCGCTCCTTCGCGCGCGGCTCGGGGGCCACGACGGTCTCGAAGTCCTTCTCGGTGGTGATCTTCGGGCCGCCCGGGGCGACCTTCTGGCGGCGCTCGCCCTCGGCCTCGCCGGCGGCGGCGGGGATCTGCACGAGGAGGCCGGTGGCCTCGTCCTTCTGGAGGGTCACGCCGAGGGGTCCCCAGCTGCTCTGGGCGCTCATCTCGGGGTCGAAGAGGCGGTCGGCCCAGCGCATCGTGGCGGCGGGGTGCTCGTTGGAGCGGGTGATCGCCATCGCGCCGCGGTTGATCTCCTGGTTGCTGGTGACGCTGGCGCGCTTCTCGCCGTCGACGCCCTCGAGCACGCCGAGGATCGCGTAGTCGCCGAGGCGGTCCTCGCCGACCATCTCCTACGCCTCCCACCAGAAGAAGGAGCCGAGGACCGGGGTGTCGGCCTTGCCCTTGGAGAGGAAGGCGACGTCGTCCTGCGAGAACGACTCGGGGTCGATGAGCCCGTCGGCGTACCAGTCGGAGAGCGCCTCGACGCCCTGCTTGTAGCCGTCGGTGTCGGCCGTGAACTGCACCTTCCCGTCGACCACGATGCGGTGGTCGTTGTTCTCCGGCTGCCCGCCGAGCGCCGCGATCAGGTCGTGCGGGTTGCCGCAGAACGAGTCGGTGCGGAAGGACAGCGGGATCTCGTCGGCCTTGCCGTTGCCGTTGGGGTCGCCGGTTCTGAAGGCCTCGAGCGCGGCCCGGTACTCCTCGATCGTCGTCGGCATCGGGAGGCCGAGCGCGTCGAGCCAGGCGGTGTTGATGAAGAGGAAGTTCGGGTACTGGAGGATCCCGAGCTCCTCGACCGAGGGCAGCGTGTAGATGTGGCCGTCCGAGGCGGTGAGCGCGGCGCGGATGTCGGGCCGGTCCTCGAGGATCGCGGAGAGGGTCGGCGCGTGCTCCTCGATCAGGTCCTCGAGCGGGAGGAGCGTGCCGTTCTCGCCGTACTGCACGATCTCGGCGTCGGTGAGGCCCGAGTTGAACAGCACGTTCGGCACGTCGTCGCTGGCGAGGAGGAGGTTCTTCTTCTCGGCGTAGACCTGCTCGGGGAGGTTCTTCCAGTCGATCGAGATGTTGGTGTCCTCCTCCCACTGCTGCACGAGCTGCATCGAGGAGTAGTCGGGGGACAGGGCGGACTTGGTGCCGCCGAAGGTCAGCGACAGCGTGTCGTCGACGATCGGCAGGCCGGTCTCGTTGAAGCCGACCTCGCTCGAGCGGTCCTGGACGGGGTCGTTCCCGCCGCCGGTCGTGCAGCCGGCCAGGAGCAGTCCGCCGGAGAGGGCGAGTGCGGTGGTGGTGAAGAAACTGCGGTGTCTCATCGTTCGTGTTCCTCTTGTCGAAAGGGTGGTGCGGGAGGGGTGGAGGGTCAGCTCTTCACGGCGCCGAGAAGGGCGCCCTTGGTGAAGTGCTTCTGCATGAAGGGCAGGACGATCAAGAGGGGGATCGTCGAGACGACGATCATTCCGTACTTGATCAGCTCGCCCAGGCGCTGGGCGGCGGCGTAGGAGTCCATCGCTCCGGAGCCGCCTGCGGAGGTGACCTCGGACTGGATCAGGACGTTGCGCAGCACCAGCTGGAGCGGGTACTTGCTCTCGTCGTCGAGGTAGATCAGGGCGTCGAAGAAGGCGTTCCAGTTGGCCACGAGGTGGATCATGATCATGAGGAAGATCAGCGGCTTCGACAGCGGCAGGACGATGCTGAAGAAGAAGCGGAAGTCGCTCGCGCCGTCCATCTGAGCGGCGTCGCGCAGCTCGCCCGGCACGTTGTTCTCGAAGAAGGCGCGGGCGATGATCAGGTTCCAGACCCCGACCGCGCCGGGCAGGACCACGGCCCAGATCGTGTCCAGCATCCCGAGGTCGCGCACCACCAGGTAGCGGGCGATCAGGCCTCCGTCGATGAACATCGTGAGGATGAAGATCAGGAGGAAGACGGTCCGCCCGTAGAGGTCCTTCCTCGACAGGGCGTAGGCCGCGCAGAGGATCGTGCTGACGCTGATCGCGGTGCCGACGACCGTGTACAGGACCGAGTTGCCGAAGCCCTGCCAGATCGCGCCGTCCGAGAAGATGCGCCCGTAGCCCTCGAGCGTGAAGCCGGCCGGCCAGAGCCAGACGTTCCCGTTGAGGATCTGCGACGGCTCGCTGAACGAGGCGATCACGATGAAGTACATCGGGTAGACGATCGCGACGATCGCCAGGAGCAGGACGGCGATCGCGATCGCGTTGAACACGGGGTCCGCGTACCGTCCGGTGCGCTTCGCCGGGGCGGTGCGGCGAGGGGGAGTCGGTGCCGACGGCTCGCGGACGGCGCGGTCGGGGTGGATGGTCTGTGTCATGGCGTCGTCACCAGAGGCTCGATTGGCCCGCACGGCGGGCGACCTGGTTGAAGGTCGCCAGCAGGACGAGGTTGATCAGGGAGTTGAAGAGGCCGATGGCGGCCGAGTAGCTGAACTGCGCCTGCTGCAGCCCCGCCTTGTAGACGTAGGTCTGGATCACCTCGGAGGTCGGGAGGTTGAGGTCGGTCTGCATGAGCAGGACCTTCTCGAATCCGAGGTTGAAGAGATTGCCGATCGCCAGGATGAACAGGATCGTGATCACCGGCAGGATGCCCGGGATGTCGATGTGGCGGATCCGCTGCCACTTGCTCGCTCCGTCGACGCGGGCGGCCTCGTGCAGAGCCGGGTCGATCGCGGTGAGGGCGGCGAGGTAGACGATCATCGAGAATCCGGCGTTCTGCCAGATGTCGGAGCCGATGTAGAGGGGCCGGAACCAGTCCGGCGAGCCCATGAAGAACACCGGCTCTCCCCCGAGGGCGACGATCGCGCTGTTCACGATCCCGGACCGCGGCGAGAAGAGCAGGTGGATCATGCCCACGACCACGACGACCGAGATGAAGGACGGCGAGTAGAGCACCGTCTGCGTGAACTTCTTGAACCGCTCGCTCTGCAGCTGGTTGACGATCAGCGCGAGCACGATCGGCACCGGGAAGGCGATGAGCAGCCCCAGGGCGTTCACCGTCAGGGTGTTCTCGATCAGGCGCCCGAACTGGAACGACGAGACGAAGCGGGTGAAGTTGTCCAGGCCCACCCACGGGCTGCCCGAGAAGCCGAGCGACGGGTTGTAGTCGCGGAAGGCGATCTGGGCGCCGTACATCGGCCAGTACTTGAACAGCGCCACGAAGACGAGCGCCGGGGTCAGTAGTACGTATAACTGCCAGGAGCGCAGGGCGCGCCTCGCAGCGGAGCCGAGGCGCTGCCTCGGGCTCAGGAGGCGCCGTGGCCGGGGGATCCCGGGGGCGGACTTCATCGTCGTCATGCGCGCACCTCTGCACTCGTCACCGATCCGCGGAGGACCAGTGAGCAATGGATGGGATGGGGTCGGGGCTCCTCGCGCGGTTCCGCGAGGAGGAGGGAGACGGCGTCGCGGGCCATGCGCTCGTGGGGGAGCGCGACGGTCGTGAGGCCGGGGTCGAGGTAGGAGGCGAGGGTCTCCTGGTCGTCGAAGCCGACGATGGAGCAGTCCTCGGGCACGCGGAGGCCGCGCGCCTCGAGAGCCCGGTAGGCGCCCCAGGCGGTGCGGTCGTTGCCGCAGAAGATCGCGGTGGGGGGATCGGCCTCGTCGAGGAGCTCCGCGGTGAGGGCGAGGCCGTCCTCGACGGTGCCGCCGGAGCCGTGCCGGACGAGGCGGGGGTCCACGGTGAGGCCCGCCTCCTCGAGGGCGCGGCGGTAGCCCGCCCGCCGTCCGACACCCGCGGGGAGGTCGCTGTCGGCGGGCTGGATGTCGATGTAGGCGATGCGGCGGTGGCCGGCGCCGGTCAGCTGGCGGGTGGCGGTGTACCCGCCCTCCTCCTCGTCCGGGAAGACGCTCGAGAAGCGCCCGCCGGCGGACTGCGCGTTCACGACCACGGTGGGCACGTCGCCCAGCGCCTCCGGCACCTCGACGACGCGGTGGTACATCGAGGCGTAGATGACGCCGAGCACGCGGTACGACAGCATTATGTCGATCGCCGACTCCTCGAGGGCGCGCTCGCCGAAGGTGTCGACGCTGAGGATGATGTGGCCGCTCTCCCAGGCCCGCATCTGCGCGCCCTTCAGCAGGCGGCCGGCGAAGGGGGAGCTGGCGACCTCGTCCGAGACGAAGCCGATCATCCCCGACTGCCCGCTGCGGAGCGACTTCGCGAAGGCGTTGGTGCGATAGCCAAGATCCTCGACCGCCTCCATCACGCGGGCTCGGGTGGCCTCGGTGACGCGGTTGCCGGGAGCGTTGTTGAGCACGAGGGACACGGTGGCCTGGGAGACGCCGGCGCGCTCCGCGACCTGCCTCATCGTCGCCGTTCGTCCGGCCATGACCCACCTCCTCGTGGTCTCGGTTATTCGTATAACTGGAAAGTACACATCCGAGAGCGCGGCGTCAACATACGATTCCGCGAGCCCCGGTCGGCACGTCGCGTGAACGCAGGAGTCGTCGTTCTGGAGCTCGAGTGCGACGACGTCCGCGTTCTCGCGGAGGGCGGCGTCAGCCGGAGGACTCCCGCGGCACGAGGCGGACGGGCATGGCCTGCACGCCCGCGGTCGGACGTCCGTGGATCGCGTTCGAGAGCTCCTCCGCGGCGGCGCGGCCGAGCGTGTCGAGCATCATGTCGATGCTCGAGAGCGGCGGGCGGGCGGCCTCGACGAGGAGGTCCCAGTTGTCGAAGCCGACGACGGCCACGTCCTGCGGCACCCGCCGGCCGGTCTCGCGCAGGTGGTCGAGGGTGCCGCGGGCGATCTGGTCGCTCGCGCAGATGATCGCGTCGAGGTCCGGATGCGCGCGCAGCAGCGTCTCTGCGCACTGGCGGCCCCAGCTCTCGGACCACTGCCCGAAGAGGACGCCGCCGCCGACCAGCGGGAGCCCCGCCTCCGTCAGCGCCTGCTCGACGCCCCGGGCGCGGTCGTGCGCGGCGGTGTAGCTCGGCTCGCCGTTGACGAGGGCGATCCTCGTCCGTCCGCGCTCGATCAGGTGGCGGGCGGCGAGGACGCCGGCCTGCACGTTGTCGGGCGTGAAGGAGGAGTCGCGCGGATCCTCCGAGGGCGCATAGGCGTAGACGACCGGCACCGGGATGGTGCGGGTGATCGAAGGGCGCGGGTTCGTCGTCCGGCCGAGCACCACGATCCCGTCGACGCGCTTGGCGAGCAGGTTCTTGATGTGGTGCTGCTCGCGGATCGAGTCGCCGCGGGCGTCGCAGAGGAGCACCGACGTCGATCCGGCGCCGAACGCGTCCTCGGCGCCGAGCAGCACGGGGAGCACGAAACGGTTGTCGAGGTCGTTCGTGAGCATCCCGATGGTGCCCGTGCGCCGGGAGTTGAGGGCCTGCGCGAACGGGTTCGGGGTGAAGGAGAGGGCCTCGGCGGCGTCCAGCACGCGCTGGCGGGTCTCGGCGCGCACCTGGTCGCGGCCGTTGAGCGCCTTGGAGGCTGTGGCGATCGAGACGCCGGCGGCGGCCGCCACGTCGGTGAGCGTGATGGTGCCGGTGGGCTTGCGTGGTGGCACCGCGCCTCCGTTCCGGGCCCGGCGGGCCGCCGCGTCGATCCTCGCACGACTCCGGCGAAAAACCGAAAAGACCGAAAAGGTCGCATCTCTTGACGCGCTGACCGCCCCTGCCTAGGTTTACCCGACAGAAAGTAGTTTCGGCCCGGCGCAGACGATCGGGACGACTGCCGAGGAATCCGTCAACGACGAAGGGATCATCCGTGAAGACGAGGAAGCACGCTCGGGGCCTCGCCGCCGCCGTCCTGCTGGGGACGGCCGCCGCCGCACTGACCGGCTGCGCGAGCGGCTCCGGGGGAGACTCCGGCTCCGCCGCGGGAGGCAGCTACACGTTCTGGGACCCGTACCCCCAGTTCGACGAGTCGTCCGACTGGGCGAAGCTCATCGACTCCTGCGGGACCGAGGCCGGCGTCACCGTCGAGCGCACCGGCTACGACACCACCGACCTGACCAACAAGGCGCTGCTCGCCGGTCAGCAGGGCAACTCGCCCGACCTCCTGCTCGTCGACAACCCCGTTGTCTCGACGCTCGCGGAGTCGGGCATCCTGACCACGACCGCCGAGTCCGGGCTCTCCACCGAGGGGATCGACGCGAACATCCTCGCGGCCGGCCAGACCGGCAGCGACACCTTCGGCGTGCCGATCGGCGCCAACACGCTCGCGCTGTACTACAACAAGGCCGTGCTCGAGAAGGCCGGCGTGGACGCCGCCTCCATCACCGACTGGGCCGGGCTGACCGACGCGCTCGAGAAGGTCACCGCCTCCGGCGGCAAGGGCATCACGTTCTCCGGCATCGGCACGGAGGAGGGGACCTTCCAGTTCCTGCCGTGGTTCTGGGGCTCCGGCGCCGAGCTGACCGACCTCGACTCGCCCGCCGCGGTCGACGCCGTCTCGCTCTGGAGCGACTGGCTCGAGAAGGGCTACGCGCCCAACTCCGTGATCGGCAACACGCAGACCACGAGCTGGCAGGAGTTCGAGACCGGCGAGTACGCGTTCGGCGAGAACGGCACCTGGCAGCTGGCCAACGCGAAGGCCTCGGGCATCGACTACGGCGTCCTGACCATCCCGTCGAAGGACGGCGGAGCGGCCCCCGCACCGACGGGAGGCGAGTTCCTCACCCTCCCGGTGCAGTCGGACACGGCGCGCTACGAGACCTCGAAGAAGATCGCCGAGTGCCTGACCTCGACGGAGAGCCTGGTCACGACCGACAACACGCTCTCGTACATCGCGCCGACGGCCGAGGCGCAGCAGGAGCAGGTCGCCGGCAACGCCGACCTCGAGCCGTGGGTCACCGCCGTGCAGGCCGCGAAGGGCCGCACCTCGGACGACCTCGGCACGAAGTACCCGAAGATCTCGGAGCAGCTGTGGGGCGCGGTGCAGACCGTGCTCAGCGGCTCGCAGTCTCCCGAGGACGCCCTGAAGGCCGCCCAGTCGGCCGCCGAATCCGCCACGAAGTAGGACGACCGGGGGCTCCCGCTCCCCGAACGAGGTCCCTCCGGCCGGTGCTCCGCGCACCGGCCGGAGGGACGGGAGAGACCATGACCACTGCCACCGAGACCGCCCGCCTCCTGCGGCGCGGCACCGAGCCGCCGGCCCCGCCCGCCCCGGCCGCCGAGAGCCGTCGGCGCCGCCGGCGCCCCGAAGGCGGCCGCCTGGTCGCGTGGGCGTTCCTCGCCCCGCTCGTCGCCTACCTGCTCGTCTTCTACGCGTTCCCGCTCTACCGCAACCTCGAGCTGAGCCTGAAGGACTACACGGTCCGCTCGTTCGTGCAGGGGAACGCGCCCTTCGTCTGGTTCGACAACTACGTCCAGGTGTTCCAGGACGCGACCTTCGGCCCGGCGCTGCTGCACACGGCGGTCTTCACCGGCGTCTCGCTCCTCTTCCAGTTCACGCTGGGGCTGGCGCTCGCCGTGTTCTTCTACCGCCGCTTCCCGCTCGCGAGCACGCTCCGGGCGCTGTTCCTGGTGCCGTGGCTCCTGCCGCTGATCGTCTCGGCCTCGACCTGGTCGTGGATGCTCAACAGCGACTCCGGCATCGTGAACGCGTTCCTGGAGTCGTTCGGGATCGGCCAGATCAACTGGCTCACCTCGCCGACCACCTCGCTGATCGCGGTCCTGATCGCGAACATCTGGATCGGCATCCCGTTCAACCTGGTGATCCTCTACTCCGGCCTGCAGAACATCTCGCAGGACCTCTACGAGGCGGCCTCGCTCGACGGCGCGACCGGCGCCCAGCAGTTCTGGCGGATCACGCTGCCGCTGCTGCGGCCGGTGTCGGCGATCACGATCCTGCTCGGCCTCGTCTACACGCTGAAGGTGTTCGACATCATCTGGATCATGACGAAGGGCGGCCCCGCCGACTCCTCGACCACGCTCGCCACCTGGACGTACCAGCTCGGCTTCGGCTCGATGCTGCCCGATTTCGGACCGGCCGCGGCCGTCGGCAACCTGCTGATCATCCTGGCCCTCGTCTTCGGTCTCGTGTACATCCGGGTCCAGCGGAAGCAGGCCGACTCGTGACCGCCCGACGCCCCTGGTACCTGACGGTGGTCGGGATCGCCCTCACGGCGGTCATGCTGTTCCCCGTCTACTGGATGATCAACGTCTCCCTCACTCCGACCGGCTCGATGCGGAAGGATCCGCCGGACTGGTTCCCGTTCTCTCCCACGTTCACCGGCTACCAGGCGGTGCTGAGCGAGCAGCTGCCCTACCTGGGCACCAGCCTCGTCGTCGGCCTCGGCACGGTGCTGCTGACCGTGGCGATCGCCGCTCCCGCCGCCTACTCGCTGGCGAAGCTGCGGCCCCGCGGCGGGCAGGCCCTCTCGTTCGTGCTGCTGATCGCGCAGATGATCCCGGCGATCATCATGGCGATGGGCTTCTACGCCATCTACCTCAACCTGGGGCTGCTCAACTCGATCCCGGGCCTGATCGTGGCCGACTCCACCATCGCGGTGCCGTTCGGCGTGCTGATCTTCACGGCCTTCATGTCGGGGATCCCCGACGAGCTCACCCAGGCGGCCCGGATGGACGGAGCGAGCGCCTGGCGCACCTTCACCTCGGTGATCATGCCGATCAGCCGCAACTCCGTCGTCACCGTCTCGCTGTTCGCGTTCCTCTGGGCCTGGTCGGACTTCATCTTCGCCTCGACGCTCGACAGCGGAGGGAAGCTCCAGCCGATCACCCTCGGCATCTACAAGTACATCGGCAACAACAACCAGGAGTGGAACTCGATCATGGCGACCGCCGTGGTCGCCTCGCTCCCGGCAGCCGTCCTCCTCGTCGTCGCCCAGCGGTACGTCTCGGCGGGAGTCACCGCCGGCGCCGTCAAGGACTGACCCGTCCCTCCAAGGAGACACCGTGACCCTCACCGCCCCCACCGCCACCGCCCTCGGCGGCCCGGTCGCCCCCTCGCGGAGCGTGCTCCGGCCGCTCCGCCAGGACGAGATCAGCCTCACCGGCGGCTTCTGGAAGCACTACCAGGACCTCAACTCCTCCGCCGTCATCGAGCACTGCCGCTCGTGGATCGAGCGCGTCGGCTGGGCCGGCAACTTCGACCGCGCGGCCGACGGCTCGATCTCGTCCGCCGAGGGCGGCGACGCGCACGCGGGCATCGAGTTCGTGGACTCCGAGGTCTACAAGCTCCTCGAGGCCATGGCCTGGGAACTCGGCCGGAGCGACGACACCGGGCTGCAGGAGCGGTACGACGACCTCGTCGCGCGGGTCGCCTCCGCCCAGGACCCGGACGGCTACCTGCACACGAGCTTCGGCCGGCCCGGCCAGCGTGCGCGCTACTCCGACCTGGAGTGGGGCCACGAGCTGTACAGCTTCGGGCACCTGATCCAGGCCGCCGTGGCGCGGCTCCGCACCGGGCACGACGACCTCCTGCCGCAGGTCGCCCGACGGCTCGCCGACCACGTGCACCGCGAGTTCGGGCCCGAGGGGAGGGTCGCCGTGTGCGGCCACCCCGAGATCGAGCCGGCGCTCGCCGAGCTGGCGCGGGCGACGGGGGAGGAGCGCTACCTCGAGCTGGCCCGCCTCTTCGTGGAGCGGCGCGGGACGGGGACGCTGAAGCCGATCGCGTTCGGCGCCGAGTACTTCCAGGACGACGTGCCCGTGCGCGACGCGGAGGTGCTGCGCGGCCACGCGGTGCGGGCCCTCTACCTCGCCTCCGGGGCTCTCGATGTCGCGGTCGAGACCGGCGACGCCGAGCTGGAGGAGGCGGTCCGCCGCCAGTGGGAGGCGACCGTCGAGCGGCGCACCTACGTCACGGGCGGGATGGGCTCGCACCACCAGGACGAGGCGTTCGGCGCCGACTACGAGCTGCCGCCGGACCGCGCCTACGCCGAGACCTGCGCGGCGATCGGCTCCACGATGCTCAGCTGGCGGCTCCTGCTCGGCTCGAACGAGCACCGCTACGCGGACCTGATGGAGCGGACGCTGCTGAACGCGGTGCTCCCCGCCACCCGCGACGACGGCCGCGCCTTCTTCTACACGAACACGCTGCAGCAGCGCGTCGACGGAGTGGCGCCGGACGAGTCGCGCGAGACCGACCGCGCGCAGTCCAGCCTCCGCGCGCCCTGGTTCTGGGTCTCGTGCTGCCCGACCAACACCGCCCGCACCCTCGCGAGCGTCGAACTCGGCTTCGCGACCGCCACCGACGACGGGGTGCAGCTCCACCAGTACGGCGCGTACGAGGTGCGCACCGGAGGCGTCGCGCTGCGCGTCGAGACGGAGTACCCGGCCGACGGCGAGATCGTCGTGCGGATCCTCGAGGACGCGGAGTTCGCGTTGACGCTGCGGGTGCCGCCGTTCGCGCGGGGCTCGGCGCTGCTCGACGGCGAGCCGGTCTCGACGCCGACCGTCACCGTCCGCCGGGCGTTCTCCGCCGGCGACACCGTGCGGCTCTCGCTGCCGATGACGGCCCGCTTCGTCGCCCCGCATCCCCGGATCGACGCGGTGCGCGGCCAGGTCGCCCTCGAGCGCGGGCCGTTCGTGCTGGCGATCGAGTCGCTCGACCTGCCCGAGGGCCTGGACACCGAGCACATCGCGGTCGACGCCTCGGTGCCGCCCGTCGTGACGGCGGAGGGAGCGCGCGTGTCCCTCGTGGCGCGGGAGGCGGCTCCCGGCTGGCCCTACGGTTCCGTGCCGGTGGAGGAGGGGCGCTGCTTCGAGGCGGAGTTCCGGCCGTACCACCGCTGGGCGAACCGCGGACCGTCGACGATGCGGATCTGGACGCCGACGGCCTGACGGGCGCCGCTCGCGAGAACGCAGAAGTCGTCGCACTCGAGTGTGAGTGCGACGACGCCTGCGTAGTGGCTGCCGTTGCGGCGCCGTGCGCTCAGATCCAGCCGCGCTCGCGGGCCTCGATCACCGCGCGCTGCCGGGTGTCGACGTCGAGCTTGCGGAGGATCGACGAGACGTGGTTGCGAACGGTGCCGGAGGAGAGGTGCAGCGCCGCGCCGATCTCGCCGATCGTCTCGCCGCGGGAGCCGGCGCTGAGCACGTCGAGCTCGCGGTCGGTCAGCGGGCTGCGCGTGCTCGCCAGGGCGTCGGCGGCGATCTCCGGATCGACGTAGCGGCGTCCGCTCGCGACCTGGCGGATCACCTCGGCGACGTCCTCGACCCGGCGCGACTTCGGCAGGAAGCCGCTGACGCCCGCTCCGAGCGCTCGCCGCAGGACCCCCGGCCGCGCGTGCCGGGTGACGACCACGACCCGCGTCGCCGAGACCCGGCGCAGCCGCTCCGCCGCCTCGATCCCGTCGAGCCCGGGCATCTCGACGTCGAACAGGCACACGTCGGGCTGCAGGCGCAGCGCCTCCGCGACCGCCTGCTCGCCGTCGCGGCACTCGCCCACGATCTCGAGGTCCTCCTCGAGGCGGAGGAGCGCGGCCAGCGCCGTGCGGATCATGTCCTCGTCGTCGGCGATCAGCACCCGGATCACGAGTCGATCCCCACCGGCAGGCGCGCGTCCAGCTCGAAGGAGCGGCGGACCGCCCCGGCGCGCAGCGTCCCGCCCGCGCGCTCGACCCGCTCCGCCATGCCGAGGACGCCCGAGCCGGTCCCGTCCGCCTCCTCCGCGTCCGGTGCCAGGTCGTTCACCGCCTCGAACCGCCACTCGTCCCGCTCCCGCGCGAGCCGCAGCCGCGCGCTGGAGCCGCCGCCGTGCTTGAGGATGTTGGTCGTCGTCTCGCGGACCACCGGCCCGAGCGTCTCGGCCGGCGCGTGAGCCGCCGCCGGGTCGACCTCGAGCTCGACGCGGAGCCCGGCCGAGCGGAGCAGGTCGGCGGCGTTGGCCAGCTCGTCGGCGAGCGGGACGCTGCGGAAGCGCGTCGCCAGCTCGCGGGTGCCGGTGCGGGCGCCGTCGACCGAGCGCTGGGCGGCGCGCAGCTGCTCGAGAGCGGCCTCGGGGTCGCTGCCGAGGAGGCGCTCGGCGAGCTCGAGCTGCAGCGCGATGACCTGGAGGTGGTGGCCCTGGAGGTCGTGCACGTCGCCGGCGAGCAGCAGGCGCTCCTGCGCGGCGGCGAGCCGGCCCTCGGCGGCGCGCGCCCGGTCGAGCTCGCGGACGATGTCCCACCACCACAGCGCGCTGACGACCGTCAGGGGCAGCAGTGTCGCGAACAGCAGGAGGGTCGAGAGCGCGGCCGACGCGTCCGGCGCCGCGCGCGTCTGCTCGAGCACCGCCGCGACCGCGAGGACGATCGTGCAGAGCACCATCACCCGGAGCCGCACGCCGCTCTGCCAGGGCAGCACGGCGACCAGGGTCGCGGCGAGCGAGAGCCCGAGCGCGAGGCTCCCGGCGGCCGTGCCGGTGAGCGCGGCGGCCGCCACTCCGAGGCAGAAGACCAGGGTCGGCGCGGCCCGGAGGCGCACCGGGCCCTCGCGGTCGGCGCGCCGGTACGCGAGCGCGGTCGGCGAGAACACCGCGACCCAGGCGGCCGCGCCCAGGAAGTAGGCGGCCTTCCGCCACTCCTCGGCCTCGGCGCTCAGCACCGCCACGGACCAGACGGCCAGGACGACCACCACGAAGGAGGCGGCCGACGCGAGGGTGTACCACCAGGTCACGGCGACGCCGCGGCCTGCGCGCACGGGCGGATCCGCCTCGGTCGTGTTCACCATGCGGCCCAGGCTACGACCATGACACTTGTCACCCCTCGGGCCGTCGATCCTCCCGGGACGCGGTGATCCGGCGGCACTGCCGCAGCGGGCGCGGACACGGTCGGATGGAGGAGTCCCGAGAGCCGGGGCCACGTACCGGAAGGCACGACCATGACGATCATCAGCGACGCGATCCTCGGATTCCAGGACCTGATCGGCCGCGTTCCCGAGCTCGTGCAGCCCCTCGTCGTCGCCGCGGCCGGGGCCGTCCCCTTCATCGAGGGCGAGGGAGCGGCGAGCATCGGGATCATCGGCGGCATCCACCCGGTCGTCGCCGGGCTTGCGGGGGCGATCGGCAACTTCGTCTGCGTGGCGCTGCTCGTGCTGCTGGGCACCGGCGTCCGCTCGGCGATCACGGGCCGCTCGGAGGCGAAGCGGACGACTCCGCGGCGCGAGAAGTTCCAGCGGGCCTTCACCCGCTACGGCGTCCCGGGCGTGAGCCTGCTGGGGCCGCTGCTGCTCCCGACGCACTTCACCGCGGTGATGCTGGCGGGCGCCGGAGTCGGCCGAGGGCGGATCCTGCTCTGGCAGGGCGTCGCGATCGCGCTGTGGACGACGGTGCTGACGGTGATCGTCGGGCTCGCGGTCTCGGGCGCGACGCAGGCGGGCTGAGCGGGCCGGACACGGTCCTGAAGCGTGGAACCCCGGTCGCGTAGAGGCGTTCGCGCCACCGGTCAGTGCCGGATGCGCCGTCCCGGTCCGCCGTCCGGATCCGCCGGGCCGGCGGACTGCAGGTGGGTGTGCAGGCGGATGAGGGTGTCGCGCAGCCGGGTCTTGACGGTGCCGAGCGGGATCGACAGCTCCTCCGCGATCTCGGAGTGGCTGTACCCGCGGACGTAGGCGAGGTAGAGGACGTCGTGGTGGATGGCGGCGAGCTGCCGGATCGCGCCGGCCGCGGGCGCCAGGGCCAGCCGGACGTCCGAGCGCTCCCACTCGTGATCGCGCGGCCGGTCGAGGACCGTGTACTGCAGCTCCCGGCGCCGCGCCGACCGGTCCGCCCGGGCGCGGTCCACGGCACGGCGGTGCGCGACCTGGGCCAGGAAGGCGAGCACGGGACGGCCCGGGTCGAGCGAGCGCGCGGTGCGCCAGAGCTCGAGGTAGACCTCCTGCGCGACCTCCTCGGCTGCGGCGCGGTCGTCGAGCACGGCGTCCGCGACGGAGACGACCCGGCCCGCGGTGAGCGAGTAGAGCTGCCGGAAGGCGGTCCGGTCGCCCGCGCAGACCCGCAGCAGCAGGGCCGCTGACCGCGCAGGGCCGTCCCCGGGCTCACGCCGCTTGCCCGTCATCGTCGACACAGGGCTCAGCCTGGCACCGCGGACGCGCTCCTCCCGGGGTCGTGCCCCGAGAGGTGGCCCCCATTAGAGGCTCACTTCTGCTCGCGTCCGCTGATGTGCGCCGCCCGACCCCCACTCTGCCCAGGGCCGGCCGTTCGCAACCGAGGCCCGGAGCGTCCGACAGTGGCCATCAGGCCGGTGCCGGGCCGCTCGACCTCGGTTGCGGACGGGCTCAGACGGCGACGCGCGCGTTCGACTGCGCGAGGAGAGCGACCGAGCGCAGGCGCGCCTCCGTCTGCAGCGACGCGTGGGCGACGATGACCTCGTCGGCGTCGGCGGAGCGGGCGAAGTCGGCGGCGTAGTCAGCCACCTGGTCGCCGGTGCCGACACCGGTGTAGGTGGTCATGCTCGCGACGTGGGCGCCGATCGGGGCGCTGAGCAGGGCGTCGAGCTCCTCATCGTCGAAGGTCTGGCCGACGGGGATCTGCCCGCTCTGGCGCAGCAGCATCATCAAACGGGCGCGCTTCATCTGCGCGAACTGTTCCTGCGCGTCCTCCTCGGTGTCGGAGGCGATGGCGTTCATCCCGGCGATCACGTAGGGCGCGTCGAGCTGCTCGGAGGGGCGGAAGCCGCGGCGGTACTCCGCGACGGCCTGGTGCAGCGCGTCCGGAGCGAAGTGCGAGGCGAACGCGTACGGCAGGCCCAGCGCGGCGGCCAGCTGCGCGCCGAAGAGCGAGGAGCCGAGGATGTAGAGGGGGACGCGGGTGCCGGCACCGGGCGTCGCGCTCACTCCGGGGATGCGGGACTCGCCGGCGAGGAAGGCCTGCAGCTCCAGCACGTCCTGCGGGAAGCGCTCGGAGGAGTCGGGGTCGCGGCGGAGCGCGCGGAAGGTCGCCTGGTCGCTGCCAGGGGCGCGGCCGAGTCCGAGGTCGATCCGGCCCGGGTGCAGCGTCTCGAGGGTGCCGAACTGCTCGGCGATGGTGAGCGGGGAGTGGTTCGGCAGCATGACGCCGCCGGAGCCGAGGCGGATCGTGGAGGTCTGCGAGGCGACGTGCGCGATGAGCACCGAGGTCGCGCTGGAGGCGATGCTCGCCATGTTGTGGTGCTCGGCGTACCAGACGCGGCGGTAGCCGTTCCGCTCGGCCTCCTGGGCCAGGGCGACGGAGGCGGCGAAGCTGTCGCGAGCGGTCTCACCGGGGGCGATGGGGGCGAGGTCGAGGATGGAGAGGGGAACGCTCATGGTGAGGGCAACGCCCGCGACGGCTCCGGTGTTCCCGTCGCGGGCGCCGTCCTCACGCCTCGGGGATGTCGCGGCCGTACGCCTCCAGCGTCACGGCCTCGGGCTCCGGTCCGCCGCGCACGCCGGCCTCGAGGGCGTCGATCCGGGCGAGCTCCGAGCCGGAGAGCGCGAAGTCGAACACGTCGATGTTCTCGGCGATGCGCTCGGGGCGGGTCGACTTCGGGATGACCTGGCGGCCCTCCTGCAGGTGCCAGCGCAGCATCACCTGCGCGGCCGTCTTCCCGTACTTGGCGCCGAGCTCGAGGAGCACCGGGTCGTCGAAGCTGCGGCGCGGGGAGTCGCGGTAGGCGGTGATGCCGCCGATCGGCGACCAGGCCTGGGTGAGGATGTCGTTCTCGCAGCCGAACCGCTCGACCCGCCGCTGCTGGAAGTACGGGTGCACCTCGAGCTGGTTCACCGCGGGGACGACGTCGGTCTCGGCGAGCAGGCGGGTGAGGTGCTCGACCATGAAGTTGCTCACGCCGATCGCCCGCACCCTCCCGTCGGCGAGCAGCCGTTCGAGCGCCCGGTAGGCGTCGAGGGTGCGGTCGAAGGCCTCGGGCAGGGCCTGGTGCAGGATCAGCAGGTCGATCCGCTCGACGCCGAGCTTGCCCGCGCTCTTGTCGAAGGCGTGCAGCGTCTCGTCGTAGCCGTAGTCGCTGATCCACACCTTCGTCTCGAGGAAGACGTCGTCGCGGCCGGCGATCGCCTCGCCCACCTCGCGCTCGTTGCCGTAGGCCGCCGCCGTGTCGATGTGCCGGTACCCCGCGTCGAGCGCGGCGGCGACGGCGGCGCGGGTCTCGTCGGGCGGAGTCTGGAAGACGCCGAGTCCGAGGGCGGGGATCTCGACACCGTTGTGGAGAGTGAACGTGTTCATGAGCCCACGCTACGTCCGCAGACGCCGAGTCGCCCGAGAAGCCGCGCGCGACTCCTCAGGCGACCCCGTCGCTCCGGCCCTGCTCAGCCGTCGATCGGCAGCAGGATCCCCTTCACCGTCTCGTCCGTGGCGAGGAACTCCTGCACGGCCGGATCCTGGAAGGCCTGGACGAGCTTCTTCACGTTCTCGGTGTCGCGGTACTTCGAGCCGATGGTGAGCTGCCCGGCGAAGTCGTCGGGGGCCTGCGGGGCGAAGATCTGCTGCTCGATCGGGATGCCGGCGGCGAGGTAGTACTCGGTGTAGCCGACGGCTGCGTCGAGGTCCGGCAGCGCGCGCGACTGGGCGGCGAAGTCGAGCAGGGTGAACTGCAGGTTCTTCGGGTTCTCGGCGATGTCGTCCTGGGTCGCGGTGCCCGGCTCCGTGCCCGGCTTCAGCGTGATCAGGCCGGCGTTCTGCAGCAGCCAGAGGCCCTGCGCCTCGTTGGCGGGATCGGAGTAGAGCGAGACCGTGCCGCCGTCGGGGATCTGGGAGACGTCGGAGTACTTGTCGCTCCAGAGCCCGAAGCCCCAGCGGAAGACGGGGGTGGCCGCCTCCTCCTCGAAGTCGGGGTTGGCCTCGAGCACCTGTCCCAGCCAGAGCTTGTGCTGGTAGACCGTGGCCGCGACCTCGCCCTCGCTCACCGCGCGGTTGATGGTGTTGCTGTCCGAGAGCCCCTTGAAGGCGACGGTGATGCCGTAGCGCGGCGCCACCTCCTTCGCGACGAAGTCGACCAGGGCCTGCTCGGAGGCATTGCCCTCGGCGGTCGCGACGTAGAGCGTCGCTCCCTCCTGCTCGTTGGCCGAGACGGCGGGGGAGAGGAGCGGGACGGCGATCGCGGAGGCGACGCCGACCACGACGACGGCCGCTCCGGCGATCCAGGGCCAGCGGCGCTTCTTCTTGAGATCGAATCCGAGGTCGTCGGGAGTGGACATGGCGGTGCCTTTCGAAGAGGGGGTGCGCGGGCGCGCGGGAGGGGCGCCCGAGGGCGCAGGAGGAGGAGTGGTGGTTCTAGACGGCGGCCGCGACCCGCGGCGCTCGCCGCGAGCGGGAGGCGCCGGGCGTGGTCGCGCGGACGAGGGCGTCGCCGGTGAGCTGCACGGTCGCGACGGTGGCGACCAGGATCACGATGGTGGCGAGCATGACGGTGGTGTCGAAGCGCTGGTAGCCGTAGGTCACCGCGACGTAGCCGATGCCGCCGGCGCCGATCGTGCCGGCGATCGCCGAGTACTCGATCATCGCGATCGTGTTGATCGTCAGGCCGCCGATGATCTGCGGCACCGCCTCGCTCAGCTGGGCGGTCCGCACCACCTGCAGCCGCGACGCTCCGGAGGCGCGGGCGACGCGGGTGAGCGAGAGCGGCACGCTGCGCAGCGCGTTCTCGACGATCCGGGTGAAGAAGGCGATCCCCGCGATCGACATCGGCACGACGGCGGCCGCGATCCCGATGTTGGTGCCGGTGATCAGGCGCGTGAACGGCATGATCGACGCCATCAGGATGAGGAACGGCAGCGAGCGGCCGACGCTAATCACGGCGCTGAGCACCTGGTGCGCGGCCCGGTTCTCGGCCAGCCCGCCCGGAGCGAGGTTGTGCACGAGAGCGCCCAGCGGCACGCCGACCAGCACCACGATCGCCATGACGATGCCGACCATGATCAGCGTCTCGCCGAGCGCCGGCAGCACCAGCGCGGGGATCTGCTCGAGCGGGACCTTGTTGTCGAGGTGGAGGATCATGCCGCCACCTCCTCGGCGAGGACGCGCACGCCGGCGGGCCGGACCGACAGGCCGAGCTCGGCCGCCGCACGGGTGAGCCGCGCCTCGTCGACCGGGCCGAGCCCGATCGTCGCGTGGCCGACCGCCTGCCCGTCCACCGTCTCGATCGCCGCGCCGAGCAGCGAGACGGGGCCGACCGCCTCCGCGAGCCGGGTGACCCAGTCGGTCGGCACTCCGGAGCGGGAGTAGCCCACTACCCATTCGCCCAGACCCGGGCCGGGCGCGACGGAGGGGCGCACCGGGTTGAGGGCGAGGCCGAGCGGGGACGCGGGGTCGCGCAGCAGGTCGACGAGGCGCCCCGACTCCACGATGCGGCCGTGGTCGAGGCGGGCGACGGAGTCGGCCACCTGGCGCACCGTCTCCATCTCGTGGGTGATGAAGAGGATCGAGAGGCCCAGGTCGTCGCGCAGCTCCTTCAGGAGCGTGGTGATCGCGGTGGTCGAGGCGGGGTCGAGGCCCGAGGTCGCCTCGTCGGAGAGCAGCACCGAGGGGCGGAGGGCGAGCGCGCGGGCGATGCCGACGCGCTGGCGCTGACCACCGGAGAGCTGGTGCGGGTAGTAGCGGGCGCGGTCCGAGAGGCCGACGCGCTCGAGCAGCTCCGCGACGCGGTGCTTCGTCTCGGCGGCGGTGACGCCGAGGTACTCCAACGGCAGGGCCACGTTCTGCTCGGCCGTGCGGCGGCTGAAGAGTCCGTCGGACTGGAAGACGGTGCCGATGCGGCGGCGGGCGACGCGCAGCCGCTCCTCCGAGAGCTGCGAGAGCGCCTCCCCGTTGACGACGACCGTGCCCGAGGTGGGCCGCTCGAGGAGGTTCACGCAGGCGGCGAGCGTGCTCTTGCCCGCACCGCTCGGGCCGACGACGGCGAAGATCTCGCCGGTCGCGACCGAGAAGTCGAGGCGGTCGAGCACGGTCGCCGGACCGTACGACTTGCTGAGCTGCTCGAGCCGGATCATCGCGTTCCTTCGGACGGGTCGGGCGGCCGCGGCCTCTCCGCGTCGTCCCGGACACGATGATGGAGCACCGCGGGCCCGCCCGTCCCGGCCCGCGTCGCCCGGCGTAACCCTTCGTCGCCGGGCGTAACAGTGCGCGGGGCGGAGGGGGTCGCGGCCGCGAGACGCGACAGGACCGCCGCGGCCGGCAGCACGCGGGCTACCGTGACCGGATGCAGCCGAAGTGGGAGTCGACGACCATCGAGCGCGCCTTCGACGAGGGGTGGTCGGACGAGCCGATGGGGACGAAGGAGAAGTTCTGGCTCGTCGCCGACGGCGATCTGTGGCTCTTCAAGTTCGCCCGCCAGCGAGGAGACGAGACCCGCGGTGAGGACTGGGCGGAGTGGGTGTCGTTCCATCTCGCGCGGATGCTCGACGTCCCGTGCGCGGAGATCCGACCTGCGACGGTGGGCGGTCGGCGCGGAATCATGTCGAGGAACGTCATCGAGCGCGAGCAGATCCAGAGCCTCGAGATCGGGAACAGCCTGCTGCGCCACTCCGATCGCCACTACGACCACGCTCGGAGGCGGCCCAACGACCGCTACACCGTCGATGCGGTGAGACGTGCTCTCGACGGCGTCGACGCTCCTGCAGGCTTCGACGCCGTCGCCGGACTGAGCGGTTTCGACGTGTGGGCGGGCTACCTGCTGTTCGATGCCTGGGTAGCTGGACGGGATCGACACGACGAGAACTGGGCCGTCATCGCCGGACGCGGTCATCGGACCCTCTCGCCCTCGTTCGATCACGGCAACGCCCTCGGGTTCCAGGAGACCGAGGAGAAGCGCGCCGCCTGCCTCGCCGATGAGGCTCTCTTCGACCGGTGGGTGCGGAGAGGAAGGAGTCACCATTTCGCCGGGAGACCGCTGCTGGTCGACCTCGCAGCGGAGGCCCTCGCGGCGGCCTCTCCGGAGGCGCAGGCGTTCTGGCCTGCTCGGCTCCGAGCGGTCGATCCCTCTGCGGTCCGCGAGGTCCTCGCGGCGGTTCCTCCGACCCTGATGTCGGAGACGTGCGCTAGTTTCACGGAAGGACTGCTGGCAGCGACACGGAGGAGGATCCTCGATGACTCTCCTCGTTGATCGACCGGCGCCGCGTCCGACCCCTGGTGTCCGCGAGCTGCTGCTCGTCTGGCAGAACCCTCGTACTCGCCGGTTCCTCCGCGCGGCGGTGCTGTCCGTCGGGGTCGACGGCTTCCTCTTCCGGTACGAGCCGGCGGCTGTCGCCGACGAGGACTTCTTCCCGCTCGCGGAGTTCCCCCGTGTGGACGCGGAGTACCGGAGCTCGGCCCTTCCGCCGTTCTTCGCCAACAGGGTGATGTCGTCCGAGCGCGGCTCGTACGAGGAGTACCTGGGGTGGCTCGGTCTCGAGGCGGCGTCCCCCGACCTGCCCGTCGAGATCATGGTCCGGACCGGCGCGGCGCGAGCGACCGACACCTTCCATGTCGTGGAGAAGCCTCTCCGCACCGCGCAGACCCTCATCAGTCGTTTCTTCGTGTCGGGAGTCCGCCATCGGGCCGAGCTCCCGCTTCCGGTGCTGCCTCTCGAGCAGGGCGACGGGCTGGTCCTCGTGCCCGACGCCTCGAACCTCCGCAACCCGGAGGCCTACGAGGTGGCCTCGGTGTCCGGCGAGCGGATCGGATGGGTGCCGGACTGGCTGTGCGGTGAGGTCGCCGCGCTCGTGGCGTCCGGATGGGAGGTCGAGGCGGTCGCCGAGAAGGTGAACCCCGAGGCCCCGTCCCACGTCCAGGTGCTCTGCCGGATCACCGCGACCCTGCGTCACTGAACCCGCTCCCGCTCAGCTCGCGGCGGCCGCCGCGCGGGGGCTCTCGGCGCTCGCCTCGCGGTCGAAGCGCTCGCGGCTGAAGACCTGGTCGGCGGTCGTCAGGGCGAGGCCGATCACGCCGGCCAGCTCGCCCAGGTCCGACGTGTGGATGGTCAGGTGCCGCGTGGCGAGCGGGTGGGTGCGCAGGTAGACGCGCTCGCGCAGGCCCGACATCAGCACCTCGCCGCAGTCGCCGAGCTGGCCCGAGATCACGATGGTCCGCGGGTTGAGGATGTTGACGAGGTCGGCGACCGCCTCGCCGAGGACGCGGCCGGCCTGGCGCACCGCCTGGGTGGCGCGCATGTCGCCGCGGAGCACGCGGGCCGTGACGTCGGCGACGTGCTTGATCGAGGGGTCGTCGGCCGAGAGGTCGCGGACGAGGGCCCAGCCGCTCGCATACGCCTCCACGCAGCCGGCGTTGCCGCAGCGGCAGGGCAGCGGATCCGCGTCGACCGTGCCCGTGACCGCGCGGGTGTGGCCGATGTCGCCGGCCGCGCCGACGGCTCCGCGGATCGTCGCTCCGTTGAAGACGAGGCCCGAGCCGATGCCGGTGCCGAGCTTCAGGCTGATCAGGTTGTCGGAGCCGTGGTGGCGCGACTCGGCGAGGGCGCGGGCGTTCGCGTCGTTCTCGATGACTACCTGCACGCCCTCGTACGGCTCGGCGAAGTAGCCGGCGATGTCGAAGTCGTCCCAGCCGGTCATGATCGGCGGGTTGCGCACGCGCCCGGCGGCGAACTCGACCGGCCCCGGGACTCCGACGCCGATGCCGGCGACCGCGTCGCCCTGCTGCAGCCGCTCGAACGCGGCGATCACCAGCGAGAGCACGGCGTCCGGTCCCTCCCAGACGTCGACGACGCCGCTCTCGTGCCGGAGGGGGGTGCCGCGCAGGTCGCAGGCGGCGGCGACGAATCCGCTCGCCCCGATGTCGGCGGTGAGGAACACCGTGCCGACCAGGTTCATCGCGAACATGCTCGAGGGGCGCCCGCCGGTCGACTCGCCGCCGGTGGTGGGGGCGATCAGGCCGAGCTCCACGAGGGTCGCGAGGCGCTGGTTGACGGTGGAGCGGGAGAGCCCCGTCTGCTCCATCACCGCGTTGCGCGAGACCTCGCCCTGCTCGCGGAACAGCGCGAGGACGTCGGCCACGTGCGAACCGGCCTCGCCGGTGGAGTACCCCGTCATCGCTCCCCCTCTTGTCACGGTCAGCGTACATGCCTGCCGACGGGAAACCTGAAGTTCCCCGACTTTCGTATTGCGGTAACGCGAAAGCCCGGGTAGTTTTCACACACCGGCACGCAGTGGTGCCACTGATCCTCAAGGATGACGATGAACCGCACAGCACGCCGCCTCCTCCCGGTTCTCGCACCGGTCGGCGCCCTCGCACTCCTCCTCACCGGCTGCGCCTCGGGTGGCGACACGGCCGCCGGCGGCTCCGGATCGACCAAGGTCGCCGCGGTCATCAAGGGCCTCGACAACCCCTTCTTCCAGGCGATGGAGAACGGCATCGAGGACACCGCGAAGGACGACTCCGTGGACGTCTCGGTGCAGGCCGCCGCCGACATCGGCGACACCACCGGCCAGGCCGACAAGCTCACCACGGTCGCCGGCCAGGACTTCGGCTGCCTGATCGTCAACCCGATCAGCGGCACGAACCTGGTGCAGGCCCTCGCCTCCGCCACCGGCAAGACGATCGTCAACATCGACAGCCCGCTCGACCCCGACGCGGTCGAGGCCGCGAACCTCGACGTCACCACCTACATCGGCACCGACAACGAGGCCGCGGGCGGCAAGGCCGGCGACTTCCTCCTGCAGCAGCTGCCCGCCGGCTCCGAGGTCGCCGTCATCGGCGGAGTCTCGGGAGACGTCACCAGCGCCGCCCGCGTCGACGGCTTCACCGCCGCGATCGGCTCCGACCTCACCGTCGTCCAGGAGGCCGCGGCCGACTGGAAGCGCGAGGTCGCGCTGACCAAGGCGACCGACATCCTCGCCGCGAACCCCGACGTGAAGGCGTTCTTCGCCGCGAACGACGACATGGGCCTCGGCATCGTCAAGGCCGTCGAGAACGCGGGCCTCACCGGCTCCGTCCAGGTGGTCAGCGTCGACGGCAACGAGGACGCGCTGCAGTCGGTGAAGGACGGCGGCCTCACCGCCACCGTCGCCCAGTACCCCTACGCGATCGGCCAGCTCGGCGTGCAGGCGTGCGAGGCCGTCGGCGCCGGCGAGGAGATCCCCGCCGAGATCGAGTCGCCCACCGCGCTCGTGACCTCCGAGACCGCGGAGCAGGCCCTCGGCGCCTTCCCCCAGCCGTTCGAGGAGTTCGACAACCCGCTCGCCGCGCTCGTCCCCAGCAAGTAGGACCTCCCGCCCATGGCAACCCAGGAAGCGACCATGACCTCAGTCACCGCCCGACCCCCGGCCAGCGCCTCCCCGCTGCTGGCGAACCTCCGTCAGCTCAGCTTCTGGGCCGAGAACGCCGCACCGATCGGGCTCGTCGCCCTGGTGATCGTGTTCTCGATCGCGACGCCGACGTTCCTCAGCCTCGGCAACATCAAGGCGATGCTCGTCGCCGCCGCGATCCTGGTCATCCTCTCGATCGGCCAGTCCTTCGTCATCACCACCGGCGGCATCGACCTCTCGATCTCGGCGACGATGACCGTCGGAGCGGTCGGCTTCGGCATCGGCTGGAGCGCCGGCTGGGGCTTCTGGCTCTCGGCGCTCGCGGCCCTGCTCTTCGCGGGGCTGATCGGAGTGATCAACGGCTTCCTGATCGCGAAGGGCAAGGTCACCGACTTCATCGCGACACTGGGCACGCTCTCGGTGGCGACCGGCCTCGCGCTGATCGTCTCCGACGGCAAGCCGATCACGGTCGGCAGCCCCGAGCTGCTCCGCCTCACCACCGGCTCGATCGGGATCATCGGCTACCCGATCATCCTGGCCGCGGTCATCGGAGTCGTCGCCTGGGTCGTCATGTTCCGCACCCGCTTCGGCCTGCACGTGCAGGCGGTCGGCGGCAACGAGGAGAGCGCGGTCGCCAACGGCATCAAGGCAGGACGCGTGCGCATCGCGGTGTACATCATCGCCGCCGTCCTCGCCGGAGTCGGCTCGCTCCTCCTCGTCGCCCGCGTCGGCGCCGCGGAGCCGGCCATCAACACGCAGTACCTGCTCAACTCCATCGCGGCCGTCGTGCTCGGCGGAGTGAGCCTCACCGGCGGCAAGGCCAAGATCGTCGGCCCGATCATCGGAGCGTTCCTCCTGACCGCGCTGACCAACGGCCTGACCCTGCTCGGCGTCTCGCAGTTCTACCAGCCCCTCGCCGTCGGCCTGGTGGTCGTGCTCGCCGCCCTCATCACCCGCTACCAGAAGAAGTGAGCCCAGCCATGACCAGCGACATCCTGCTCGAAGCGCGGGACATCAAGAAGTCCTTCGGCGGCGTCCACGCTCTCAAGGGAGCGTCGATGTCGATGCGCCGCGGCGAGATCACCGCCCTGATCGGCGACAACGGCGCGGGCAAGTCCACCCTCGTCCGCTGCCTCTCCGGAGTGCACCCCGCCGACTCCGGCACCATCACCCTCGACGGCGACGTGGTGCACTTCACCACTCCGCTCGGCGCCCGGGACGGCGGCATCGAGACGGTGCACCAGACCCTCGCCCTGGTCGAGGACCTGACCGTGTGGCAGAACTTCTTCCTCGGCCGGGAGCTCACCAAGGGCGTGCCCGGGGTGCGATTCCTCGACCGGACGCAGATGAAGAAGACGGCCCAGGAGCTGCTCGGCGACCTCGCCGTGAACGTCCCGCCGGTCACCAGCAAGGTCCGCCGCCTCTCGGGCGGCCAGCGCCAGGCGGTCGCGATCGCCCGGGCCGCGGGCTGGGGCAGCAAGATCGTGATCATGGACGAGCCGACCGCGGCGCTCGGCGTTCAGGAGACGGCACGCGTCGAGAAGATCATCCTCAAGCTGCGCGACGCCGGAGTGGCCGTGCTGCTGATCAGCCACAACTTCGACCAGGTGATGCGCCTGAGCGACCAGGTGTGGGTGATGCGCGCGGGCCTCGCCGTCGCCGGCCGCCGCACCGCCGAGACCAGCGGCGACGAGCTCGTCTCGCTGATCACGGGCGCGAAGGCCGCCTGATGCACCCCGAGTTCCTGCACCGCGGGAGCACGGAGCGCTCGTCGCCGATCGGGGTCCACGCGGGCCTGCTCGTCGGCGACTGGACGCCGGAGTCGGGGCGCCGCGCGATCGGCGCCGCCGCCTCGATCGGCTTCGACCTGATCGAGATCCCGGCTCCCGCCGACCCCGACGCCTCCGCGTGGACCGCCGACCTGCTCGACGAGCACGGGATCGACGCGGTCGTCTCGCTCGCGCTGGACGCCGACTCCGACATCACCGACCAGGCCACGGCCGGCCGCGGCGAGGAGCGGCTCCTGGCGGCCGTGCGGTTCGCCGAGGCGATCGGCGCGCGGTACGTCGGCGGAGTCACCTACTCGGCCATGCGCAAGTACGAGCACGCGGCCGACGCGGCTGCCCGCTCGCGCTCGCTCGACGTGCTGCGGAGGGTCGCCGCGGCCGCCGCTCCCGCCGGCGTCGTCGTCGGAGCGGAGTACGTGAACCGCTACGAGAGCAGCCTGCTGAACACGGCCGCCCAGACCGCCGCGTTCCTCCGCGAGCTCGACGCGCCGAACGTGCTCCTGCATCTCGACACGTTCCACGCCCACCTCGAGGAGGTCGACCTCGCGAGCGCCGTCCGCGACGCCGGCGACCTGCTCGGCTACCTCCACGCCTCCGAGAACCACCGCGGAGAGCTGGGCACCGGGAGCACCGACTGGACCGGGCTCGCGGCGGCGCTCGCCGACTCCGGCTACCGCGGACCGCTGACCCTCGAGAGCTTCTCGCCCGCCGTCCAGCCCCCGGCCTCGGCCGAGGGCATGGGCCTCTGGCGCGAGCTCTGGCACGACCCCGTCGCCCTCGCGACCTCCGGCCACGCGTTCCTCGCGGACCTGCTCGACACCGACCCCGCGGCCCGACGCCGCCCCTGAACCTCTCGAACCAAGGAGCACCACCATGACCACGAACCCTCTCGGAGTGCACGCCCTCGTCTTCGCCGGCGGCACCACCCCCGACGAAGTGACCGCGACGATCGAGCAGACCAAGGCGGCCGGATTCGACCTGCTGGAGCTCTCGCTGCACGACGTGCAGAACCTCGACACCGCCTCCGCCCGCGCCGCACTCGAGGCGAACGACCTCGGCATCGTCTGCTCGCGCGGCCTCGCCTTCTCGGCCGACGTCTCCAGCGACGACCCGGAGGTGGTGGCCCGCGGCGCGAAGCTGCTCGCCGACTCCCTCGAGACCACCCACGCGCTCGGCGGCACCCACTTCACCGGCGCCCTCTACAGCGCGCTCGGGAAGTACAGCGCGCCCCTCTCGGCCGCGGGCCGCGCGAACGTCGTCTCGGTGCTGACCGACCTCGCCGCGGAGGCCGCGACGAAGGGCATGACCCTCGGCCTCGAGATCTGCAACCGCTACGAGACCAACGTCATCAACACCGCCGCGGACGCCCTGCGCCTCGCCGACGACATCGGCGCCGACAACGTCCTGATCCACCTGGACACGTACCACATGAACATCGAGGAGGACGACTTCTTCCGCCCGGTGCTGCTCGTCGGGGATCGTCTCGGGTATGTCCACATCGGCGAGAACCACCGCGGCTACCTCGGCAGCGGCCACCTCGACTTCACGACGTTCTTCCACGCCCTCGCCGCGATCGACTACCGCGGACCCATCACCTTCGAGTCGTTCTCGTCGGCCGTCGTCTCGCCGACCCTCTCGAACGACCTCGCCGTGTGGCGGAACCTCTGGAACGACGGCCCCGCGCTCGCCCGCCACGCCCACGGCTTCCTGGTGAACGCGCTGGAGAGCAGCCGTGGCGAGGCCTGAGACCGAGGTCGCGCCCGACGCGGCGCGGCCGGGCCTCGACGAGCTGGCCGGGCGCGCGCTCGCGCTGACCTCGCCGGGCCGCCGCGCGATCGTGGCGATCGCCGGCAGCCCCGGGGCAGGCAAGACCACGCTCGCCCGGGCCGTGGTCGCCCGCGCGAACGAGCTCGCGGGGGAGGGGACCGCCGCCTTCGTGCCGATGGACGGCTTCCACCTCGCCAACGCCACGCTCGACGAGCTCGGCCGCCACGACCGCAAGGGCGCCCTCGACACGTTCGACGGCTGGGGCTTCCTCGCCCTGGTGCGGAGGCTGCGCGCCGAGACCGACCACGTCGTCTACGCGCCCACCTTCGAGCGCACCGTCGACGAGGGAGTGGCCGGCGCGCTGGCCGTGCACCCCTCCGCGTCGCTCGTCGTGCTGGAGGGCAACTACCTCCTCGTCGACGAGGGCCCGTGGGCGCTGCTGCGCGCCGAGTTCGACGAGGCCTGGTTCTGCGCGACTCCCGAGACCGAGCGCTTCGAGCGCTTGGTCGACCGCCACGTCTCCTTCGGCCGCGCCCCCGAGGCGGCCTCCGCCTGGGCCTCCGAGGTCGACGGGCGGAACGCGCTGCTGATCGAGGCCACTCGCGACCGCGCCGACCTGATCGTGTCGGGGACGGCGGCGGGGGTGGTCTGACGCCGGACGGGCCGGGGGGCTGTCCGCTTCGGGGCGCGACGTGGGCTCTCGGGCGTGTCCGGCCGGTCGATCGGTGGGACGACGGAGGACCCGTCGCCCGGCGGATGCGGTCTCGAGGGGTCGGTGTCAGGCTCGAGGGATGGACGACTCGACACGGAACTCCTCGGAACAGCCCGCTCCCACCACCCCGCCGGCAGCTGCGCCCCCCGGAGCCGGGCAGCCGCCCCTCCCCGTCGCTCTCCTCCTCCTGCTGCGGCGGAGCGACGGGCGGCCCGCGGCTTCGTCGGGCGCTCTCGACACCGTCCTGGCCGCCTCCGTCCTCGCGGAGCTCTCCCTCCAGCGGCGCGTCGAGGTGGACGCCGGAGTCGTCGCCCTCGGGCCGGAGCGGTCCGCGCTCGGGGACGCCGTGCTCGACGGGGCCCTCGGGTGGATCGAAGCGGAGCGAGCACCGCGCAGCGTCTCCTGGTGGATCGCCCGCCTCACGCGGAGGGAGCTGCATGCCGCCCTCCTCGAGCGGGTCGCCGCCGTGGAGCCGGCGGAGGACGAGCGGCTGCGGATCCGGGTCGCCGAGGTCCTCGCGGCTCGGACGGCGCCCCTTCCGTCGGACGCGGCGCTCATCGGCCTGCTCGACGCGGCCGGAGCGCTCTCGCCGAGGCCCGGCATCCCGGACCGGCAGGCGATCCGGTCGCTCGCGGCGCAGCACTGGGCAGGGCCGGCGGCCGCCGCCGTCCTCGCGGGAACCGCCGCGAGCGTCACGGGAGCCGCGGTGATCGCCGCGACGACGACGGTCACGATCACCGGCATGTGATCCGACGCGTGCGACTCGCTGAAGCCGCGCGCCCCTATTCCGCCGGGTAGTCGGGCGCGACGAAGACGCAGAACGGGTGGCCGGCCGGATCGGCGAGGACGTGGAGCGCCTCCTCCGGGTCCTCGCTCCTGTCCTCGATCAGCTCGGCGCCGAGAGCGAGCGCCCGGGTCTTCTGCCGGTCGAGCTCGTCGGCGTCCGCGACCATGAAGTCGAGGTGCACCTGCTGCGGGACGGGCCCCTCCGGCCAGGTCGCGCGCGGCAGGGCGGCCACCCGCTGGAACGTGAGCTTCGCGCCGTCGGCGGTGACGATCGCGACCCACTCCGCCCCGTCGTCCGAGCCGTCCGCGGGCGGCTCGTCGCCGGGCCGGTACTCGCCGCCGAGCAGGGCGAGGTAGAAGGCGGAGAGGGCGCGGGCGTCCTCCGTGTCGAGGACGACCTGGCGCAGGCGCATGCGGGCAGGGTACCGCCGGACGAGCACTGGAGGGGGATCACGTGCTGTGCGGGACGGCTGCGGCGGGCCGTGCGTCGTGGGTCGCGGCCCGACGTCGGCTGAGAAGGGGGGTCCCTGCCCCGACACGGCAGGCCGCGTCTCAGCGGAGGTTGTCCAGCTCTCTCGCTCCCGACCGCGCCGCCCTGCCACTCCGCGCCCGCTTCCTCAACCCCTCCCGGCTCCCGGCCTCGCGCCAGGGCCCGGCGCGTACTGTGGCGGCTGACTCACGACGGCTACGAGGGAGACACCATGACGGAGCAGATCGGAATCCCCGAGGCCGCGGCGCTGGGGAGCGAGCGGCGGAGCATCGCGATCCTCGGAGCGGGCGGCGACCTCACCGAGCGGCTGCTGCTGCCGGGCCTGGGCCGGGTGGCCGAGCTCGCGCGCGACCTCGAGCTCACGCTGATCGGCGCGGCGCGCACGCCCCAGACCGACGAGGAGTGGCAGGGCCTCGTCCGCCGCAGCCTCGAGGCGGCCGGAGTCGCCGCGCACACGGTCGAGGCCCTCGCGTCACGGGCGCGCTTCGTCGCCACCGACGCCTCCGACCCGGAGCAGCTGAAGGCCCTCCTCGACGCCTGCCCGTCGACTCCGGTGCTCTACGTCGCCCTGCCGCCGGCGATGGGGCACAAGGTCGCCGCCTCGCTCGCCGAGCTCGACCTCCCCGAGGAGCTGGTCGTCGCCATCGAGAAGCCGTTCGGCGAGGACCTCGACGACGCGATCGCCCTCAACGCGGCGTTCTCGAAGGTCCTCCCCGAGAGCCGCCTCTGGCGCATCGACCACTTCCTCGGCAACGCGACCGTGCTGGGGATGCTGGGCCTGCGCTTCGGCAACAGCATGCTCGAGGCGAGCTGGAGCGCCGAGTGGATCGAGAAGGTCGAGATCGTCTACGACGAGACGCTCGGCATCGAGGGCCGCGCGGCCTTCTACGAGAAGACCGGCGCGCTGCGCGACATGCTGCAGAGCCACCTCCTGATGGTGCTCGCGCTGACCACGATGGAGCGCCCCGACGAGGTCGCGCCCGACGAGGTCCACGCGCGCATGGCCGAGGTGCTCGGCGCCGTGCGGCTCTGGCGCGACGACCCCTCCTCCGCCCGCCGCGCCCGCTACACCGAGGGCCGCGTCGACGGCCGCTTCTTCCCCTCCTACGTCGACGAGCCCGACGTCGACCCCGAGACCGGCACCGAGACCCTCGCGCAGCTGCTGCTCCAGGTCGACACCCCGCGCTGGGCGGGCGTCCCCTTCGTCCTCCGCTCCGGCAAGGCGATAGGCGACCCGCGCCGAGAGGTGGCGATCCACTTCCGCGCCGCCACGCCCCCGCGCGGCCTGCAGGCGGCCGAGGGCGACGCCGGGTCGGTCCTCCGGATCGGTCTCAAGGGCGGCGACGTCAGCCTCGACCTGGTCGTGAACAGCGCCGACGAGCTGACCGATCTCGAGCGCACCACCCTGACGGCGCAGCCCGGCGCGGCCACGCTCGACCCCTACGCGCAGGTCCTCGCCGGGATCCTGCAGGGCGACACCCTGCTCTCGGTCCCGGGCGACGTGGCCGAGCAGTGCTGGCGCATCATCACTCCGGTGCTCTCCGCCTGGGCCGCGGGCGACGCTCCGCTGGACGAGTACGAGGCAGGGAGCGCGGGGCCCGAGGGCTGGTGAGCTCGCGGTGAGGCGGGCGGGCTGAAGCGCGAGAGCTGAAGCGTCGGCGTGAGGCCGTGTCGGCTCCGCCGGCGCCGGACACGTTGCCGCCCGCCCGGCTCCGGTCGCTCCGCTGCTGCCCGCTCCGCTGCTGTCCGTCCCGCGTCGGCACCCCCGCCCGTTGACCCTCCCGCCGGGGGAGACGGGATGCTGGAGGCATGGTGGGCATCGGGGAGTACGCAGGCATCACGGGTCTGAGCGTGAAGGCGCTCCGGCACTACGACGAGAAGGGCGTGCTGGTCCCGGCGGAGGTCGACGAGCGGTCGTCGTACCGCCGGTACGCCGACACGCAGGTCCGGGCCGGAGTCGTGATCAGCGCCCTCCGGAGCGCGGGGGTGCCCCTGCCCGAGGTCGCGTCGGCGACTCGAGCCGGCACCGCGGCGGAGGCGCTGCGGGCGCATCGGGAGCGCGTGCTCGCGGAGCGGGAGCAGGAGGACCGGGCGTTCGAGGCCGCCGAGGTGGCGCTGCGGGCGCTCGCCGTGCCGGTCGAGGTCGCCGAGCGGACGATGCCGGCGCAGCCGTACGTCGGCCAGGTCCTCACGATCGCGCTGGACGAGGCCGACGGGCCGGGCGACGACGAGGCGAACGAGATCTTCGGCGCGCTCGCCACCCGAGTGCACGCGGCAGGGCTCGGGCCGACGGGACGTTTCTGGACGGCGCTCCGGGCGGGCGAGCCGGGTTCGGCGGAGCTCGTCTGCTGCTGGCCGACGTCGGCGGAGGCGGAGGGCGACCTCGCCGATCTCGCCGCGATCCTCCCGGCGCGCACCGAGCTGGTCGCCACCTGGCGCCCCCGCGACGGGGAGGAACTGCCCGAGGGGACCCTGCATCCGGCGATCGTCGCGCTCTTCGACGCCGCCGGAGACCGCGGCCTGCGGCTCGACGGGGTCGAGGTGCGGCAGACGGTGCTGGGGGAGGGGCCGGAGGACGTGGCGGTCGAGGTGTCGCTGACCGTCGCGGGGTGAGCGGAGGGCGGGGCGCGGGGGCGACCGCAGTCGCCCCCGCCTCCCGGTCCCGGTGCTGCTCAGTAGGCGAACTGCCACATGTAGCGGCGCCCCTCCAGCGCGTAGCCCCGGACCGCGGCCCAGTGGGCGGCGAGCCGGGAGACCAGCGTCGAGTACACGAGCGGTGCGACGAAGGCGCGCTGGGGCGCCGCGATGCCGGGCAGCTCGAGGTCGCGGGAGTCGACGTAGTGGGTCGTCCCGCTGTACTGGTCGAGGAAGCTCCGGGCGCGCTCGCCCATCGGCCGCGTCGCGTCCTCGGCGAGGAAGACGAGGCTCTGCGTCTCGCCGTCGAAGACCTCGAAGGGGCCCTGGAAGAACTCGTCCGCGTTGATCGTCGCGGCGTGCATCCACTGCATCTCCTGCAGGTAGCAGGTGGTGAAGGTCTGACCGGGGCCCATGAGCGACCCGGAGGTGACGAGGTAGGTCACAGGGACGTCCTTCATCGCGGCGGCCAGCTCCTCGGCCCTCGGCTCGAAGGCGGCGACCGTGGCGACCATTGCGGACGGCAGGGCGCGCAGCGCCTCGAGCCGATCCGTCACGTCCACCCCGTCGCGGCGCAGGACCGCGAGCGCGAGCAGCTGCAGCACGAGCTGCGTGCCCTGACCGGTCTGCGCGACGAAGGCGGTGTCGAGGGCGAGCGCGAGCGGTCCCTCCTGCTTGAGGGTCACTCCGACCACGGCGGCGCCGCGCTCCTGCGCCCACTCGCCGGCCCGCACGGTCTCGGGGGTCTCGCCGGTGCCCGAGAGCACGACGACGAGGGCGCCGGGGCCGACCGAGGCGGGCGCGCGGAAGAAGAACTCGTCCGAGTTGTAGGAGGCGGCGGGCGTGATCGCGGCCGTGTCGAGCAGGTACTGAGCGGCCTGGACGCCCATCAGCGAGCCGCCCGCGCCGACCAGGAAGACGCGGTCGACCGCGGGGAGGGAGGCGACGTGGTCGTCGATCCGGCTCCACAGCGACAGAGCGTGCTCCATCGAGGGGGCGATGTCGTCGGGGACGGGGGCGACGGGGCCCGGTCCGAGGTAGGTGCCGTCGGTCATCGGAGTTCTCCTTCTGCGAGGGGGTGGGTCTGGTGGTCGAGGGCGGCGGCCGCGGGCGGGCCGGCCTCCTCGGTGATCTCGATCGGCGCTCCGTAGCCGAAGGCGCCGTGCTCGGTGCAGGTGAACGCGGCCGAGATCGAGGCTGCGGCCATGAGGTCGTCCAGCTCCTCGCCGCGCAGCAGCCCGATGAGCGTGCGCGCGATGAACGAGTCGCCGGCGCCGAGCGTGTCCACGACGCGAGTGGCGACCGGGGTGCTGACGGCCCGGTGGACTCCGTCGGAGAGCACGGCTCCGCGCTCGCCGCGGGTGACGAGGGCCCAGGAGGCGCCGGCATCGAGGGCGCCGGCGAGCAGATCCTCGATCTCGTCGTCGCTCCGGCCTCCTCCCGAGAACGAGGCGAGGAAGCAGTGCTCCGCGACCTCGGCGACGGACGCCCGGTCGAACTCGGAGGAGAAGTCGTACGACACGCGCGTCCGCTCGGCGAACGCGCCGAGGTGCTCGTCGAGGAAGCTCGAGGCGCCGACGTGCAGAGCGTCGAAGCCCGTGATCGTGTCGAGGTCGTCGGCCGAGGGGGTGAAGAGCGAGACGCCCTTCCCCGAGTCGAGGAAGACGCGGTCTCCGTCGATCAGGCCGATCCGGCAGTAGGCGGTCCAGCCCTCCTCCTGGCGCAGGCGCGACACGTCGACGCCCTCGGCGGCGAGGGAGGAGCGGAGGAGGCGGCCGGCGGCGTCGTCGGACACGGCGCCGATGTAGGCGGTCGGGACACCCTCGCGAGCGGCGTAGACCGACACGTTCACGCAGTTGCCGCCGGGGTACATCACGCCGTCCGCGGTGTAGCAGTCGACGACGTTGTCGCCGACGGCCACGATCCGGGGATCGGCGAGCGGGAGCGGGCGCATCAGGCCGTCACCGCGCTGAACCGCGACGAGCGGAACGGCCGCAGCAGTGGGCTCGGCTCGCCGGAGAGGATCTCGAGGGCGATCAGCTCCCCGACGATGAGCCCGAGCGTCGCGCCGCTGTGAGTGAAGACGGCATGCAGACCGGGGATCTCCTCGACGGCTCCGAGCACCGGCTCGCCGTCGCCCGGGATCGGCTTCGGGCCGGCCCCGAACGAGTCGAGCTCGAGCCGCGGGTTGCCCGCGAGCACGGCCGACGCCTCCTCGAGGAGAGTGGCGACGGTCTCGTCGCGCACGTGCCAGGTGCCGTCGGGGTCGACGACGACCTCGCGCTCCGACCATCCGGAGTCGAGGACGAGGGTCCCGTGCGGGGTGGGCCGCACGGCGACGCGGGGGGTGTTGAGCACGGCCCGCAGCTCGACCTCGATCGGCTTCGTCGTCACGAGCAGCGAGATCGGCGTCTGCTCGGGGAGGTGGATACCGAGCTCCGCGAGCTCGCGCGGCACCCAGGGTCCCGTGGCGAGGACGACCTCGTCGGCGGGGATCCGGTCGCCGGAGGCGGTCTCGGCTCCGACGGCTCGACCGCCCTCGACGACGACCGTCGTGCGTCCGGCGTTCTCGATCAGCACGCCGCCCGCCTCCTGGAAGGCCTGGAGCAGGTGGGCGGTGAGGAGCGGGAGGTCGACCCAGCCCTCTCCGGGGTTGAAGATGGCGCCCTCCTCGGCGACGGAGGAGGGGTCGACCCCTGGGGTCCACTCGGCGATCTCGTCGGGGGAGAGCCACTCGGAGTCGTAGCCGACCGCCTTCTCGTGGGCGGAGCGCTCGCGGTGGGACCGGCCGGGCTTGGCCCAGGTCAGGCCGCCGTCGAAGCGCAGGAACCGCGCGGCGTCGGGGTTGCGGGCGAGGAGCGTCCGGTAGCGGTCGATCCCGGCGACGCGGAGCGCGTGGTACTCGTCGCTGCGGATCCCGGCCGAGTTGAGCCACGAGAGCGAGCGGCCGCTGGCGCCGGAGGAGACGGTCGTCTCGGTCACGAGGGTGACCGTCGCGCCGCGCCGGGCGAGCTGCGCCGCGGTCGAGACTCCGAGCACTCCGGCACCGATCACGACGACGGCGGGAGCGGAGGCGGTGGTTCTGGGCATGGCTGTGCTTCCTGTTCGATGAGTGGAGAAAGGGGGCGCCGTCAGCGCGATGCGGCGGCGCGGATCCGGTCGATCAGCTCGAGGACGCGCACCGCGTCGTCGGGATCGACCGGCAGGGGCGCGCCGTCGAGCAGGGTGTCGGCGAGGCGGGAGTAGAAGTCGCTGTAGCGGCCGGCCAGGAGGGGGTGCGGCCGAGCCGACCCGTCGCGCCCGAGCAGGGCCGGGCTCGAGGCCGCGCCGAAGCCCTCGTCGGTGGGGAGGCCCCCCGCCTTGAGGGCACCCTCCTGCGGGTCGAGGCCCGAGGAGGTGAAGCCGGCCTCGGAGCCGAGGACGTGGAAGCGCGGCCCGACCAGCGGCGCCACCGCGTTCATCCACAGGTGCGAGACCACTCCGCTCCGGTGCTCGAGCGAGACGAACGCGTCGTCCTCGGCTCCTCCGCCGTCCCGCCGCGTCGCGAGTTCCGCGTGCACGTGGTCGACCTCGCCGAAGAGGAGGAGCGCCTGGTCGAGGAGGTGGGTGCCGAGGTCGAGGAGGATCCCGCCGCCGTCGGCCGCTGTCGAGCGGGCCTTCCACGTCTTCGTCTCGACCGGCTTGAACCACTCGAAGCGGGACTCGAACCGGCGCACCACGCCCAGGGCGCCCTCGTCGAGGAGAGCGCGCAGGGTGAGGAAGTCGCCGTCCCAGCGGCGGTTCTGGAAGACCGTCAGCACGACCCCCTGGGCGCGGGCGTGGTCGACGAGCGCCCGCGCCTCCGCGGCGGTGGCGGCCAGGGGCTTGTCGACGACGACCGCGACTCCGGCGTCGACCGCCCGGGTAGCGAGGTCGACGTGGGTGCCGGGCGGCGAGCCGATGACGACGAGGTCGAGGCCGCGCTCGAACAGGGACTCCGCGTCGGGCAGCACCTCGGCGCCCCGGTGCAGGCGGCGGGCCTCGGCGGCCCGCTCGGGATCGGCGGTGACGACGGCCTCCACCGAGTACCGCGGAGACGTGGCGAGGAGCGGACCGTGGAACACGCGGCCGGAGGTGCCGAACCCGATCACGCCGGTGCGCAGCGGCTCCCGGGCGCTCACAGCACCTCCGAGAGGAAGCGCTGCAGGCGGGCGCTGCGCGGTGCGTCGAAGATCTGCTCCGGGGTGCCGACCTCGACGACCCGGCCCTCGTCCATGAAGACGACCTGATCGGCGACCTTGCGGGCGAACTTCATCTCGTGCGTGACCACGAGCATCGTCATCCCGCGCTGCCCGAGCGCGGCCAGGAGGTTCAGGACGCCCTTGACCAGCTCGGGGTCGAGCGCGCTCGTGACCTCGTCGAAGAGCATCACCTCGGGCGCCATGGCGAGGGCCCGGGCGATGGCGACGCGCTGCTGCTGGCCGCCCGAGAGGTCGCGCGGCCGGTGGTCGGTGCGCTCCGCGAGTCCGACCTCCTCGAGGCGCTCGTGGGCGACGCGCAGCGACTCCGCCTTCGACATCCGCTTCACGTTGCGCAACGCCAGCGCGACGTTCTCGAGCGCGGTGTGGTCGGGGAAGAGGTTGAAGTGCTGGAAGACCAGGCCGATCCGGCGGCGGAGGACGTCGGGCTTCACCGCGAGGGCGCTCTCGCCGGCGGTCCGCACGTCGCCGCTCTTCGGCTCGTGCAGGCGGTTGATGCCGCGGAGCATCGTCGACTTGCCCGAGCCGGAGGGCCCGATGACGCAGGTGGTCGTGCCCGGCTCGACCGTCAGGCTCACTCCGCGGAGGACCTCGATGTCGCCGTAGGCCATCGTGAGGTCCGCGAGCTCGAGGCGCGACCCCTCGTAGACGTGGCCGTCGGCCAGGGGGATGGGCGAGGTGTAGGTCACGTGTTGCTCCCGAGGGTGAGAGGGGTGGGCGAGACCTCGGCGACCTCGTCGAGACCGCTCTTCGGCGGGGTGGCCCTGCGGCGGCCGGTGCGGAAGCGGTTGTCGAAGTAGTTGACGAGGTGGGTCAGCGGAACGGTGATCACGAGGTAGAACAGGCCCGCCATCACCAGCGGGGACAGGTTGCCGGTGAGGACGGCGGCGTCCTGGCCGACGCGGAACAGCTCCCGCTCGCTCACGAGGAGGCCGAGGAAGTAGACGAGGCTCGAGTCCTTCACGATCGCGATCGACTGGTTGACGAGGGCGGGCAGGACGCGGCGGATGCCCTGCGGCACCACGACCAGCCGCATCGCCTTCCCGTAGCTGAGGCCGAGGGCGCGGCAGGCCTCGAGCTGTCCGCGGTCGACGCTCTGGATGCCGGCGCGGAAGATCTCGCCGATGTAGGCGCTCGCGATCAGGCTGAGCGCGAGGATGCCGAGGGGGTAGGGCGAGGGGCCGAAGATCTGCTGGCTGAAGCGGGCGAAGCCCTGGCCGATCAGCAGGATGGTGAGGATCGCGGGGAGGCCGCGGAACACGTCGGTGTAGATCCGGGCGGGAATGCGCAGCCACCGGGAGGTGGAGATCCCCATGACGGCGAGGATCATCCCGAGCACGATGCCGATGACCGTCGCCGCGAGCGAGATCACGAGCGTGTTGACGAGGCCGGTGCCGAGCAGCTGCGGGAAGACCGCGGCCATCGCGTCGAAGTCGAGGAAGGTCTGAGTGAGGGTGTCGAGCCAGTCCATGGTGCTCTCTCAAAGGTCGAGGGGGCGCGGCGCGGACCGCGCGCGCCCCCTTCAGGTCACGGGGTGGGGGTGGGGGAGCTGGTCTGCTCGGCGCTCGGGAGGTACTGCTCGGGCATCGGGGAGCCGGGGAACCACTTCTGGTACAGCTCCTTCCAGGTGCCGTCCTCCATGGCCTCGTGGAGTCCGTCGTTGAGGGCCTCGCGCAGGGCGTCGCTGCCCTTGGCGACCGCGAAGCCGGCCGGGGCGTCGAAGGACGGGATGTCCTCCACGTCGACGAGGTCGTACTGGTCGATGTACGCCTTGGTCGACTCAAAGTCGAGGAAGTGCGCCTGGATGGTGCCGTTGTTGAGCGCCGCGATCGCCGCGTTGTTGTCGGGGAAGCGCACGAGCTCGGCCTCGGGGAAGTTCTTCACCGCGTAGGTCTCCTGGAGGGTGCCCTGCACGACGCCGAGGCGGGTGCCCGAGCCGAGGTCGTCGGCGGAGGAGATCCCGCTGTCCTTCGTGCTCAGCACCGTGAGGTAGCCGGCGAGGTAGCCGTCGCTGAAGTCCACCGTCTTCTGGCGGTCGGGAGTGATGCCGATCGCGGCGACGCCGACGTCGTACTGCTTGTTCGCCACGGCGGCGAGGAGGCTCGAGAAGTCCTGGCCGGTGAAGACCACGTCGGTGATGCCCTCGCGGGCGGCGACGTCGGTGAACAGCTCGATGTCGAAGCCGCTGAACTTCCCCTCGGCGTCGGTGAACGCGTAGGGCTTGATGTCGCCGACGCTGGCGACGCGGATCTGGCCCGGCGTGATGAGGCCGTAGGGGTTCTCGGCGGAGGTCGCTCCGCCGCCTGCTCCGCTGCTGCCGCAGGCCGTGAGGGTGAGCAGGGCCGCCGCCAGCGTGGCGATCGCTGCGGGGATGATGCGCTTCTTCATCGCTGTCCATTCATGAGGAGGTGGGGCGGAGGATCGGGGAATTCTGTAGGTGAGTCCGGTCCCAATCAGCTAAGTTGAGACCGGACTCACCGCGGTATCGAGGAAGCTACCCCGCGCTGCGAACGAGTGTCAAGAGCAGGAGAAGTCCGGATCGGAAGGAGCGTCGTGACCGACATCACGAAGCGGAGGCGCGAGGTGACCGTGGCCGACGTGGCCCGGGAGGCCGGCGTCGGGAAGGCCACGGCGGCGCGCGCGCTGGGCAACTACGGCGCCGTCAGCGAGAGCGTCCGCGACCGGGTGCTGGCTGCCGCCGAGCGCCTCGACTACCGGCCGAACGAGCTCGCCCGGAGCATGAACACGGGGAAGTCGAAGACCATCGGCGTCATCGTCGGCGACATCGAGAACGGCTACTTCGGCCTCGCGATGAGGGGCATCACCGACGCCGTCGCCGGAGCGGGCTACGACGTCGTCCTCATCAACACGTCGGAGGACGTCGACACCGAGGTCGACGCGGTGAGGGTGCTCCTGGACAAGCGCGTCGACGGCATGATCGTCTCGCCCGCGTCGTCCTTCCACACGCAGCACCTGCACGACGTCCACGCCACGGGTCGTCCCCTGGTCCTGCTGGACCGGCGGATCGACGGACTCCCGGTTCCCTCGGTCGGTGTCGAGATCGCCGTGGCCGCCGAGCAGGCGACCGCCGCCCTGCTCGAGGCCGGGCACCGCCGGGTGGCGTTCGTGACGGCGCTCGCCGACCCCGGCGATTGGACGCCGGGCGAGCCCCTTCGCGTGTCCTCGGTGACCGAGCGCCTGTCCGGCATCTCCGCGGCGCTGAGCTCGGCGGGCATCGCGCCCGACCGGGAGCTGATCCACTTCGGCGCGACCGGCTTCGTCGAGGCGGCCGCCGTCCTCGACGACCTCCTCGCGCTCTTCGAGCCGCCCACCGCGATCCTCGCCTCCGACAGCCTCATCGCCCTCGACCTGCTGCGCGCCGCGAGGGCCCTAGGCCTGCGCGTCCCGGACGACCTCTCCTTCGTGATGTTCGACGACTTCCCGTGGGCCGAGCTGATCGATCCGCCCCTGTCGGTCGTGTCCCAGCCGATCTACGACGTGGGAGTCGCGGCCGGCCGCACGATCCTGCGCCTGCTCGGCGGGCGGACGGAGTCGGACGCGGAGATGCTCGCCGCGACGTTCATCGCCCGGGAGTCCATCGGGCGAGTGGGCGGCGGCGCACCGGAAGAGCGCATCGACTGAGGCGTGGGCTGTCCGAACGTCTCCTGCCGGCCATCGGCACGGCGGACGTTGCCGGGGAGCGGAACCTCTGCGCCACTGACCGCGTCGGGGCGACCGGATGGATCGTCGGCTGCGCGGGAGTGTCGCGGCGCTCTCGGTGCCGAGGTCAGACGGGGCTCGGCTCGACCGCGCCGACGTCGCGGTCGTATGGCGCCACTCCGGGCATACGCGTATGCTGTCACGCATGATAGATGGAGTCGGGGCACAGCTTCGAAAGGGCGTAGCCGAGTTCTGCATCCTGGGGCTGCTCGACACCGTTCCCATGTACGGGTGGGAACTGTCCACGCGCTTGCAGGAGGTCGGTGTGATCGGGAGCATCGGCACCCTGTACCCACTCCTGGGTCGGCTGCGGGACCGAGGCTCGATCACCGCAGTCGTCGTCCCGAGTACGCAGGGTCCGGCTCGGAAGTACTACTCGTTGACCGACGTGGGGAAGGTCGAGCTCGGGCGGTTCAGGGCGGAGTGGCCGTCCTTCGTCGGGCAGGTGAACGAGACGATCGGAAGGGGAACGTCATGAGCACGACGACATCGCCGGCGGCGGCGCGCTACCTCGAGGAGCTGAGGATCGCATTGTCCGGCGTGCCCGCCGACCTCCGGAGTGAGATCTGGAGCGGGATCGGCGAAGAGCTGGACGGCCTCGACGACGATGCCGCCCGTGAGCGGATCGCTGAACTGGGAAGTCCCTCTCGGATCGCGCAGGCCGCCGGCGGATCGCTCGCTGGGGGCGGCGGGTCGATCTTCGACCGCCCCTGGTTCGCCGTCGTCGCCTCGCTGGTCTTCGCCTTCGGCTGGCTGGTGATTCCCGGGTTCGGCTGGCTCCTCGGCGCCGTCGCGATTCTCCTCTGCTCGTCCTGGACCGTCTCGGAGAAGAGGGGGGCGCTGGTGATCCCCGTCGTCGCTGCCGTGGTGGTCGGCGGGGCGATCGGGCTCTACTACTGGCTGTCGGCGATGCCGAGTTCCGGTATGACGACGTGGACGGTCCTGGCTGGTGCGTGGCTGGTCGGGGGTGGCACCAGCCTTGTTCTCGGGACGCGACTGTGCGCCCGCTTCGTGAGGACGCGGCGGGCGCACAGCGCGTTGGAGTGAGCCGGATGAGCTCTGCTCGTCAGCTCCAGCTCACCGTCGCGGCTCCTCCGGAGACCGTCAGGCGCAACTCGAAGGTCGTGTTGTAGGGGACGCCGCACATCTGCGCGTTGATGAGCATCTGCGCGCGGTTGGCGAGCGGTCGGCCGAGGTAGTTGAGCGACGAGCCACAGGCTCCCCCGATCGTCCAGGCCGGGCCCCACGGGTTGGCGGTCACCGTGTTGCTCGACAGGTTGTAGGAGGTGTAGAAGCTCATGCTCACCAGTCCGACCCAGGTGTCGATCTTGCAGCCGTTCCGCGCGGACCCGCTCACGGAGCACTCGCTGATGCCGCGCGTCTTCACGTCGGCGCCTTCTCCTCCGATGCGGACGACACTGACGGATCCGTCCTCATAGGTGGAGATCGTGTAATCGCCATCAGGACGCTTCTCCTCGACCACCTTCACGGTCGGGTTAGCGCTCGACAGCGAGTCCCACGCCTCGCCGGCGAGGTACGCCTCGACCAGGTCGTCCTGCGTCTCGGAGGGAACGCCGTACTCCGAGAGGAACTCGCGGGCGATGACGACCTCCGAGTGCTCGGCTTCCGTGCTCGCGCTTGCAGGCGCGGCTCCGGTGAGAGCGAGTGCGAGGACGGCGATCCCCGCGATCAGCTTGGATCTGAATCCAGACATGAGTGTCTCCGTTTCTTGTTCCGGGTGGAACATTGCGTGACAAGGTACTGATGGCGTGCACAGGCGGCCAAGGCTTCGGAGCACGGTGGCGCGTTCGCTGCGCTACAGACGCGATTCTCGCCGCGCCGTGTGCCGGTGCGCGGGGGCCCTGCGCCAGTTCGTGCCGCGGTCCCGTCCGTCTCCGTAGGCTCCGACGCATGTCTGATCAGGTCCAGGCCGGAGTTCAGCACGGAAATGTGCGGGGGATTCTCGCCCGTCGGTGGTTCGCGGTCGCGGCCTCCCTGGTCTTCGCCTTCGGCTGGCTGCTGATCCCCGGAATCGGCTGGCCGATCGGCGCCGTTCTGGTCCTGTGGAGCTCGTCGTGGACCGCCGCCGAGAAGAGCTCGGCGCTCACGATCCCACTGGTCGCGGCCGCGCTGGTCGGCAGCGGAGCGGGGCTCGTATTCGGGCTGCACGCCGTGCCGAGTTCGAGCATGACGATCTGGACCGCGGTGTGTGCCGGGCTGCTGGCGGGAGGCGTGACGAGCGTCGTTCTGGGGGTCCGGCTGTGCGCCGGGGCACTCCGCAGGCCTGCAGCGTCGGGCGACCGCTCGCTGTCCGGGGCGGCCCCTGCGCCTCGCGCGCACGACGTCAGCTGACGGGAGGGGGCGTCGGCTCCTGAGGGAGGCCGCCCTGTCTCAGCCGAGGTCGTGCGCACCCCGGCGGAGGCGAGCGCCTCGACGGCTCGAAGGGCGCAGGTCCGCCGGCGTCCTCGCGCGTCGGCAGGTCCCGCTCAGCGCTCGCCGGCCCCGCTCGCGTCGTAGCGGAGCCGCACCAGCTCAGAGCCCGGCAGAACCGTCGCGTCGAGGAGGCGCAGCCCGTGCTGCGGCGCCCCGGAGTAGAGCGGCGTCCCGCCGCCCGCGAGTCCGGCGCCGACGAGGACGATCAGCTCGTCCACCAGGCCCTGCTCGAGGAGCGGGTTCCAGGTGGTGCCGCTGCCGAACATCAGCAGGTCGCCCCGGTCGCCCTGCTTGAGCAGCTCGATCTCGGCCGGACCCTGCTTCCGCGGCACGATCCGGGTGGTGGCGGCCCACGGCGCCTCCGGATCGGGAGCCAGGGAGTCGCTGATCACCAGCGCGTCGAGCGACGTGACCAGCCGCGCGGTCTCGTGCTCCCGCTCGCCCGCCGTCCCGTCCGCGGCGACGGCGCTCCAGCTGTCCCAGTTGTCGCGGAACCAGCGGCCGCCGTAGACGAGTGTGCCCGCGCGGCGCAGCAGCTCGAGGTTGCGGTCGTTGAACGCGTCCTCGAACGGCAGCGCCGAGAGGTCGTGCCCGGGCCCCTCGAAGCGGCCGTCGAGCGAGGTGAGGACGGAGACGACGAGCCTGCTCATGCGGGGGATGCTACTCAGGCGGGGGTGCCGGGTGAAGGGGCGCGGAGGGCCGCGAGCCGGAGGAAGAGCGGCGGGGGCGACTCATCCGGCAGGGGTGTCCGAGAAGCGTCGGCAGCGGTGTTCCCGATCACCTTTCGATACGCGGCTGGATAGTGTCGAGCCGGGAAAAGGCGTCTACGGGGAACAGGTACAGGTGATGGTCGAGCGACCGGAGTTGGACAGGGCGAAGGAGAGAGTCGCGCGAGCTGCCGGCGATCTGAGCAAGCGTGCGCGGAGCGCTACGACGCAGGTGATGGAGCAGGCCGGCGATCTCCGCGAAGCAGCCGCCGAGAAGTTCGGCCCGAGGAGCCTCCAGTCGTACGAGGAGGTCACGGCCGAATACAACCGCGCCTTCACGGCGATGAGCGACGACGGGCTCTCCCTCCTCCGGCAACGCGAGCGCTCCACCGACCTGATCGCTCTCGTCGAGCTCGTGGTGAACAGCATCGCCAACACGCCCAAGTCCTTCAGCAGGGACTTCGAGCAGATCGAGCTCGACAGAGCCCGGTTCCTGGACGCCGAGGAGATCGCCCGCGCGGATCTCGTCGCTGCACGGAAGTCCGCGGCGGGAGCGGGCGCCGGTGTCACCGCCGGCGCGGCGATCGCGAGCGTCGCGCCGACCGCCGCCATGTGGGTCGCCACCACGTTCGGCACCGCGTCGACCGGGACCGCGATCTCGACCCTGTCCGGTGCCGCTGCGAGCCAGGCCGCCCTGGCATGGCTCGGCGGCGGGGCCGTCGCTGCCGGTGGCGGAGGGACCGTCGCGGGAGGAGCGCTGCTCGCGCTGGCCGGCCCGGTCGGCTGGAGCCTCGCAGGCGCCGCCGTCCTCACCTCGGTCGTCCTGTTCACGAAGAAGAAGTTCGAGAACCGCGAGACGAAGCACGAGATGCTCACCGCCGTGATGCGGAACATCGCGCAGGTGCAGGCGATGGACGCGCAGATCGACGACCTCCTCCAGCGCACCGCCTCTACTCGAGAGCTGCTTCTGAAGGTCTACGGCGAGGCGCTGCCGCTCTTCGGGGCGGACTTCGCGACCCTGGCTCCCGCTCAGCAGTCGCAGCTCGGCGCGCTGGTGAACATCGCGAAAGCGAGTGCGGCACTGCTGAGCGCCCGTGTGGAGCAGGCCGCCGACGATGCCTGATCTCGCCGACGTCGCCCGAAGCACTCACGAGCAGGCCGTCGCCGCCTGGGTGGGCTACCTGAACCAGGTCCGCGTCGATCGACTCATGGGCGCCCTGAGCAGGCAGGACCAGAACCTCTCGACGGCTCTCGACCATCTGGATACGGCCCTCCTGCACATAGGCGACGTGGTCTCGTCGAACCGCGGTGGAGTGAAGGGCGCGCACGGATTCATCGCCGAGGTCGCCGAGGTCGGCATCGGCAACGCCCGCGCCGCTGTGCTCGGGGAGACCGGCGGCAACTCCTGGGTGAACGACAACGGCCCTGTCGATCTCATGCGGAACGGCCTGCTGATCCAGCAGAAGTTCTCCACCGCCGGCGGGCGGTTCGGCCTCGGCGCGATCACGGAGCACCTCGAGAGGTACCCGGACTTCGTGAGGAACGGCGGCAGGTACCAGATCCCGAGCGACCACTTCGAGGCCATCCAGAAGCTGCACGCGATGTCCGCCGAGGATGCAGCGAAGCTCCTCTCCCGCAGCGGGGACGGCCCGTCCCTCCGCGACTGGAACCGTGTGGAGGCCTTCTTCTCGAGCGAGACGATCGACATCGCGGCACTCGAGCCCTCCCGGCTGGAGTACCGGGACGTGCAGCTCGGTGCGTACGCCGACACGTTCGCGGCGGAGGAGGGAAGGATCACGGCGACCGACGAGGCCGCCCGCACGGCTGCCGTTCGGGAGAACCGGGCGACGGTGCGCCAGGGCGCTCAGGCCACCGTCGTCGCCGCCGGGATCGAGGGTGGGACCGCATTCGTCTCCGCGGTCCTCGACAAGCGCCGCGAAGGCACGAAGCTCAAGGAGTTCTCGGCCGACGACTGGAAGGACATCGCGAACGCCTCCGGTCTCGGCGCGGTGAAGGGCGGTGTCCGCGGTCTCACGATCTACTCACTCACCAATCTCACTGCGACGTCGGCCGCCACGGCGAACACGGTCACGACCGCCGCGCTGGGGATCGCGGGCCAGGCGAGCAGGCTGCGAGCGGGCGACATCTCCGAGATCGAGTTCATCGAGAACTCCGAGATCCTCTGCCTCCAGGCCGGCATCAGCGCGCTGTCCTCGGTCGTCGGGCAGGTGCTCATCCCGGTCCCCGTCCTCGGCGCCGTCATCGGCAACACCGTCGGCTCCGTCATGTTCAGCGTCGCGTCGTCCTCGCTCTCCGCCCGGGAAGAAGCGCTCATCGCCGGATATCTCGAGGATCAGCGCTCACTCGATCAACAGCTGGCCGCCGACTACGCCGATCTCCTGGCGAAGCTCGAGACGAGCATGCTGCACTTCATCGACATCCTCGACCGGGCGTTCTCTCCCGACATCGAGGTCGCGCTTCTCGGGGCGATCGACCTCGCGGCCCGAGTCGGGGTGCCCTCGGAGGAGATCCTGGACACCGACGAGAAGGTGAACGCGTACTTCCTCGACTAGGTGCCTGCGGGGCGGGGCCGGACGTCGTTCGTGGCGGGGGCGTTGTGCCGGCCTGGCCCCACGTGTTCCGGATGGTGCTGCCGGCACGCCCGCCCCGCACCCCTCCTCACATCGCTGCTCCCAGCGCCTCCCGCAGCGTCGCCCGCGCCCGCGCGTGCCGGCTCCGCACCGTCGCGGCGCGGAGGGACAGGATCTCGGCCGCCTCGGCGAGGGAGAAGCCGTCCCAGTAGACGAGGGTGATGATCTCCTGGTCGACGGGCTTCAGCTGCGCGATCGCGGCGCGGACGTCCTCGGCCGCGTCGTCGGCCGGCGCGGGCGGAGTGATGCGGAGCTCCTCCGCCAGCCGCTCGACGAGCGCGCTCCTCCGGGTCGCGGTGCGGCGCTGGCCCGAGAGCACCCGCCGTGCGACGCCGAACGCCCACATCCGCGCGCGCGTCTCGTCCTCGGGGATCGACCGCTCCTTCCGCCACAGGATCAGGAGGGTGTCGCTGAGGAGGTCCGCGGCGTCCTCGGGGCTCGCCGTCCGCCGTGCGAAGTAGCGGAGCAGGTCCGGCGCCTCCCGCTCGACCAGGGCCGTGATCTCGGCCTCCCGGTCGCGCGCGGGGGAGCGGACGACGCTGCGCGCGATGGACGGCGCCGCCTCGCCGGCGCTCATCACAGCTCTCCCGTGCAGTCGGTGCTGCCGCCCAGGCCGCCGTCGCCCTCGACGATCACGCCCTCGGGGATCGTGTCGAGGATGTGGTCGTCCGCCGCCGTGATCCAGGCCCGCCAGCGGATCGTCTCCTCCGAGAGGCCGGGGCCGTCGCTGTTCATGTCCGAGGCCAGCCATACGGGGTCGGTCGTGTAGGCGACCGCGTCGTCGTGGATCCGCTGGCCGACGCCGCTCCAGTCCTGCGCGCGGAGGTAGGCGGTCGCGGAGGTGGTGACCTCGCGGTAGTCGATCTCGCCGTTGAAGTAGTCGATCGAGCACGACACCGCTGCGCCGGAGTCGGTGGTGTAGCTGATCGGGATCGTGAAGTCGGGGACCGAGCGGACGTCGGTGCCGGCGCTGGTCGCCAGCACGAGACCCGGGACGAGGAGGACGGGAGCCGCCAGCCACCACGCCCTCGACCGCGCGGGACGGCGGGGCGCGCGTTCGCGGGTCTCGGCGATCACGCTGTGCAGGGCGGTGCGGACGCCGGGCGCCCGGTCGTCGGTCGCGGGGTCGCTGCGGGAGAGCAGGTCGTCGAGTGTGCGTCGCGTCATCGGGTCCATCCTTCGTCGGTCGGGCGTCTACCGAGTACGTGGCCGGGTGGGGCCCGAGCGTTGCACGGGACCTGACGGGAGGAGTGAGCCGAGCCGGTCGCGCGCGCTCACTTCTTAGAACTCCTTCGCGAGGACCCGTCAAAAGGCGCCATATTCGGCTTCACCCCGGTCCTTTTCTCATCGGTTACGGCCCCGACAAGGGGGGCTCACTTCTCTATGGCGAGAGGGAGGCCGACCTATACGTTCATCTTCGGAAGCCCGCGGGGAATGCGTGCTCCCCTCCGGAGTCTGGGGCCTCCGCACTCGCTGCGACATCCGTGTCGTTCGTCGTGTCGACGTTTCGCTCATCTCCACGATCGACAACACGACTGAGAAGCAGAACCATGGCTTTCACGACCCGGCGGCGCCGCCACTCACGGCACCGATCGCCGTCGCGCCTCGGAATGCGGGCCGTCGTCTTCGCGACGATCGGCGCTCTCCTCGTCGGCTCGTGGGGGCTCGGCGACGTCTCCGCCTCGTCTCCCGCTCAGGCCGCGAACCAGGCGGATCCGGTCGCCGGCGACGCCCCCGCCCTTCTCCCGACGCCGGTCGCACCGACACCGCCGACAGCCCCCGAGGCCGATCCGGCACCCGCCCCCTCCGCATCTGCCACCTCGGCACCCACTCCGTCAGCGTCCGCCCCGTCGACGTCCGCCCCGTCGGCACCCGCCGAGGCCGCGGAGTCGCCGAGTGCGACGGCGGAGGAGCCCGCTCAGGACGAGCCCGATCCCGCAGCGCCCCGCGGCGCCGCGCAGACGGAGCAGCCCGTCGAGCCGACGCCCGCCGAGTCGGCGCCCGCTCCCGCGGCGGCCTCGGACGACGATCAGGAGTCGGACCGCGGCCCGCCCGCGACGGCGCGAGCAGCGGGAGGCTTCTCCACGCTCGCGGCCGGCGTCGCCGAGGCCCCGCGACAGGTGTGGACGGAGACCTTCGAGCAGGGTCTGACCACCACCCCGAGCGCGCTCACCGCCTACGCGAACGGCCGCTACACGGCAGCCACCGGCTGGTCGACCGCCACGAACTGCACCGGCGTCCTGGTCAACTACACGGCGCCCTACCCCAACTCCGCCTTCTGCCCGACCCGGCCCCTCCTCACCGTCGGCACGGGATCGTCGGCCGCACGCGAGACCCGCCGCATGGCGGACGTCCTCGGACAGGTGGCGGCCGGAGTGCCGGGGTCCACCTCCAGCAGCGCCCCGGCCAACGGCTCGAACACCGGCACGCAGGCGAACCACGCCCTGGTCGAGTACCCGTACGCCGCCATCACCGGCGGCACGACCGTCGCCCAGAGCGCCGCGGGGATCGGCGTCTCCGCGCCCGCCGCCCGCTACTACGCCGTCGGCATGAACGCCGCCGGCGGGCAGTGCGGGACGAACAACGCGTCCCTCTCCCTCAACCTGGTGTCGGGCGGGTCCACCGTCCTCACCGGATTCGCGGCACCGGTCGTGCCCTGCGCCGCGACCGGCGGCGTGTTCTACACGTCCCCGACCCTCCCGCTGGTCGGCGGGCTCGGCTCGCTCGTCGATCCCGCGCTCCCCGCCTCCGCTCGCGCCGCCGCCTACACCGGCACGAGCACCGCGCTCCTCACTCCGGCGCAGATCGCCGCGGCCCAGGTGCAGCTCGTGAACACGGTCACCGGCACGGGAAGCGCCTTCGCCGTCGACGACCTCCGCGTGCTCGACGTCACTCCCGCTCTCGATGCGGCCTTCACGCAGGCCGTGCCGACCGCGACGGTGCCGACCACGCTGACCTACACGGTCACCAACACCAGCGACCTCCTCGCGAAGGCGGACTGGCGCTTCTCGACCGCTCTCCCGGCCGGCCTCGTCGTGGCCCCGACGCCGGCTGTCGGCGGGTCCTGCACCGACGTCACCGGAACGGCGTTCGCCGTGACCGCGGCCGCCGGATCCTCCACCGTCTCGACGCTCGGCGGCGATCTCGCCGCGGGTGCGACCTCGTGCACGATCTCCGTGGACGTGGTGGCCGCCGCCGCCGGGACGTACAGCACCGGGACCACGACTCCCACCGGCCTCATCGCCTCCGCCCCCACCTCGGTGACGATCCAGGCCGCGACGACCCTCACCGTCCGGAAGAACCTGCCGGTGCGCAGCGCCACGGGCGACCAGTTCACGCTCTCGGTGCGCAGCGGCACGACGGTCCTCGCGTCGGCGACCACCACGGGCACCGCCACCGGGATCCAGGCCGCGCAGATCAGCCGCCTCACCGTGCAGTCCGGAGCGACGTACACGATCGCCGAGGCGCAGACCGCGGGCGCAGGCCTGGGGTACTCCAACAGCTACGAGTGCTCGCGCGGCGGCACGGTCATCGCCTCCGGAGCCTCCGCCGCCGGGTCGATCACGATCCCCAGCGAGGCGGGAGCGGAGGTGCTCTGCACCTTCACGAACACGGTGCAGACGCCGCGCCTGTTCTGCGACACCGGCCGCTTCTACTCCCTCACGGCGGCCGGCGCCCTGCAGCAGGCCGACATCGTCACGGGATCCCTGACCTCGATCGGCAGCTGGTCGGGGACCGCCGAGGCGAACGCGCTCGGCGTCGGCGCGAACGGCGCCTTCGCCTACGCGCTGGACCGCTCGTCCGACGCGACGGACGTCGACGCCGTCCTCAAGTGGACGCCGGACGCCGGCTTCCAGAGGATCGCGAACAGCGCGTACACGACCGTGGCCGGCGGAGCGCAGGTGACCGGCAGCATCGTCGCCGGCGCGGTCGACCTCCGGACGGGCCGGTACCTGTTCGGCAGCTTCGCGAGCGGCCAGTTCTACATCTGGAGCTTCACCGAGGCCAACCCCGTCGCCACCCGGTTCGCCCTCGTCGGCTCCTTCCCCACCTCCGGAACCCCCAACGGCAACGGCGACATGGCGTTCGACGCTCGCGGCAACCTCTACGTCGTCGGCGCGGGCTCGGTCAACAACGCGAGCAGCGCCGCGATCTTCACCGTGCCGGCCGACGCCCTGGCCGCGGCGACCGGCGGCACCCTCCCGGTGAACACGTCGATCGCAAAGGCCGTGACGGGGACCGACGCCGCCTTCGCCAACATCAACGGCATCGCCTTCTCGCCGCGCGGAACCGTCTACCTCGCCAACGGCGACGTCGCCGCCGCGAACGGCGCCCCGGCGATTCCCGGCAGCGCCTACGAGTTCGACGCCACCACGTGGACCCGCGTCAGCGGCACGCCGCGCGTGAGCGTCAACGCCGTCGACCTCTCCGGCTGCTCCTCGCCGGCCACGATCACCGTGCAGAAGAGCGTGGTCGGGCGCCTGGCCGCGGCGGACCAGTTCCAGCTCACGGCCGCCGCCGGCTCCCCGGCGTCGCCGTTCGCCACGGCCACCACCACCGGCGCCACCACCGGCCGCCAGACCGCGCAGATCGGCCCCTTCCCCACTCCGATCAACAGCACGGTGACGGTCTCGGAGGCGATGGCCGCGGGCTCCGCCTCCCCGATCACCGCCTACACGAGCATCTACGAGTGCTACGCGGACGGCGTGCGGGTGAGCACGGGCTCGAACCCGACCGGCACGGTCACCCTCCCGAACCGGCTCGGCGTCAACGTCACCTGCACCTTCTTCAACTCCCCGCGCCCCGCCTCCACGGTGCGCATCACCAAGACGATCCGGGACGCCTCCGGCACGACCCGCCCCGGCGTGGACTGGACGGTGGGCACGACGGCGACGGCCACCGCGGGCACCGTCGCCCTGCTGCCGGAGCAGTCGCCCCGCCAGCAGACGGACGCCGCGGGCCAGGCCGCCTGGACCGTCCTGTTCGGCACGGAGGCGTCGCGGGCGACGCTCACCGTCTCGGAGGTGCAGCAGACGGGCTTCGCGTTCGTCAGCGGCGCCTGCACGGTCAACGGCGCCGCGCGGGCGACCACGTTCTCGCAGTCGGGGACCGTCATCAGCGCGAGCCTCACCGGCATCGCCTCCGCGGCGGTCATCGAGTGCTCGATCGTGAACCGGCCCACGGCCTCCCTCACGCTGGTGAAGACGGTGAGCTCCGGCAGCGCGCTGCCCAGCGACTTCACGCTCAGCGCCACCGGCCCGACCGGCGCCCTGCCCGGCCCGACCGGCCGCGCGGGCTCCGCTGGCGTGTCGGCGATCCCCGTCACCCCGGGTGCCGCCTACCGGCTCGCCGAGACCGGGGGCCCCGCCACCTCCGTGCAGACCGGACCCTGGCAGTGCCGCACCGACACCGGCGCCGCCCTCACCGTGAGCGCGGCCGGAGACGTGACCCCGACGAACGGCGCCGCCGTCACCTGCACCGTGGACAACGCCAGCGCGACGATCACCCTGGTCAAGCAGGTCCTGCGCCCCCAGACCGGCTTCCAGGCCGCCGATTGGCGCGTCACCGCGACGCCCGCCGCACTGGCCGGAGCGACGCTCCCGACGGAGACCCGGGCCGGGGCGGAGTACGTCGCCGCGGGCAACCCGGCGAGCACCTTCGAGGTGCGACCGGGTCACGGCTACACGCTGTCCGAGGCGGCGACGGATCCGACCCGCCGCCTCGCCTACCAGGAACTGCGTCTCGAGCGCCTGACCGGGACGACGTGGTCCCCGGTCGCCTCGCGGACGATCACGGCCCCCACGGCCGGTCAGACGGCGGTCTACCGCTTCGTCAACGCCCCCGTGGACCCCACACGCCTGCCGCTGACCGGTGGCGCCAGCACCGACGCGTTCCTCCTGGGCGGGGGGTCGGTGCTCACTCTCGCACTCGGCCTCCTCCTCTGGGAGCGGCGCCGGAGGCTGCGAGGCCCCACCCGGTGACGCCCCGACCGAGAGCCCCGGCGCTCTCCCGCAGACCCCTTCCCGCACACCTTCGACTCCACGACACCAGCACTCACGACCTCAGTAGGAGAGATCACATGTCCCGCTCACTCACCAGGCGGCTCGCCGCCGCAGCCGGCGTCCTCGCGCTGAGCGCTGCGGCGGTCTTCACCGCCGTCGCGCCGGCGTCAGCGGTCACGCTGCCCGGCAACATCGACCCGACCATCAGCCGCACCCTCACCGTGCACAAGCTCGCGCTGGGCTCCAACAACGGCCAGGCGATCGGCACCGGCCAGGAGATCACGGTCCCCGGTGACGCGCTGCCCGGAGCCGTGTTCACCGCCGCGCGCGTCCAGGGCGTCGACCTCACCACGCCCGACGGCTGGAACCAGGTCGCGAACCTGACCCCGGGCACCGCGGCGACCCGCGTCACCGCCGCCGACACCTTCACCGCCACCAGCGGCACGGACGGCGAGGCCGTGTTCAACAACGGCGCGAGCATGCCGCTCGGCCTCTACCTCGTGACCGAGACCCAGCTCCCCGCCGGAGCCACCAACGGCGCGGCGCCGTTCCTCGTCACCCTGCCGTTCCCGACGGGCCCGACCGGTGCGCCGGCGAACCAGTGGATCTACGACGTCCACGTCTACCCCAAGAACGCGGTCACGGAGCTCACCAAGACGCGCGTCCCCGCGGCGGCGAACTCGGTCGAGGCGCGCAACCCCGACCTCATCCGCTGGGCCATCGCCTCGGACGTCCCGGTGCTCGCCGCCGGTGACACGCTCGACACGTTCACCCTCACCGACACGCTCCCCGCCGAGCTGACCTACCTGCCGACCGGCCCGGCCGGCGTCGCGCCCACCGGCATCACGGTGACCAGCGCCGCGGGCACCGCGCCCGCACCGGCGTTCATCGCGAACACCGACTACACGCTCGGCTACGACGCCGCGACCCGGAACGTGACGCTGAACTTCTTGCAGTCCGGCCTCACCAAGCTCCAGGGCCTGCAGGGCGGCGTCGTCACCCTCACGGTGCTCACCCGCGCCACCGCCATCCCGGCCAACGGCATCATCACCAACTCGGCGACGAGCGTCGTGAACGGGGCCACGGAGACGGTCACCGGCAGCACCCCGATCGGTCAGCTGACCGTGTACGCCTACCAGAACAACGGCGCCAACCGCGTGCCGCTCGCGGGAGCGGTCTACCAGGTGTTCCTCACCGAGAACGACGCCAACCTCGGCCAGAACCCGGTGTTCATCAACGGCAACCAGAACTGGACGACCGGGGCGAACGGCATCGTCGAGATCCCGATCATCACGCCGGGCAACTACTACGTCCGCGAGCTGACCCCGCCCGCCGGATTCCGTCTGCCCACCCCGGCCCAGGTGCTGACGCAGGTCGTCGCCGGACCGAGCTCGGCCACCGCGCCGATCCAGAACTACGTCGAGTTCCTCCACACCCAGGTGCCGGCGTTCGCCCTGCCCCTCACCGGTGGCGGCGCGCAGTGGTTCACCCTCGGTGGAGGCGCGCTCCTCGCCCTCGCGATCGGTTCGGGCCTGATCGCCTCGCGCCGCCGCACCGCGCTGGCTGCTCAGACCGCCGAGTAACGTCACACCATGACGAAGTCGAATGCGGGGCACCCGTCGGGTGCCCCGCATTCCTCTGTCTCCGGCCCTTTTCCTCCGCGGAGGCGGATCCACCGCCGGCCGCGGTGGCGGCTCCCGATCGCCCCGCTGGTCATCGCGCTCATCAGCCTCTCGGGGGTGGCGCTGCTGCTGTACCCCGTCGCCGCCAGCTGGCTCAGCGCCGTCGAGCAGGCGCGCGAGATCGACTCGCTCACGCAGGACATCACCGACCTCGGCGCCGAGACCCTCCGGCAGAACCTCGTCGAGGCCCGCGCCTACAACCAGAGCCTCAGCGGAGGCGGCGCGGCCGTCGCCGCGAACGAGCGCCTCCCCCTCGCCGACGACGAGCAGGTCGCCGACCGGGAGCGCTACTCCTCCCTCCTGCGTGGCGACGCCGAGGGACTGATGGCCCGCATCCGGATCCCCGCCATCGACGTGGACCTGCCGATCTTCCACGGCACGAGCGACGCCGTCCTCGAGCGCGGCGTCGGCCATCTCGAGGGCACCGCCCTGCCGGTCGGCGGCCCCTCCACCCACTCGGTGCTCACCGGCCACCGCGGCCTCGCCTCCGCCGAGCTCTTCACCCACCTCGACCGCGTCGACGTCGGCGACACCTTCACCATCGAGGTCTACGGCGAGGTGGTCACCTACCGCGTGCGCGAGACGCTCGTCGTCGAGCCGGAGGACACGCAGAGCCTCCTCGTGCAGCCCGGCCAGGACCTCCTGACCCTCGTCACCTGCACCCCGCTCGGGATCAACACCCACCGCATCCTCGTCACCGGCGAACGGGTGATCCCGACGCCGCAGTCGGACGTGGACGCGGCGGGGGAGTCGCCCGACGTCGCCGGGTTCCCGTGGTGGGCGGTCGCGGCCGGAGGCGCTGTGGTCGCCGCCGGAGTGTACGTGTGGTGGGCGGGGCGGCCGGCGCGCGGCGCGTGGGTGCCGGTGGTGGTCGCCGACGAGCGGGACAAGGTTCCTGCGGATCGGTGAGGCGAGGGGGTACGGATCTCCACCGTCCTGCTCAGGTCGCTTCGGCGCCGTCCTGTCCCCGTCGTCGGGAGCGCAGCTGCGCCGGCCTGGTCAGGCGGGGCGCCACTCCTCGAGGAACTCGGCGACCGTCTTCGTCTCGAGGTCGAGCTCGACCTGCCCGAGGAGGTAGTGGGGATCGGTGAGATCGGCCTTCACGCGGATGATCTCGGCCCCGGTGTCGAGGCGGACGACGACGAGGTCGTAGGGCGCGAGGAACCCGCTGCCCAGCGCCATGTCGATGGTGAGGCGGAGCCGCCCGAAGCGCCGCAGCTGCAGCTCGGCGCGGAGGTGCTCGGCGGCGACCTCGGGAGCGTCGGGAGTGGGGTCGGGCATGGGGGAGACGGTACCGAAGCGGGGGTGGTAGACCTCTGGCCGCGCCCGCGGTTGGCGGAGACATGACCGGAGTCGCTGTGACGCGGTCAGTCCCGCAGCCCGACCGTCACCGCTCGGCTCTCCGGCGCCGCGATCAGGTTCTTCGCCACCGCGGCGGAGAGGTACGACGTCGCGTCGTGCCGGCGCAGAGTGACGACCGAGGCGACGGCTCGCACCGCCAGGACGATCGGAGCGAAGCTCGGCCCTGAGGTCAACCAGTCTCCGACCGCGACGCCGACCTCGGTCATCGGGATCAGCAGCGTCATCGGATCGAGTCGCCCGCCGCCCTCGCCTTTCAGAGGTCCGGACGCTCGGTGCAGCTCCGTGACCCGCGCCTTGTAGGTGATGAGAGCGTCCTCGAGCTCCCGGCCGTCGTCCGCCTCGGTGACGGCGAGCCGCACGTCCCGGAGGCCGTCGAGGTACCGAGCGAGCAGCTTCTCCTTGCTCTGCCGGAAGGCCACGATGTCGTCGAAGGTCGCATCCTGGTGTGGCTCGGGGATGTCGTAGAGCGTGAGGGCGAGTGCGCGCTGGTCGGAGGCGTCGTCGATCGCGAACAGCGCCTGGCGGGCAGTCGCCGTCGTGGCCACGCCGTACTGCCAGCCCTTCGCCTGGCAGAGACGCCGGCCGCAGATCGCGAGGAGCGCGGGGACGAGGTTCTGTCTGGTCGCTCGGAACTGAGAGCCGTCGCGAGAAGCCGGCCTGAGGTAGTCGTTCTCGACGAGCCAGTGCTCCAGTTCGTAGGGGAGCTTGCGGGCGAACAGCCTGTCGGACTGCTGCCAGTCGTCGGTCGTGAACGTGTACCGCTCTGCAGAGCGGATACACTCGGCGACCGCTTGATCTCGAGTGGGCTCGTCGAGGTCGTCGAGGTCAGCAGGGATCCACCAGCCTCGATCCTGCATCTCGGCGAGGGCCTCGGTCGGCGCGAACCGTCGCGGAGAGATCGTCGCGAACCGCTCGCTCAGCAGCAGGGCCTTCTTCATCTCGGCCTCGGGCGGAACGATGAGCGGCGACAGCAGGAGGGTGTAGTCGAGGGTCGGGTGCATTGGTTCTCCGATCGTCTGGGCGGCTGGTGCGTGACGGCGCTAGTAAGGCGCTCTGTGCTTCGCGGCGTCGCTTCTCTCACGGACGCGTGAGACGGGAGCGCTCGTGCCATGCTTCTGGCCGATGCCGTGCGCACCTCTGACCCTCGCCCTCCAACTCGAGGGGGTGGTAGCCCTGAGAGTAGGGGCGATGCCTTGAGCGGGATAGGGCAGGAGCCCATGCTCCTCAGATGGCCGTACTGTTCGCACTGATCACGACTCATCGAACCATGAACGACTCGAGCAGTCGCAGTGAGTCCCTGCTCTACGCGGTTTCGCGGAGCTCATCGCTGACCAGGAGGCGACGGGCGACTTCCCAGTCCCGCAGACAAAATCCGCGTCAGTGACGCCTATCATTAAAGCAAAACGGAAGCGAGACGCCGGCGGTGCCTCCGGGTTGTGGGTATCGTCAGTCCTAGCGCCTAACTGACTGACAATGTCTCCAGAGACAAAACCGCAAAATTTAGATTTCTCGGCATCAAACGTTGAAAAAAGGATAAATTATGCCTGCGGCCCACATTACGCAAACTACTTTTCGCGTCGCTGATTTCCTCTCCTGGCAACGGCAGGGGCAATTACAGCTTAGCCCGACCTTCCAGCGACGATCGGTTTGGAATGTAAGTCAAAAATCGTACTTGATCGATACAATTGCGCGCGGCCTTCCAGTACCAATAATCTTCATTCGCGAATCGATTGACCTCGACACACAGTCAAGTTCGAGAGAGGTTGTCGACGGGCAACAAAGACTCCGGACTTTAATTTCATTTATTGACCCGGAGGCATTGCCAGATCTCGATGAGGCCCGTGATATATTTACAGTCAGAAAGATTCATAATTCCGATATCGCCGATAAGCCATTTGATCGACTACCCAAGGACGTGCGAGTTGCGATACTTGGGTATGAGATAAGTACTCACGTTCTTCCGTTGTCCTTTGAAGATCGCGACGTGCTACAAGTGTTCGCTCGAATGAACTCGACGGGCCAAAAGCTAAACCAGCAAGAATTAAGAAATGCGCAATATGCAGGCGCATTCAAGACGTACGCATATGAACTCGCCACCGAACAACTGGATCGATGGAGAGATTGGGGAATTTTTTCAGAAGATCAGGTCTCTCGTATGAGGGAGGTTGATCTGGTAAGCGACCTTCTGATCAACGCGGCAGCCGGTCTAACAGGCAAGTCTCAACCGGCGATCGACAAGTTCTACGATCGTCACGACCTTGAATGGCAGGGAGCGGAGCAATATTCCGCACGGTTCCGGCACGTTATGGACTCGATCGATAAAATTCTTGGAGACGAGCTTCGTGCCAAATCACCAACAGCCTGGAGAAGCGAAGTTAACTTCTTTACCCTGTTCGCGGTGCTCTACGACCTGGAATGGAACCTTGGATCGACCCCGGAGGCTCAATCCGCCCGCAAGCTCCCGCCAGTGACAGCCAGGCGCCTCGAAGAGATCGGGCGACGCATACGAGCCGGTGAAGTTCCGGCTGCCGTTCTTGATGCGATGCAACGCGCTTCAGCAGATCTCGGTCGTCGGCGCACAAGATTTGATTTTGTTAAAGATGCCATCGAAACCCGCTAGCACGGTCGCGGATGCTTGCGCGCGAAGAGCTAAATACATCATTGCATATTCCGCACGTATTTCGGCCCGATGTAATTCTGATGCGGACAAGAACCAGGTCTATGCAGGAGCCTATGTGGCGTACCTTGCTTTCTTCGAGCAACAGCTCGAAGAACTTTTCCTAGGCCTCCTCAGTTCGAGATATGCGCACCCGAATCCTGCCGTGCGCCCATTGGTTGCCACTTCCAACCGAACAGTCGCGGCTGGGTTGGTCAGAGGTGGCAGAAGTTATGTCGACTGGCTGCCGTATGAACTACACACAAAGAAGCGAGCTCCGGCTTTTTTTAAGGACGGGGAGCCTTTCAGCCGTTTGGAGAAAGCTGAGCGAGATGTGCTTGAAAGAGCGTCTATCTTGCGGAACGCGCTTGCACATCAGAGTGATCATTCTCTTAGTCGCTTCTCTGCAATGTTCACTGCTGGAAAGACTCTTCGTTCCAGCGAGCTGCGTCCTGGTGGCTATCTTCGCGGTTCCCATTCGCTCGGGCGAAATAGGTTTCAGATGCAACTACTCGAATTGGTTCGAGTAATGCGGATTCTCGCGACGTGACGGCGTTGTGGTAATGGTGATAATACTTATTAGGCTAAGTTTACATGCTAATAGTTGAGCTTCGCTACGTCTTGGTTCAGTGAACACGTCGCTCCTTCTTTACAAAGCTATGGTGCGTTCAAGCCACAACTTCGACACGCGCTCGAGCATCGACTTTGTGCAGGATGTCCACGATGGCCGTGACGTCGGACTCCTCGAAGAGATAGTCGATGCCGCTCGGAGCGCGGTCTGTGTAGGGCGATTCGTAGAGCCGACCGGCGCTCATCAGGCCGTTCGCGGTGAGCTCGTCGGCGATCAGGTGGATGAAGCGGATCTGATCGACGGAGAAGCGCGAGCCGTCGAGGAAGCGTGCGAACGACTCGAGCGCCGCTTCCCTGTCCAGCCCGACGAGAGAGCGGATGAACGGCCCGAGCCCGTGCGCCTGTTCGGCGGCGAGAACGATATCGGCTTTCGAGCCGGCACCGCTCGCGAGCAGCATCGACTCGAGGGCAGCCAGGTCATCGGGAGTGAGCTGCCGGTTCCGGCGCAGGCGTTGCAGCGCGAGGTGGTCCTCGTGCTGCCGCAGGTAGGCGGCCGCCTTCGCGCGGAACCGTTCGAGATCGGTACCCGGAGTGGTCTGCGCTAGGAAGATCTCGGTAGCGTCGCCGAGCTCGTCGATGAAGTCGGTGTAGACCCGTGGACGGGTGACGTTCGGCACGAATCCGGCGAGCTCGCGGATGCGTATCCGAGCGGTCTCGAGCATGCCGACGGTCACATCGATCCACCAGTCGTCGCCGGCGACCTCTTCAAGCAGGACGAGTTGCGAGGCGACGGCCGGAATGGCCGACTTGCCGAGTAGCGCCGTCGCGATCGACTGCACCTGTTGACGGATGCGCTCGGCGGCGGCCGCGTCGCCGTCGAGCTGTGCGAGCTGCCTGCGGAGGATGAGCAGATCGAAGCGCTTCGCGTCGACGTCGTCGTCCTTCACGCCTGACGGCAGGCCAGCCAGATGCGCGAGTACCTCCGCCGCCTCCTCGGGGGTCAACGCAACCCAAGCGTCCGAGGCGGCGAACTGCTCGACCCAGCGCCGTTCCGGACGCACGAGGATGTTATCGATGTTCATGCCTGCGATGACCCGATGCAGGGTGTCGGCAGTCGTAGCGCGCAGCTCTCCCTCGAGGTGCTCACGATCGAGCGCAGTGAGCAGCCCGAGCCGTGCTTCGAAGAGCCGCTGGCTGAGCGACTTCTGGGTCGAGCCTTCGCTGCCTGGGAGGTCCTGGCTGAAGAACTCCAGATTTCCGCAGAAGTCGAAGACCAAGAAGTCCTGTTTAGGGAGACCCTCCCCGAACAGGTCGGGGCGCAGGCGGGTGCCGCGACCGATCATCTGCCAGAACTTCGACATCGACCGCACCGTCTTGAAGAAGACCAGGTTCACAATCTCAGGCACGTCGATACCCGTGTCGAGCATGTCGACGGAGATCGCGATGTGCGGAGCGCGGTCGGCGATCGAGAACTCGTCGATCAGATTCTGCGCGTAGGGCGTGCCATGGGTGATGACACGGGCGAAGTGGCCGGCTTGCTCCGGGTACTGCTCGTCGAAGCGACGCTGGATGAATTCGGCGTGCGCCTGGTTCTTCGCGAACACGATCGTCTTGCCGAGCCGGTCGCCGCCGGCGACCTTGTACCCGCGCGTCATCAGGGTCGCCAGCACCTTGTCGACGGTGTCCTCGTTGAAGAGGAAGCGGTTCACTTCCTCCGCGTCGACCGCGGTTGGTGGCCCGCCATCGCCCCAGTCGAGCGCATCCCAGTCGTCCTTCTCCTCGTCGCTGAGGTCGTCGTAGCGGATGCCCTGGCGCAGGAATCGAGTACCGACGGAGACTCCGCGCGGCGGCACCAGGAATCCCTCTGCGACGGCCTCGTCGAGCCCGTATGAATCGGTTGGTACGCCGTCCTCGAGGTGGAACCGGCGGTAGGTGTTGTGGTCGACCTCGTTCTTCGGCGTCGCCGTCAGGCCGACGAGCAGCGCGTCGAACCAGTCGAAGATTGCCCCGTACTTTTGGTAAATCGACCGGTGCGCTTCATCGATCACGATCAGGTCGAAGAACCCCGGTCCGAACCGCCGCGTCGGTGCACCTTCGCCGTCGCTCATGTGGTCGATGAGGTTCATCATCGTGGGGTACGTCGAGACGTAGACGCGCCCCTCAGCGTTTCGCTCGGTGACCAGATTGACTGTCGCGGCCCCGGGCAGGTGCGCCTTGAACGCGTTCGCCGCTTGGTTCACGAGCGCGGTGCGGTCGGCGAGGAACAGGATGCGCTTGGCCCAGTTCGCCTTCATCAACTGATCGGCCAGCGCTATGACCGTCCGCGTCTTGCCGGACCCCGTCGCCATGACCAGCAGAGCCTGCCGTTGCTTGCGATCGAACGCGTCCCCGACAGCCCGGATCGCCCGCACCTGGTAGTGGCGGCCGGCGATGCCCGGACTCACGGCGGCGCCGGACAGGGCTGAACGGGTTGAGCGGCGCTGCATCATCAGCTCCAGCTCGCTGCGCGTGAAGAACCCGGCGACCTGCCGCGGCGGGTACCCCGCAGCGTCGTCCCAGAGCCAGTGCTCGTAGCCGTTGGTGAAGAAGACCACCGGCCGCCGCCCGTAGGCCGCTTCGAGGCGGTCCGCATAGAGCTTCGCCTGCTGCTGCCCGACCTGCGCACTCTTCGTCGTGCGCTTCGCCTCAACAACCCCGAGCGGCAGCCCGTCACTTCCCCAGAGCACGTAGTCGACGAATCCCACACCTTGCCCGTTCGGCATGCCGGCGACCTCATACTCGCGATCGCGCGCCTCGGTGAGTGGCCAGCCCGCCTCGGCGAGCAGCACGTCGATGAACAGGTCGCGGGTCTCGGCTTCGGAGTAGTCGTGGTTGTCGGTTGTGTTATTCGACGCCTGTGCGGCGGCCACCTGCGCCCGCAACTGCTCGATCTCCGCCGCTTGTACGGCCGCCAGCTCATCACGGTTTGCAAGCGCCTTCGCGTGAGCTTCGTCCTGCGCAGCGAACTTTGCCGCGAGCCGTTGCACGTCCTCGCGGGTGAGCGGTGCCGCTCGGGCGGCGAGAGCGGAATCGAACGATGCGCCCGTCGGGACGCCCTCCGGATGCGCTGAATGCCGGAACACCGCCCACACCAGCACGTGATGCAACTCACGCAACGCCGCCAATGCGATGTCGGGCCGCACCGGCTGCGGAGCATGCACCGCTAAATTGCCCAACTTGCGGATCAGGTTCAGCTTCTGCCCAATCCCCACCCCCGCAACCCGCGCGAAGCTGGCGTCGTTGATGCGCGCGGCGAGATCGTCCTGGTACGGGACGGGCAGATCGAGCACCTCGAACAGGTGGCTAACGAGCTGCTCGATAGCGCGGCGGCTATAGAAACAGGCCGACCGTGGGTCACTCGACAGGTAGGACTCAGCGCGGGAGGCGTCGGCACAGACGTCCGGCCACGCTGCGCGCACGAAATCAAAGTTCACGGTCACAGTTCACCTCGGAACGCCCGGGCCACGGCGGACGCGAAAAGCTCGTCTTCCATGGCGAGGGCACGCGCTGACTCAGCTCGGTGAGCTTCTATCGCTTCGATATGTCTAGCGAAACTTTGCTGTTCGGCAAAGCTGACCGCCGGAAGCATTAAGTCTGCGATCTTCTCCTTCGATATGTTCTTCATCGACCCTCCCGTTCCGCTAGACATTCGACTTATTCGGTGACGGATTGTGCGGGATTGGAACAAAGCTCGATAGAATACTGGAACACTTGCCGCCTCGTGCCATTCAAACCGCCAGATTTTGTCGGGCAGAACTAAATTGTCTGCGACCTGACTTACATGAGCGACCGCGCCGACCAACTCGGCCGTGTTAGCGCGGCTCATGAGCAAGTCGCCGGCGCGAACGAAGTGAGCGATTGGTGGCTGATATTGTAAGGGCAGTGGTTTTGATTCGCTCGGACGAAATTGCCCAGTTGTCACCGCGCTGATTTTGAGCACACGATATGGCGTTTCCGCGCTTAAATCATCCGCTACCAGGTTTCGGCCGCCCGAGAGCGAGGCTATCTTGCTAAATGGCACTTTCTCCGAAGCCATGTCAGGGTCGCCGAATAGCGTCAGGAAAACGCTCTGGGGTAACGAATCGAGGTGGGCGAGCACCTCACGGCGCTTCGCCGGGAGCGCCTCGGCGCGGTCGAGAATCGCGGCGATTCGCCGTTGCTCCCTAAGCGGCGGCTTCGGCACTCGAATCTCCTTCAAATATTTGAAGTGACGTGAATAGCCAGCATTCGGAAGGTTTTGCGAGGTTAGGAAATAATAAAGGTATTTTGCATCAAAGGCGCTACCAGGCCGCAGCACCTTCACGCCGTCCGCCCCAATAGCGAATGGGAAATCGATGTACTTGAGAATCCGTGTGTGGTCACCAAAGACGATCACTGGACCAGGTGCGGAAACGCGGGAGCGACCGTCGTTCGTCCAGCCGCCGACGAGCTTTTTACTCTGATCAACGACGGCAAGTTCTCCCGCCGCAAGGAAAGCCGATGCAGGAATCTTCTGGTTTCCTGCGGAAATATCGGTTAGTGATTCAAGCAGCGGGACCGTTTCGATAGTCACGCGAGCATCGCCTTTAGGTCAGCCAATTCGTCCGCAAGTTGCGCTTCGAGGGATTCAATGTCGGCGATAATCTCTAGAGGCGATCGGTGCTCAACTTCGTCGCGGACAATCTTCTTGTAGCGACTTAGGGAGAGGTCGTAGCCCTGCGCGACAATTTCTTCCTTGGGTACGGTGAATGATTGTTCGGTGCGGGCCCGGTCATTTTCGCTGGTGCGGCGGTGTGCCCATCGGGTGAGTACATCCGGTAGGTCGTTCGCTTTGATCGCATTGCGTTTGTCGTCGAGGGAGAAGCCGTCGGCGTGTACGTCGTAGAACCAGACGTCGTCTGTGCCACCCGAATCCGTCTTCGTAAAGAACAGGATCGCGGTCGACACGCCTGCGTAGGGACGGAAGACGCCGGATGGCAGCTTGACGACCGCATCAAGTTTCTGGTCCTCCACGAGCATCCGCCGCAACGCCTTGTGTGCGGTCGACGAGGTGGAAAGCACGCCATCGGGCACGATCACGGCTGCGCGGCCGCCGGGCTTCAGTAGCTTCAGGAATAGGGCGACGAAGAGCAACTCGGTCTTCTTCGTCTTCACGATACGCTTTAGATCCTTCGAGGTCGACTCGTAGTCGAGGGAGCCGGCGAAGGGCGGGTTGGCGAGGATCAGCGTGTAGCGCTCGGCGTCGTCGCTCACGCCCTCGGAGAGCGAGTCGCGGTAGCGGATGTCGGGCGCTTCGATGCCGTGCAGCAGCATGTTCATGCTGCCGATGCGCAGCATGGTCGAGTCGAAGTCGAACCCGTGGAACATGCTTGTGTGAAAGTGCGAGCGCTGCGCCGAGTTCGTCAGCACACCGGGGTGTTCGCGCCGCACGTACTCCGATGCGGCGACGAGGAACCCCGCCGTGCCGCACGCGGGGTCGCAGATTTCGTCCGCCGGCTGGGGCGCCATCATGGCGACCATCAGCTCGATGATGTGACGGGGCGTGCGGAACTGCCCGTTCACTCCTGCGGAGGCGATCTTCGAGAGCAGGTACTCGTACAGGTCGCCGTTGGTGTCGCGCTCGGCCATGGGTATGTCGTCGAGCATGTCGACCACCCGCGACAGCAACGCGGGCGTTGGAATGGTGAAGCGGGCGTCGCGCATGTGCTCGCCGTACGTTGACCCGTCACCACCGAGGGCCTGTAGGAGTGGGAAGACCTCGTCGCGGACGACCAGCCACATGATTTCGGGGTCGTCGTTCTTGAAGCGGCTCCACCTGAGATGGTCTTGGTCCCGCCGGTAGATCGTCCGCCCGACTGATCCGCCTGTGACGCGCGCCTTCCTCTCGGCGAGTGTCTGTAGGTCATCGAGCCGCCGCACGAACAGCAGATAGGTGATCTGCTCGATCACTTCGAGCGGGTTCGAGATGCCCCCGGACCAGAACGCATCCCAGACTCGATCGATCTTGCTCTTGAGCTCTCCGGTGATCACACCCTCACCATAACCGAGCCGTGGTTGCCGCCCCCCGCCGCCGGTACGCCCAGAGCCTGCAGCATGTGACGCTCCCGACCCGGTCGCCGACAGCGGCTGGAGCTGAGGAGCCGCTGGGATGGTCCGAGGTGCGATCCAGGCGCCGGCTCGGGCTTCCCAGATCACTCGGGTCACCACGCATCGCTTCCGACTTCCGGTACGCGGCGCTGCTGTCGGCTCAGAGCGGACCGGTGCACGTTGCCCTAATCAGGTTCGGCGACCGTTGGCATCAACTCAACCCCTCTCTTGGCCACTCGTTGCGCCGACTGGTGGGTACATGGCTCGTGTTGAGCGAGCGGACGTTCCCTGCGTGCCGTTGGGTGCTGAAGTGGCTGTCAGTGCGGCAGAACGTGTCCGGTTCGTTCCCGTGCAGTTCTACCGTGCCCACTCAAAGTCGGGACCCCAGGTCAGGCGTACACCCGCCGACCTCGTGGCATCGACCCATCGCCGCGGATCGACGGGCTTCCGTTCCAGCACGAGAACCGGTTGAATCTCCTGATCTGTTGTCGTTGCGCGCCGGAGCTGTGCCGCGTAGTCGACTACCTGGCCCATACCGAGTCGAATCTGTTGTGCTTCGTCGGGGCCGCCCAGGCTTTTCACCTCCGCGATGAAGGACCGCGTCGAATCACTCCATCCGACGTCGAATCTCGGCGCCGTCCGACTCGGCCGCTCAGCGACGAGCTGACGGCGGCCGAGCACGTCGATGAATGCCGCCAGTGTTCGCTGATGAGCGATTGTTCCCTTGTCCAAGGCGGCCAGGTCGAGCTCGACCATCACTCCCGAGTGATCGGGGGTCGGTCCGAGCGTCAACGGCCCACCGAGGATGCCCTCCCCGACCTGCGGCAGGACGAGGTACTCGTCGTCGCTCTCGGGCAGCAGCAGTCGATTCCGCGCGGGAAAACCTGCACACAGGTCGGAGAAGCCAGGCCCGTCGATCACGTGTATCCGCATCCCGGCACGTCGAAGGCGCTCTGCCAGAGCCAACTTCTTGCTGTAGTGGCGCGTCTTGTCGGTCACGACCGAACTGGCCAGGTCTCCGTAGACCAGGAGCGTGACCTTGCTGGACATGTCGGTCTTCCATCCGAGAGCGCCCCGTCTCTCGGCCATCAGGACACACTCCTCGCGGACGGTCCACTCCCCGTCGACGAGGACCTTCCCGGTGAAAGCCAGGACCTCACCTCGCAGGCTTGCGATCCACTCAGGCTCCACGTCTCTCCTCCTCGAGCGACGCACGATCCCGCACAACGCTTCGCGCGTCGTGGGGTGAGACCGGCGTGTTGTTGGTTCCACCAGAACTTAGCGCCGGTGCAACTTGCCCATTGCGTCAGGGCGACATGTCTACGGCGCTTGTTGCGCCATCCACCTCGGCTGAAACGCGGCAGGGCTTCTTGTCGCGCCGCAACGCGGCGTGGGTCGTTCAAGGGGACGGGGGATACGAACGTTGCCTAGAATCTCGTCGTGTTCTCCTACCCTTTCCAGGACGACGCGGTAGCCAGGTACTTGAAAAGGTCGACCCTGATTCCGCGTGTCGCACTTGCTGTCGTCCTCCTTGTGCTCATCGTCGGCGTCGTCTTGACCTCCGTCTTCGCGGTCCGCGCAGCAGACGTGTCCGCCCAGTCCGAAGCGGCTGATGTCGCGCTCGCACAGTCGTCGGATGCGTTGTCCGACGCCGAGAGCAAGCACAAGGGTGCCCAGAACCGGGAGATCATCGAGCGAGAGAACATGGAGGGGACGATCCAGCGGAACGCGCAGACATACGATCTCGAGGTCGCTCGCGGTGTCGAGAACGGAACGATCGCCGCTCCAGTCTGGCCGGCGAGGTACGGCTACGATGCAGGGCTGAAGGCGAAGATGGACGCAGCAGACACGGCGGCGCGAGAGCCGATCATCCTGGCGACGGAGGTCGCGGACTCCGCTGAACGGCACCTCGCTGAGGTGCGCGAGGACAATGCCAGAGCTCTCGGTACTGCGGTGGCGGTGAGTTTAGATGCTGACGAGGCCCGCTCTCAGACAATCGTTACCGGAGTTGCATCGGCGATAGCGGTCGCTGTGCTCGCGACGGTGCGGTTCATCCTGGCGACGCTGACCGCCAGGGCTCGCGCAACGATGGCGCTCCAGAGCGGTTCAGGATCCGCAACCCGCCTCTGACTGCGACTGACCGCTTGAGATTCGACGCCTGCGAGCGTCAGCGGCACTGAGTCGCCATGGACGAGAAGGCTGAGTGCGCCGCCAGCTGTCCAGCCTGACCTACACGTCTCCATGTCCGCGTCCTGGAACCGACTCACGGCTCGGGGATACCTGGACGGCGCACGATGAGTGTTCCCCAAGCGTCATCGATGTCTTTGTGCCTCCCGCCGACGCACGGCATCAGCCGTCCGCGCCTCCTACTTCCGCCGATTCAGCACCTTCGTCCCCACCCCCGCGATCGCAGCCCCCACGATCGGCGCCACCAGGAACACCCACACCTGCCCCAGTGCATCCGGCCCCGCGAACACCGCGGCAGCGATCGACCGAGCCGGGTTCACCGACGTGTTGCTCACCGGGATGCTGATCAGGTGCACGAGTGTCAGCGTGAAGCCGATGGCCAGCGGCGCGACGGCCTTGTACTCGCTCTTGGTGGTGACGGAGAGGATGACGGCGACGAAGACGGCGGTCAGGACGATCTCGGTCAGCATGACCGCGCCGAGGCCGAAGCCGCCGGGGGAGGCGGCGCCGTAGCCGTTGGAGGCGAAGCCGGAGTCGCGGGCGGCGGCGAGGTAGCCGGCGGGGCCGTCGGCGGCGACGAGGAAGACCATTCCGGCTCCGACGACTCCGCCGATGATCTGGCTGACGATGTAGCCGGGGATGTGCTTCCACTCGGTCCGGCCGGCGATGGCGAGGCCGATGCTGACGGCGGGGTTGAAGTGGCCGCCGGAGATGTGGCCCACGGCGTAGATGCCGGCCATCACGGTGAGGCCGAAGGCGAGGGCGACACCGAGGAAGCCGACTCCGAGCGCGTTGCCGGAGTCGGGGAAGGCGGAGGCGAAGACCGCGGTGCCGACGCCGCCGGCGACCAGGAGGAAGGTGCCGAACGCCTCCGACGCGTAGCGCGCTCCGGCCGAGTACTGCTCGGCGTGCTCGGTGCGCTGCTCGCTCGTGGTGCGGCTGGCGGAGTGGGGGCGGGCCATGATCGTTCTCTCTCTCGGGTCGGGGGAGTGCCTGCGGGGTCACCGGGCACCGGGACACTCCAGCACCAGCCAGCCGTGCCGGAGCCGGGACGCGGAGGGCTCTCAGACTCCGTCGCTCGACCGTTCCGTGAGCGGCCTGGAGCCACTCGCTCGGCGGCCATCCCGGGCGCCCATGCACAGGCGTCCGACACCGTAGCGACTGGCCGACGCGTGCACGTCCCAGCACCGGGGACAGGCGGGAAACAGGCTCCAGGTGGCACGTGCACCGCCTCACCCACCTCCCTCTTCTCCTCCGCCCGCCTCCCTGCTACGGCGCTCTGAACCGGTTTACAAAACCGGTTCAGATGCGGCGACGAGCGAAGGAGCTCCCATGGCGGGCAGACCGACGATCCTCGACGTCGCGCGCGAGGCCGGCGTGAGCAAGGCGCTCGTCTCGTTCGCGCTCAACGACCGGCCGGGCGTCTCGCCCGACTCCCGCGAGCGGATCCTCCGCGTCGCCGCCGAGCTCGGCTATCGGCCCAGCCTCACGGCCCGCTCCCTCTCCACCAGCGTCTCCTTCGCGGTGGGCCTCGTCGTGGCGCGCGACCCGGCGGTCATCGCGGCCGACCCGTTCTTCCCCTCCTTCATCTCGGGGGTCGAGCGGGTGCTCGCCGAGCGCGGCCGCGTGCTGGTGCTCAGCGTCGTCGACCCGCTTCGACGCCATGCTGGTGCGACCTCTGGTCACGCGCCTCGTGGTCGGAGGAGAGGGCGGCCGCACCGAGCTGATCCGCAACTCCACCGACGGGGTGCGCACCACGGCGATCGGCGTCTCGGGCGGCTCCGGCACCCTGCGCGTCTACTCGCAGGACGGCGCGCTCGTGAGCGAGACGGCGCCGTCCGGAGCCGTGTCCGTGCAGCTGCCCGCGCAGGGCTTCGCGGTGCTGGTGGGCTGAGGTCGGCCCTGCTGGTCGAGTAGCCGCTACTCGATCGGCAGGGGGCGGTGAGTCCACGGAAGTCGCGGTACTCGCGTTCGAGTACCGCGACTTCTGCGTTCTCGCGGGGGCGAGGGCGGCGGGGAGGCGCGCGGCTGGGCGCGGACCATCAATTCGATGAGAGCGCTCTCTCGAAAACGCTTGACCTCTCCGCGGGGGCGTGCGTAAGCTCGCCGCACACCTCGTGAGAGCGCTCTCACATACGCGGAACAGCACGCGTGAGAGCGCTCGCAGGGGTGCCCCACCACCATCACGAAGGAGTGACCGTGCCCTATTCACGACGCACCAGGATCGCCGCGGCGATCGCCGGCGCCTCGGCCCTCGCCCTGATCGTCACCGGATGCTCGTCGGGATCCGACGCCTCCGAGGGCGGCGAGATCGAGCTGACCGTCACCACGTTCAACGCCATGGGCTTCGACGAGCTCTACGGCGAGTACGAGGACGCCAACCCGGGGATCACCATCGTCCCGAACAACATCGACACCGGCGGCAACGCGCGGACCGACGCGTTCACCAAGCTCGCCGCCGGCTCCGGGCTCGCCGACGTCGTCGCCATCGAGGAGGGCTGGCTCGGCTCCGTCATGGAGGTCTCGGACCAGTTCGTCGACCTGCGCGACCACGGCATCGAGGACCGCAAGGCCGACTGGGTCGATTGGAAGTACGAGCAGGCGACCGACCCCGAGGGACGCGTCATCGGCTACGGCACCGACATCGGACCCGAGGGTCTCTGCTACAACACGGCCGCCTTCGAGGCCGCCGGCATGCCCACCGACCGCGCCGCCGTCGCAGAGATGCTCGGCGGACCGGACGCGACCTGGGACGACTACTTCGCCGCCGGCCAGAAGTACCACGACGCCACCGGCAAGGCCTGGTTCGACCACTCCGGATTCGTCTGGAACGCCATGGTCAACCAGCTGCCCGAGGGGTACTACACCTCCGACGGCGAGCTGAACGTCGAGGGCAACCCGGAGCTCGAGGAGCGCTGGGGCCAGCTGACCGACGCCACCGCCTCCGGCCTCTCGGCCGCGCAGAAGGCGTGGGACTGGAACAAGGGCAAGTCGTTCACCGACCAGACCTTCGCCACCTTCGTCTGCCCGGGCTGGATGTTCGGCACGCTGAAGAGCAACGTCGAGGCCGGCGGCGGGAACGCCGAGGCCACCGGCTGGGACTTCGCCGACGTCTTCCCCGGCGGCCCCGCCAACTGGGGCGGCTCGTTCCTCTCCGTCCCGACCCAGTCGAAGCACCCCGCTGAGGCCGCCGCGCTGGCGTCGTGGCTCAGCGAGCCGGAGCAGCAGCTGAAGGCGTTCGAGGCGGCCGGACCGTTCCCGAGCACCCTCGACGCGCAGAAGGAGCTCGCCTCCGCGGCCGCTCCCGACCCCGGCATGAACGACTCCCCGACCGGCGCGATCCTCGCGCAGCGCGCCGAGGGCGTCGTCGCCCAGTACAAGGGCCCGGACGACTCGCTGATCCAGGAGAACGTCTTCGGACCGGTCCTGCAGAAGGTCGACCGCGGCGAGATCGACGGCAAGGAGGGCTGGAACGAGGCGCTCCAGCTCCTCGGCGAGCTCGTCGACTGATCCGGTCGGGCCGACGCCCGGGGGCTGACCCCTCCGGGACGAGGCCCCACCATCACGGGAGGTCCGGCCGCCACCGGACCTCCTGGTCCCCGTGCGGCCGGGCCGCCCGCATCCCGGGCCGCCTCGCCGCACGGGAGAAACGCTGCCGCCCGCCGGCCGAGGCCTCTCCGGCCCCGCCGCCCGCGACTCCTCCCGGCCGGCCCCGCCGCACGAGAGACTCCGGCCCCGCCGCATCCCCTCCGACTCCGACTCGACCTCGAAGAGAGCGCCATGACGAGCACACTCACCCCGCCGACCACGGCGACGCCCCCCGCGGGGAAGCGGCGCCCGGCGCCCCGACTCCCGCTGACCTTCCGCCAGCGCGCGAGCCGCTTCGACGTGAAGGCCTCGCCCTACCTCTACATCTCGCCGTTCTTCCTGCTCTTCGCGCTCACCGGAGCGTTCCCGCTGGTCTACACGCTCGTCGTGTCGCTCTACGACTGGCAGCTGCTGCAGGGCCAGGGCGACTTCGTCGGGTTCGCGAACTTCGCGGCCGTGCTCGGCGACCGCTTCTTCTGGAACTCGATCGTCAACACGCTGAGCATCTTCCTGCTCTCCACGATCCCGCAGCTCGCCGTCGCGCTGCTGCTCGCGGCCGCCCTCGACCAGGCGCTGCGGGCCAGCACCTTCTGGCGGATGAGCGTCCTGCTGCCGTACATCGTCTCGCCGGTGGCGGTCGCGCTGATCTTCTCGAGCGTGTTCAGCGACCAGGAGGGCCTGATCAACAATCTGATCGGCCTCGTGGGCATCAGCCCGATCGAGTGGACGAACGACCGCCTCGCCAGCCACGTCGCGATCGCGACGATGGTCAACTGGCGCTGGACCGGCTACAACGCCCTCATCCTCCTCGCCGCCATGCAGGCCGTGCCGCGCGAGCTGCACGAGTCGGCCGCGATCGACGGAGCGAACGCGTTCCGCCGCTTCCGCTCGATCACGATCCCCAGCATCCGGCCGACCCTGATCTTCGTGATCATCACCGCCACCATCGGCGGCCTGCAGATCTTCGCGGAGCCGCGCCTGTTCGACGTGTCGAACGCCGGCGGCATCGGCGGCTCGGACCGGCAGTTCCAGACCACCGTCCTCTACCTCTGGGAGATGGCGTTCTTCCGCCAGAACTTCGGTGAGGCGGCCGCGATCGCGTGGCTGCTGTTCCTCCTGATCGTGCTGATCGGCCTGCTGAACTTCGCGATCTCGCGGCGGATCGCCTCCGTCGAGAACCGGATCTCGCAGCGCTCGAAGCGGCGCTCCGCCCGCCCCGCGACCGCCGACGAGATCGCCGCCGCGGACCCCCTGCTCACCACCACCGGCCTCGGCCAGAACGAGAGCGAGCGATGACCGCCCCCGCCACCTCCGCCGCCTTCCCGGTGCGCCGCGTCCGCGCCTCCCGCGCCTCCCGCGTCGACCGGCCCGGCTTCCTCACCTACGGACTGCTGAGCGCCTTCATCCTCGGCTCGACCTACCCGCTGTGGTGGTCGTTCGTCGTGGCGAGCGGCTCGAACGCGACCCGCAGCGAGACCCTGCCGCTCGTCCCGGGCGGCAACTTCCTCGCCAACGCGTCGCAGGTGCTGACGGCGATCCCGTTCTGGACGGCGCTGCTGAACAGCGTCATCGTCTCGGGGATCATCACGCTGTCGGTCGTGTCGTTCTCGACGCTCGCCGGCTACGCGTTCGCGAAGCTGCGGTTCCGCGGGCGCGACGGCCTGATGATCGGAGTGGTCGCCACCATGGCGATCCCGACGCAGCTGGGCATCATCCCGCTGTTCATCCTGATGCGGCAGCTCGGCTGGACCGGCTCGCTCGGCGCCGTGATCGTGCCGACGCTGGTCACCGCGTTCGGCGTGTTCTTCATGCGGCAGTACCTGGTCGACGTGATCCCGGACGAGCTGATCGAGGCGGCGCGCGTGGACGGAGCGAACCAGTTCCGGACGTTCCTCACCGTCGCGGTTCCCGCCGCGCGACCGGCGATGGCGATCCTCGGGCTCTTCACGTTCATGATGGCGTGGACCGACTTCCTCTGGCCGCTGATCGTCCTCAGCCCCACGAATCCGACGCTGCAGACGGCGCTCGCGCAGCTGCAGTCGGGCTACTACGTCGACTACTCGATCGTGCTGGCCGGCGCCGTGCTCTCGGTGATCCCGCTGCTGGTGCTGTTCCTGCTCGCCGGACGCCAGCTCATCGCGGGCATCATGAGCGGAGCGGTGAAGGGCTGACGCCCGGAGACTCCCGCGGGACCGGGTCGGGGGGACATCGGACCGCGGGACGGGGGCCTCGGGCCCGGGGCCGTGGTGCTCCGGGTCCGGGGGTCGGGGGCTGCGGTGAGGGATCGGGCAGTGCACTGGGCGGCCGGTGGGTTCGCGACCCGGCCGGTCGTCGTGCTCGGCTCATCCCGACCACTGCCGCGCAGGATCCCGCCGATCATGCCCCGTTCGAGACCTCCAGGCCCGACCTCCCGCCGCCTAGGCTGGCGCGGAGGAGGCGACATGGAGCCGAAGGACCCGCGCGACGAGGACCCCTCGAGCGGGCCGACGCAGCCGCGTCCAGGGGACGGGCCGACGCCGTCGGAGCAGGCGCTGCGCGCCATCCGCGACGTCGCGAACGGGGCGGATCCGACGAGCGAGGCGTTCCGGCTGTCGAACGACTTCACCGACCGGCAGGCCGAGCGGCTCCGGAGACTCCTCGCGCGCTTCCGCCGCGGGCGCTGACGGGCGCGAGGCTCCCGGCCTCCGCCAGTGCGCGACCGATCGCCGTGCGCCGGTCGCGCCGGTGATCGCCGAGGCGGCGCCCCGACCGCCCGGCGCCACCCCGAACGGCCTCGATCCGCGCCCTCGCAGGCCGCGGACTCACTCCGCCGGCCCGCTCCGCCGCCCCGCATCACCCCCGAATGGCCGCGATCCGCGCCCCTTCACGCCGCGGACGCCCCGCACGAGCCCACTCCTCCAGCGCTCGGCTAGCCTCGGAGGCACCCGCGAGGAAGGCCCGCATGACCCACGACACCGCTTCGGCCGCCCCGACCCTCGAAGCCGTCGCCGCGCTGGCCGGAGTCTCCCGCGCGACGGTCAGCCGGGTCGTCAACGACTCCCCGCGCGTGAAGGACGGCGCCCGGACGGCCGTGCTCGCCGCGATCGAGCAGCTCGGCTACGTGCCCAACCGCGCCGCGCGCTCCCTCGCCAGCCGCCGCACGCAGACCGTCGCGCTCGTGGTGCCGGAGTCGGCGGCGAAGGTGTTCGCGGATCCGTTCCTCGCCTCGGTCGTGCAGGGCGCCGCGATGGCCTTCGCCGGCACCGAGTACACGCTCACCATCGTGATCGCGTCCGAGGCGGCGCCCGAGAAGACGCGGCGCTACCTGCTCGGCGGCAACGTCGACGGCGCGCTCGTCGTCTCGCACCACAGCGGCGACCACTCCTACGCGCAGCTCGGCGCCTCGCTCCCCGTGGTCTTCGGCGGGCGGCCGCTGACGGAGGAGGGCGGCAGCTACTTCGTCGACGTCGACAACACCGGAGCGGCGCGCACGGTCACCGAGCACCTCCTGGGCCTCGGCCGCACGGCCCCCGCGATGATCGCGAGCCGCCAGGACATGCCCGCCGCGATCGACCGCTTGGCCGGCTGGCGCTCGGCCGTCACCGCCGCGGGGCTCGACGACTCGCTCGTCGAGTACGGCGACTACTCGCCCGAGGACGGCGCGACCGCGATGCGCCGTCTGCTCGACTCCGGGCGGCCGATCGACGCGGTCTTCGCCTCCAACGACCAGATGGCGGCGGGCGCCCTGACGGCGCTGCGCGAGCGCGGCCTCACGGTGCCGGGCGACATCGCGCTCGCGGGCTTCGACGGCGACTACTTCGCCGAGGCGAGCGAGCCGCGCCTCACCACGGTGCGCCAGCCCTCCACGGGCCTCGGCGAGGCGATGGCGGACGTGCTGGTGCGACTCCTGGCCGGCGAGGAGGTGCAGCGCGTGACGCTGCTGCCGACCGAGCTGCTGGTGCGCGGCTCCACGGTCGCGGGCGCGTGACCCCGCGCTGAGTGCGCTGACCCGTTCGCTGAGTCGCCCGGATCGGCTCCCCGTTGCGGTGTGTCGCGAGCCGATCCGGGCGACTCAGCGCTGGACGGGCTCGTCGGGGATCTCGAGCAGGTGGAAGGGGCCCCGGGGGAGCGGGCCTGTGCTCCACAGCGCGACGACGGCCCAGCCGAGGTCGGCGTGCGCGACGGCGCCCTCGGGCAGGGTCCGGGTGAAGAGCGCGTAGTCGATCCCGTCGAGGGGGAGGGGGCTCACGCCCCACGCGGGCCGGTCGGCGGCCAGCTCCTGAGCCCGCGCCTCCGCCGCCACCATCGCCGCTCGCGTCCGGTCCCCGGGCAGGCCGGCGGGGATCACCGAGAGGAGGAGCGAGCCGATCGCGAGCGTGGCCGTCGCGACCGGGTCGGTGACCACTCCGTGCACCGAGCCGCGCGGCCCGAGGCGGACACCGGTCAGCCGCAGCGTCCGGACCGAGTACGAGCTGCCGTCCCGCTCGGCGCGGACCGAGAGGTCGTCGACGGGCCCGTCGTCCGTCCGCCCGCTCCCGTCGACGGACCACGGATCGGAGACGGGGACCAGCGCGCGCACGCCCTCATCCGACTCCCTGCGGCGCCGCCGGTCAAGAGGCGCAGGGCGAGGATCCGTGCTGTGGTGCTCGGATCGGCCGGCCGTTCCGGCGTGTCGTGAGCAGATCCGGGCACCTCAGTGCGGAGGCGCGGAGGCCCGCAGGCGCTGCTCAGAACTCCTCGTAGTTGTAGGGCTCCGGGTCCTCGTCGATCACGGGGCGCGCGATCGTGGCGCGGTTGCTCTTGATGCGGGAGCGGATGTCCTCGACGGCGGCCTCGACGGCGCCGGTGGTCGACTCCTCGTCCTTGATGGAGACCTCGACGGGGACGGCGACGAGCTCGCTGCTCGCGTCGAGCGTCATCTTCGCCTCGATGAGCTCGCCGTCCTCGGTGAACGCCGGGACCGTGACCGCTTCGGAGTGCTCCTGGCGGTCGATCGCGGTCACCAGGTCGAGGAGGGCCTCGGTCACGGCGTCGGTCGTCACGAAGCTCTTGGAGGCGTAGGTCAGCTGCTGCATGCCTCCACTCTCCCGAACGGGAGCGCCCCTCGCGCGGGGTTGCGCCTCGTCGGCCCAGCCCGTAGCGGAGGGGCAGCACGACCGGCGCGGGCGCGAGGAGTCAACCCTCTAGGCCGCGATCCGGGCGTCCGCTTCCCTGGTGGCGGGGCCTCGGGAGGAGGCGCGGGGGTCTCGGGATCCCGGGGCCCCGGCACTCGATCGGGAGGGGACCGGATGCGGCGTCGGGGACTCCGCGGCGACCGGGCGTTCCAGGGCGGCCTCCTGATCGGAGTCGGCCTCATGGCGGCCGTCGACGAGATCGTCTTCCACCAGATCCTCGCCTGGCACCACTTCTACGACCGCTCCACTCCGGCGATCGGCCTTCTCTCGGACGGGCTGCTGCACGCGGCCGAGATCCTCGCGCTCGTCGGCGGCGGCTTCCTGCTCGCCGACGCCCGGCGCCGATCCGCTCTGCGTCCGCGCACGGCGTGGGCCGCGGGGCTCACAGGGGCGGGACTGTTCCAGCTGTGGGACGGAGTCGTCGACCACAAGCTGCTCCGCGTGCACCAGGTCCGCTACGACGTCGACCTGCTCCTCTACGACTCCGCCTGGATCGCCTCGGGAGCGGTGCTGCTCGCGGCGGGGCTGCTCCTCCTGCCGCGGCGACGGCGTGCGACGGCGTGACCCCGCACGCCGACCACTCCCTGCTCGACCCGGGCCTGCTGCTCCTGGTCCCGCTGGCCGCGGCGGCGGCACTCGGAGGGGGCGCCGCGGCACTCGAGCGGCGGCGCGGACGGCCGTGGCCGCTCCACCGCACCGCCCTGCTCCTCGGCGGGCTCGCGACCGCGGCGCTCTGCTTCACGGGTCCGCTCGCGGAGTGGTCGCACGCGGATCCGCGCGGGGCGATGCTGACGCACCTGGTCCTCGGGATGCTCGCGCCGCTCCTCCTGGTGCTCTCGGCCCCCGTCACCCTGGCCCTGCGCGCGCTCGACGTCACGGCTGCCCGGCGGCTCTCGCGGCTGCTCCGGAGCCGCCCGGCCCGTCTCCTCGCCCACCCCGTGACGGCGCTCCTGCTCTCGACGGGCTCCCTCTGGCTCGTGCACGCGACCGGACTGCTCGCCGCCGCGCACGCGGATCCGCTGCTGCACCTCGCACTCGGCGTGCACTTCCTGCTCAGCGGCTGCCTGCTGACGGCGGCGCTCGCCGGAGTCGATCCGAACCCGCACCGCGCCCCGTTCGGCCTGCGCCTGGGGGTGCTCGGAGCGGGCATCGCCGCGCACGGGCTGCTCGCGACCGTGCTCTACGCGGAGGCTCCGGACGAGACCGGACGCCAGGCGGCGCTCCTGCTGTTCTACGGAGGCGACCTGCTCGAGACGGCGCTCGCCGTGGTCGTCTGCGCCCGGCGCTTCGCGGCGACGGCGCCCCGGCAACCCCCTCCGCCGAGCGCGCCCTGCTCCCTACGCTCGGACGCATGCTCCTCATCTTCGGGACCCGAGCCGTCGAGGACCTCCTCCGGACGCTCGTCTTCGTCTGCCGCGTCTGCGGGCAGCGCGACGAGCAGCGGATCCTCCGCCGCCGGACGCGCCTCTCGCTCTTCTTCGTCCCCGTCCTGACCGTCTCGACCCGCTACCTGCTCGAGTGCTCGCACTGCGGCACCGTGTCCCCGATCAGCAAGGAGGAGGCGCAGGGCTCCGTCCGCTGGGCCGGCAACTCCGACCAGTGACCGCCCCGAGCGGGAGGCTCCCGCGGTGCGCTCAGCGCACCGGAGCCGGTACCGCCACGGGACGCGCGGCGACCGCGGCCGCGCGCCGCGTCGCCCAGTTGTTGAGCAGCAGCGCCGTCACGACGATGGCCGCGCCGAGCAGGGCGACGGGCCCCGGCCGGTAGCCGCCCGCCATGCTGATCGCGAAGGTCGTCACCGGGACGAGGTTCTGGAAGAGCGTGCCGTTGAGGGCGCCGAGCAGCTTGATGCCCGTGTTCCACAGCAGCACGGCGACGACGCCGGCCAGGAGGATCAGGTAGGCCAGCTGCGGCCAGGCCGCGAGCACCTCGGCCCCGGTCGGCGGGTGCGCGGAGCCGGTGGCCGTCGCCACGGCGACCGCGACGGCGATCGAGGGGCAGCCGAGCGCGGTGGTGAGCGTCGAGTACCGCAGCGCCGACCAGCCGGGGAACGCCGCGGCTCCGCGCGTGTAGACGACCCAGCAGATCGCTCCGAGTAGGGCGAGCAGCTCGCCGAACCCCAGCTCGCCGTCGAGGAGGAGGGCGACGTCGCCGCGGGTGACGACGAGCGCGACTCCGGCGAGCGCGAGCAGGATGCAGCCGACGGTGGCGGCAGGCGGCAGGCGACGCGCGCCGATGCTCGCGAGCACCGCGCCGATCGCGGGCATCATCCCCATCATCAGGCTGACGTTCGGGGCCGAGGTGAACCGCAGAGCCGTGAAGGCGAGCAGGCCGAAGCCGGCGAATCCGGAGGCGCCGAGCAGCGCCAGCCGCCACCCGCGGCCGTCGAGCCGGAAGGCGCGGAGCCCCTCCGCCCGGGCGAGCAGCAGGGCGAGGACGACCGCGGCGGCCGTGTAGCGGATGAGGGTCATGAAGAAGGAGTCGACCGTCGCCGCGATGCTGTCCGCGACCGGGAGCATGCCGCCCCAGAGGATCGGCGGGATCAGGCAGAAGAGCAGACCTCGCGACCGCATGGCGCCCCTGACCCGTCGGGTGCGGCCGCCCCGGGCGGGGGCCGTCGCTCGATGGTGGACCCCGGCGGCTCGACGCACAAGAGCGCCGCCGACCCCCGAACGGCCCGTCGCGGGGCCGAGCGGAGAGGGGTGCGCCGGGTGTGGAGGAGGCTCGGCGAGCCGACTGACCTGATACGACGAGGACGAGGGAGCCGCAAGGACCTTGCGTGGCCCCTTTAGGGTGACAAAATTCACTTGCTTCCATCATCTCCGTGCCCCTAGGTTGATCGCAGCACCCCCCGATGCTGTCCTCTGTCAGGCCCTGCTCCGATCCCCCCGTCGGACGCCGATCCTCACTCGGGTCGCGCCCACCCCGGCGACGACCTCCGTTCCGCGCGGGCGCTCATCAGCGCACATCGGCCCCCGGCCGCGGAGAGGAACAGTCATGAGCACACAGCCCGGCCACGGCGCGGACGAGCCGGCGGCTCCCCGTCGCCGGGCGACCTGGGAGGCGCACGACGAGACGGCCTCGCGCCCGCTCTCGGGACGCCGTGCCGCCCGCTCCGGGCGCGAACGGGTCTCCGCTCCGCGCCGCCTCGCGTCCGCGACGCCTGCCGGAGCGGTGACGGTTCCAGCCGCCCCGACCGCGGTGCTGGAGCGTCCGGCCGCCCCGTCCGCGGTGGTCGAGCGACCGGTCGTGCCAGCCGCTGTCCTGGAGCGTCGGGCTGCGCCGACCGCGCTTCCGGCCGCGACGGCCGCTGTCCTGGAGTATCCGGCCGCCGCGACCGCCGTCCCGGAGCGTTCGTCCGCCGCTACCGCCGTCCCGGAGCGTAAGGCCGCCCCGACCGCGCTCCTGGAGCGCTCGGCCGCCCCGACCGCGCTCCTGGAGCGCTCGGCCGCCCCGACCGCGCTCCTGGAGCGCTCGGCCGCCCCGACCGCGCTGCTCGAGCGTCCGCCGGCCCCCACTGCGGTCCTCGAGCGCACCGGGCTCCCCGCCGTCGACGCCGACCGGCTCCCTCCGGCATCCACCCCGATCGCCGGCACGCGCCCCCGCAGCGGCCGCCGCGCTTCGTCGCGCATCGGCGACCTGGTCGCCGCCCTCCCCGCCCACAACGAGGAGGCCGGGATCGCCGCGGCGATCGAGGGCCTGCGCCGGCAGACCTGGCCGCCGGACCGGATCGTCGTCATCGCCGACAACTGCACCGACGCCACGGTCGAGATCGCTCTCGCGCACGGCGCCGAGGTCTTCGTCACCGTCGGGAACAGCCACAAGAAGGCGGGCGGCCTCAACCAGTTCCTCGCCGAGGTCCTCCCGGGGCTGCAGGACGACGACCTGGTTCTCGTGCAGGACGCCGACTCCGCGCTCGACCCCGGGTTCCTCGAGATCGCCCGCGGCAGGCTGCACGGCGGCATCGGCGCGGTCGGAGGAGTGTTCCGCGGCGGCGAGGGCGGCGGCTTCGTCGGCCACCTCCAGCGCAACGAGTACGCGCGCTACGCCCGCGACGTGCTCCGGCTGAACGGGAAGTGCCTCGTCGTCACGGGCACCGCGGCCGTGCTCCAGGTCGCCGTGATGCGCCGCATCAGCGCGGCCCGCCTGGCCGGCTCCCTCCCCTCCGGAGACGGCATCGGCGGCATCTACGACACCACCGTCCTCACCGAGGACAACGAGCTCACGTTCGCGATCCGCCACCTCGGCTACGACGTGCTGAGCCCTGCCGGCTGCACCCTCGTCACCGAGGTCATGCCGACCTGGGGAGACCTCTGGCGTCAGCGCCTGCGCTGGAAGCGCGGAGCGGTCGAGAACTGCGTGCAGTACGGCTTCACGCGGGTCACGGCTCCCTACTGGGGGCGCCAGCTGCTCACGATGCTCGGATGCATCATCACCTACGTCTACCTGGCCACGATCGTCTACGCCGTCGGCTGGGGCGAGCTGAGCCTCCAGCCGTTCTGGCTGGCCGTCACCGCGATCTTCGTCGTCGAGCGGATCGTGACGGTCCGCGACCGCGGCTGGCGGTACATGCTCGCCGCCGCGTCGATGTACGAGCTCGTCGTCGACCTGTTCCTGCAGGTCGTCCACACCAAGGCCTACCTGGATGCGCTGACACGCCGTCGGCGCGACTGGTGAAACAGAGAGAGAGACATGTACAACCACATCGGAACAGCCGCCGGAGCCGGAGTCGGTGCCGGAACGCTCGCCATGACCGGGTTCGACTCGGTCTGGCTGGCACTCGCGGCCTTCGCCCTCATCGCTGCGGGGACCGCCGTCCTGCGCATCGCTCCTCGCCGCAAGCGCGAGGTCTGAGACACGGTGGCGGGCGGGGGACAGCCCGCGCCCGTCACCGTCCCACGACCGCCGTCGCCGCGGAGGTCCGGCTCGCGGTGGAGTAGCCGGTCTTCGTCCCGGCGACGGTCAGCGTGATCCGCTTCCCCGCCTGAGCCTTCGTGAGCGTGAACCGCGGCGACGTCGCTCCCGCGATGGCCGCGCCGTCCGCCTTCCACCGGTAGGTGAGGTTGACGGGGGTCGGCGTCCACGGACCCGGAGCTGCCGTGAGCACCGCTCCGACCCGGGCCGTGCCCGTGACGGTCGGCGTCGCGGCGCCGAGGGTGCCGGCGGCGACCGGTGCGGTCGGCTGCGAGGTCGTCGGGCCGGAGCCGTCGGCGGCGCTCACCGTCACGGTCACCCGCTTGCCGACCGCGGAGGAGGGGACCACGAGATCCGGACCCGTCACTCCCGCGATGTCGACGCCTCCCGCCGCCCAGCGATGCACGAGCGGTCCCGTCCGGCCGGCGGAGGAGGACAGGGTCGCGCCCACCGCGGCGGTCCCGACGACGACCGGAGCCGGCGCCGCGTCGGACCGGTAGACCGCGACGTGGTCGACGAGCATCGTCCCGCCGGAGCTCTTCGGAGCGGCTGCACTGTCGCACCCGCACACGCCGTTCGGCAGCCCGCCCCCGATGGCGAGGTTCAGGATCAGCAGCACGTCGTTCGGGACCGCGGCCTGCCACGCGGCCGTCCCCACCTCCGACTCCCGCACCACGTGCCGGGTGACGCCGTCGACGAGGAACTCCACGCGCTCGTCGCCGGGCACGGTCCGGTCGAGCAGGGCGGAGTAGCGGTGGAACCCCGTCACGCAGGACGCGCAGTCCAGCATCCCGCTCGTCCGGCCGGCGGGCTCGTCGCAGGGGCCGCCGTCCGGCGCTCCGCAGTGCAGCGTCTGGATCACCTGGGCGGTGCCGTTGACGGCCTCGAGCATGTCGAACTCGCCGGTCGCGGGCCAGTCGATGACGGCGTTCGCGTCCCGCCCGAGAGCCCAGAAGGCGGGCCAGTAGCCGGTGGCCTGCGCGACGTCCGGCAGCTGGATCGAGGCGGTCATCAGCAGTCGGCCGCCCGCCGGCGCCGAGAACGACTTGTCGGCGGTGACGATCCGCCCGGAGGTCCATGCTCCGGCGGAGTCGCGGAGGGCGCGGATTCCCAGAGCGCCGCCGCCCGTGAGGAAGACGTTCGCCGTCGACGCGGTCGTCCGGTCGACCGCCCCGGTGCCCCAGGTGCCGACCTCGTGCTCCCACTGGCTCCCGACCGGCGCGCCCGCCGGCCCGGTGAAGTCGTCGCGCAGGAGCGTGGTCCAGCCCGGGGCGTCGGCGGGTGCCGCCGTGACGGCCTGGCCGGCGGACGAGGCGGTCGGAGTCGTGGACGCCGGTGCGAGGGCGGCGACCGCCTGCGGGGGTGTCGCCGCCAGCACTCCGAGGCACAGGGCTGCGAGGGCGAGGGCGAGTCGCGGCCGGTCGAGGAGTCGTGAAGGCATGGCGAGTCCTCTGCGTCGAAGGGGCGCGCAGCTGCACGCGCCTCGACGCTAGTGAGGAGTACTCGCTCTCCCCCCACCCTCCAGGCGGGGTGATCTCCGGCACGAAAGCTCACGACCGGGCTCGGCCGGGCCGGGTCCAGGGTGCTGGCAGAGGGGCGGCCGCCGTCGCCTCCGATCGCCCGTTCGAAGGAGAACACCATGCACCGTCGTCTCACGGCCACGCTCGCCGCGATCGCCCTCGCCCTCGGAGGGGCCGTCGCCGTCGCTACCCCCGCCTCCGCCGGGCAGCTCGTCTACCAGAACGGCGGCCCGGGCAACTGCTGCGAGGTCCGCTCGCAGCGCGACTCCCTGGGTCGCGCGCAGGTCACGGTGTGGTGGCACTGCGACCAGGCGAGCAACGTCAAGGTCATCTGGAGGAACGGCCCGGACAGCGGCTGCAACAAGATGAGCATCATCAACCGCAAGTTCAGCGACAGCTCGGGCGTCGCGTCCCGCTTCGACCGCCTCGTCTCCTGCTGACCCGGTCGGGCTGCCCCTGATCCCTTCCGCGAGACGCCACCTCGGTACGCGACACGCCGCGCGAGGCGTACCCGGGTGGCCTCTCGTGGGAGGGGGACGGCGGCGGGCCCGCTCAGTGCTCGGCGCGCCCCGAGTCCTCGATGAGGCGCACCTTCACGTTGACGGCGAGCGGCCCCGTGACCGACGGGTCGGCGGCGAGCAGCGCGTGCATCCGCTCGCCCACCAGGCGGAGCGTCTCGGGGGCCGGCAGTGCGGCGGACGCGGCGATGTGAGCGCTCACCGTGGTGAACCCCTCCGACCGGTCGATGTCGACCAGCACGTCGGGCTGCCGCAGGTCCAGCTTCACGGCGAGCGCGTCGGCCGCGGCCTCGACGATCGGCTGGGCGGGGTAGACCCCCGCGACGCCCTCGATGTCGCGGATCTCGGCGGTCAGCCGCTGCGAGAGCTCGGTGTCGTCGGTCATTCCCGCTCCTCCCGGTGGGGGTACACGTCGTCGACGGTCACGTCGATCGCGCCGACGGTCAGCTCGGTGTGGCGCTCGAGGGCGTAGCGGATGCGCTCGCGCAGGCGGTCGGCGGCCACGGCGACCGGCAGGCCGAACTCGAGGGCGCAGGTCACGTCGATTCGAACCACGGCGCCGGGAGCCGAGACGTCGCCGTCGAGGGTGCAGCGGCCCATGATGACGCCGCCCATCGTGTCGCCGGCGCGGCGGATCATCCCGCGCACGGCCGCCTCCGTGAGCGCCAGGCGGAGGGTCGGGTCGGGGTGGCGGACGGGGATGTCGCGGCCGGAGCGCACCTCGGAGCGGATCGCGTCGAGCAGGCCGGCGATCCAGACCTCGTCGCGGTCGGGCTCGCGGTCGGCCTCCTGCCGCAGCGCCCGTGCCGAGAGCTCGGTGAGGCGGGTGAGGTTCGCGAGAGCGAGCCGGCACGCGGCGGAGTTCTCGATCGAGGGGTCGCGCGGCTCGCGGCCGCGGTCGAGGTACTCGCCCAGCTCCTCGAGCGTGTGGCCGTCGAGGTCGTCCTCGGGCACGGCGGCGTCGTCGGTCATCGCCATGCCTCCAATTCGTGGAGCAGGAATCGACGGGCCCGGGCGAGGAGGCCGCGGACCGTCGAGACGGGGAGTTCGAGAGCGTCGCCGATCTCCTGGTAGCTGTAGCCGGCGGTCTCGCGGAGTAGCCAACAGCGTCGCTGATCAGCAGGCAATCGGTCCAGCGCTTCCCAGACCGCGTCCAGCTGGAGTCGCGCCTCCACGATGCGCTCGGGCGAGTGCTCGGGCGGCGCGGGCGGATCCCAGTCGTCGATGTCGTCGTGGCGGCGGCGGACGCGGATCCGGTCGATCGCCTTGTGGGTGACGATGCGCATCAGCCAGTTGCGGATGTGCGCCGGGCTGTCGAGATCGGCCAGACGCCGCCAGCCGGTGAGGAACGCCTCCTGCACCACGTCTTCGGACTCCGCCTCGGAGCCGAGGAGCTTCGCGGCGTAGACGCGCATGAGGGCGCCGTGGCGGCGGGCGAGCTGCTCGAACGCCTGCACGTCGCCGTCGACGGCGCGCGCGGCGAGGGTCGCGTCGGACGCGTTCAGGAGGGGGTCGTCGTCGATGAGCGCCTCCTCCGCGGTCCCGCGCGCGGTGTCCCCGCGCGCCGATGCCCTCAGTGTGGGGCGCCGTCCGGCATGACTACCAGCCTTGACAACGGGCCGCCGAATCCGCTGGCCGGATTGCGAGTGCCGCCGATGGGGGACGTCTCGAGACGGGATTCGTGACATTCCGGCTCCTCGACACGTCTTGATTCCGTACCCCTCGTGCGTCCCCCCGAGCGCACGGACCCCGAACCCGGAAGAAGTCCCCCATGCACTGCTCCCTCCGCCGCCGCCCCGGGCGGACGTCATGAGCGAGTCGACCTTCACCCTCGGCAGCCCCTTCGCGGGCGACGAGCGGGCCGACCGGCGCTACGAAGCCTCCGGCGACGATCCGACCGCCGCGTCCGCCGTCTACTCCGAGGCGTACGGCGGAGGCGAGTTCCGCGTCGCTCCGTCGCAGCGCGGCTTCTCCTACCGCTACGCCGTCCGCGGCAGCGACCGGGTGACCCTGCGCACCTCCGACTGCTCCGGCGCCCTCACCGGCCAGGTCCCCCACCTGAAGGAGTACGTCGTCGGCTGGTTCCGCGCCGGCGGCGGACGCCTGAACCTGCCGCCGTTCACCTGGACCGGCGCGCTGTCCGCCCCGTTCCTGTTCCCTGCGGAGCGCCAGTTCGGGCTCGAGTTCGAGCCGCACCGGCAGAACCTCATCCACTTCGCCCCCGGGTTCCTCGAGGACGTCGCGACCGAGACGCACGCCGGCCCCCGCCAGCCCGTCTCCTTCGACCACGGGGCGGACGCCGACCCCGGCGTCCTCGCCCGCTGGCGCGCCGCGGTGACGGAGGCGAGCGCCGCGCTCGCGACGGCTGCGATCACTCCGCTCGTGCGCTTCACCGCCGAGCTCGACCTCGCCCGCGTGCTGCTTCTGCTGTTCCCGTGGCGCGCGTGGGACGTGCCGGCCGTGCTGCGGCGCCCGTCCGCCTCCCGCACCCGGGTGGCGCTCGACTTCCTCCAGCACCACGCCCACGAGCCGATCACTCCGGCCGACGCCGCCCGCGCGGCCGGTCTGCACACCCGCACGCTGCAGCAGGCGACGAAGCGGCACCTCGGGGTGTCGCCGTCGGTCTACCTGCGCGACGTGCGCCTGGACCGCGCCCACTCCGACCTGGTCGCCGGCGACCCCTGCTCGACCACCGTCGCCGCGGTCGCCCGCGAGTGGGGCTTCGGCAACCTCGGCCGCTTCGCGAGCGCGTACCAGGTGCGCTTCGACGAGAAGCCGAGCCACACGCTGCGCCGCTGACGCGCAGCCCCAGCGTGCCCGAGGGCCCGGACCGTCTCACGGCAGTGCCGGCCCTCGTCGTCTCCGGGTGCGTCCCGAGGGGCCGTTTCGGAGGATGCTTCTCGTGTCCTCCGACCGGTCTTCCGGACACGGACCTCGTGACACTCGGCGCCGGCTCAGCCCGGCTGATGCACGTGGATGTCGCTGCTCGACGTCACGCCGTTGAGCTCGAGATACAGCTGCCCCTCGACGACCGACACGGTCAGCGTGTTGCGGCGCTCGAGTACCGCGACCGCGGCATCCAGGAACCCCTGGTCGAAGCTCTGCACGGTGATCTGCTCGAGCTGGTGGACGCGCTTGCCGGACCACGCCGCGATCACCTTCTCCGGGTTGCGATGCGTGTAGACCGTCGTGCGGTCGGCCAGCTTGCTCCCGAAGTGCAGTCGCTCGGCGTCCGGCGCGCCCACCTCGATCCACGTGGTCAGCCTGCCGGTGAGATCGCGGACCAGCACCGCCGGCTCGGTCGCCGTCGACGAGATCCCCTCACTGAAGGTGATCCCCTCCACGTATTCGAGGCAGTACGCGAGCACGCGCGTCATCATGTACGCGTCGGTCTCGGAGGGGTGCCGAGCGGCTCGCAACGTGATGTCCTCGTAGACACCGCGGTCCACATCAGCCAGCTGTATCGCGAAGTTGTACATCACTGCGCCGGCTGCCACGTGTGCGAGCTTATGTCCTCTCGCTCATCGAGGAGCGCGAGGCTTCTCCGGCGCCGGTGGGGGCATCGTGTCCGCGCGCCTCCACCCAGGAACGGCCCGGCAGGAGGCATCCACTCCGTCGAGAGCGTCTCACTCCGGGCGACGTCGGCGCGCATGCGCAGGTCGATGACGACGGGAGCCGACCGCTCGGCTCGCCGGGAGGGCGCGAGGCCCCGACCAGGCGACCGGACCACTCCGTTCATCCGCCTCGGGAATTCCCCGCCACTCTCTCGCCTTCTTCGGCCTGCATGCAATATATTGCATGCAGTCATCCGACCACCTCATCCCGAAGGAGCAGCCATGTCCACGTCCGCGTTCACCCCTGAGGGCGACCGGCCCACCGTCGTCCTCGTCCACGGCGCGTTCGCCGAGTCGTCCAGCTGGAACGGAGTCGCCTCCCGGCTCCTCGCCGAGGGCCTGCCCGTCCTCGCGGTCGCCAACCCCCTCCGCGGGCTCGCCCCCGACGCCGAGTACCTCCGCAGCGTCCTCGACGGGATCGACGGACCCGTCGTCGTCGCCGGCCACTCCTACGGGGGCTCCGTCGCGAGCGAGGCGGCGGAGGGCGCAGCGAACGTGCGGGCGCTCGTCTACGTCGCCAGCTTCCTCCTGGAGCCGGGCGAGAGCACCGGGGAGCTGACCGGGAGGTTCCCGGGCGGCGAGCTCGGCCCCGCCCTGACCCCCGTCCCCTTCGCGTCCGGCGGGTTCTCCGGCGACGACCTCTACATCCAGCAGGACCGGTTCCGCGAGGTCTTCGCGGCCGACGTCGACGAGCCCACCGCCGCTCTGATGGCCGCGACCCAGCGGCCGATCGCGGCCGCCGCGCTCGAGGACTCGGCCACGGCGGCCGGGTGGAGGAGCATCCCCTCCTGGACCCTGATCACGCGTCAGGACCTCGCCGTCCCCGCCGAGTCGCAGCGGTTCATGGCCGAGCGCGCCCGCTCCACCGCGGTCGAGATCGACGCGTCGCACGCCGTGACGGTCTCGGAGCCGGACGCGGTCGCGGAGCTGATCCTCGACGCGGTGCGGGCGACGCGGTGACGGGGCGGGCGGGCCGAGGGGCCGCCTCCGGCCGCCGGACCCGGGCTGCCGCGGTCGTCCTCTCGTCCGCGCTGCTGCTCGTCGGCTGCGCGGGCGCGGCCGATCCCGGCCCGGCCGTCGAGGACGCAGCCGAGGCCGCGGCGGGCGGATCCTTCGCCCTCGCGGAGGTGGACGGCGTCGACGGCTCGGACTTCCTCGTCGTCTGCCCCTACGAGTCGCCGGAGTCGGTCGAGGAGCGGACCGGGATCTCCTGGTCCGGGCCCGACCGGTCCGAGGACGAGGGGGTGCAGACGCTGATCGTGCTCGACGGCCGCGAGGTCGTGACGACGAGCGGACTGGACCGGGACCGCGTCGACTTCTGCTCGGGCGACCGGTGGGAGCCGCTCTCGCTCGACACTCGGCTCGCGGTGGGCGGAGCGGGCGCGGTGTCGGTGGAGTGACGCCGGTGGCGGCGGTGGAGTGACATATGCAATATATCGCGCGGTGCTATCGTCGTCGTATGCCCATCCCGAAGACGACCGCCGTCACCCCCCGGTCCCTCCTCCGCGACGACGTCTACCGTGCCCTGCGCGACGCGATCGTCGACGGGACGTTCGAGCCGGGGGAGCGCCTCCGCGACCAGGAGCTCGAGGCCTGGCTCGGAGTCAGCCGGACGCCGATCCGGGAGGCGCTGCTCCGGCTGGCCCGCGTCGGCCTCGTCTCGGCAAAGCCCGGCCGGGCGACGATCGTGACCCCCGCCACGGCCGAGAGCATCAGCGACGCCCAGCAGATCGCCGCCGCCATGCACGAGCTCGCCACGCGCCTCGCCGGCCCGGCCGTCACTCCGGAGGCGCTCGCCGCGATGGAGTCGGCGAACGACGACTTCGCGCGGGCGCTGGCGGAGGGCGACGTCGAGCTGGCGCTGCGCTCCGACGACGCGTTCCACGCGGTGCTCACCGGGCTCAGCGGCAACGGGATGATCGAGGACGTGCTCGAGCAGGCCACTCCGCTCATCCGCCGTGCCGAGCGCCAGCGCTTCGCCTCCCTGGCGGCCCGCGGATCCGTGGAGCAGCACCGCGCGATCGTGGAGTCCCTCCGCGCGGGCGACACCGACGGCGCCGCCCGTCTCAGCCGCGAGAACTGGATGACGCTCGACCGCCACCTGCACTCGGCCTGACGCGCTGCTCCTCCGCGGGGAGGAGTCCGCGCTCGGTCATGCGCGAGGCCGACGCGATCGCATCCGCGACGAACCGCTCGGTCAGGTCGGCATGCCCTCGCCCGCGCGCTCCGCATCCGTCCCGAGAGCTGAGCGCCGCCCTCCCCGCGCCTCCGCCGCCGGGATGCGGGTCGAGGCGGGTGCCGGGCGCGGCGCGGAACGACGGACGGCCGACGCGCGGGCGGCCGGAGCGCTCTGGAACACTCGAGCGAGGGGCGGGGGCTCCGGAGCGGGGGAGCCGTGGCGTCACGCTTCGTCGAGCTCGACGGTCTGCGCGGCCTCGCCGCCCTCGGCGTGGTCGTCTACCACTTCACCACCGCGTTCTCGCTCGATCATCCGGATGCACCGCCGGGATCCGTCGCGCTCCCGTTCGGCGAGTTCGGCGTCCAGCTCTTCTTCGTCATCAGCGGCTTCGTGATCCTGATGTCCGCGGACCGCGCGCGGCGGCCGTCGGACTTCGCGATCTCCCGCGTCAGCCGCCTCTACCCGGCCTACTGGATCGCGGTGGTCGTCTCGATCGTCGTCGGCGCTCTCGCCCGCGTCCCCGGCACCGACCTCACGCCGCTGGAGCTGCTGCTCAACTTCACGATGGTGCAGCGGTTGCTGCTGGTGCCCAACGTGAACGGCGCGTTCTGGACGCTGGCCGTCGAGATGCAGTTCTACCTGCTGGTGCTGCTCGTGCTCGTCCTCACGAAGTGCCGGTTCACGGATCGGCTGGTCCGCGTGCTGGTGGTCGTCTGGCTCGGCGTCGCCGCGACCGCCTCCGTCGCCGCCCACCTCGCCTCGGGAGGCGTCGACGTCGTCTCGGCGCCGGTCGCCGTCCGGGTCCTGGCGAACCTGACGCTGGCCGAGTACGGACCCCTCTTCTGCGTCGGAATGCTGCTGTTCCTCTCGCGACGGCAGGGGCGCTTCGAGCTCCTCGCCGTGCCGGCGGCTCTGATCGCGGCCCTGAACGCCCAGCTCCTCCACGGCGGGCCGGACGGAGCGGTCGTCCTCGGCGTCTGCGCGGCCGTCACGGTCGTCGCGATGCGGCGCCGGACCGCCGTGCTGAGATGGGCGCCGCTGCTCTGGCTCGGGCGGATCAGCTACTCGCTCTACATCCTCCATCTGGTCGTGGGCAGCGCGATCGTCAGCGCGCTCTGGCCGCTGATCGGCCGCGACGGAGCCGGACTCGTCGCCTTCCTCGTCGTCCTCCTGCTGTCGTGGGGCGTCAACGCGGTCGCCGAGGAGCGGTGGAGCCCCGCCTGGCGCCGCGCCCTCACCCGTCGGCGCGACCGCCGGCTCCCGGCGGGGACGGCGACCGCGGCCTGACGCGGCTGTGCACTCCGCTGGCCGCTCAGCGAGTGCGCCGAAGGAGCCTGTGGACGCCGGTGGCCGCGAAACGCATCTCCGCTCGACGTTCCCTGCACCTTGGCTGAGCCACCGGGACGTCCGAGCCCCGGGCCACGTCTTCATCATGTGCCACGGATCGTGAGCACCGCGGCCCCGGCCACGACCTCTGACCATCTGGAGAAGATCATGACCAACGTCACCCCCACCAGCCTCGCCAACGCCTCCTCGGCCAAGCACGGCACCGCCACCTCGGCCGGCAAGAACACGATCGCCGACGGCGTCGTCGAGAAGGTCGCCGGCATCGCGGCCCGCGAGGTCCCCGGCGTGCACGACCTGGGCAACGGCGCCGCCCGCGCCATCGGCGCCATCCGCAACGCGATCAACGCGCAGGACCGCGGCCAGGGCATCTCCGTCGAGGTCGGCGAGAAGCAGGTCGCCGCCGACATCACCGTCGTCGCCGAGTACCCCGTCGCGCTGCAGAAGCTCGCCGACAGCATCCGCTCCGCCGTCTCCGAGGCCATCTCCTCGGTCGTCGGCATGGAGGTCGCCGAGGTCAACGTCACCATCTCCGACGTCTTCATCCCCTCGGACGACAAGGACGACGAGACCGAGAGCCGCGTCAAGTGACTCCGTCCCACATCGGCCTGGTCCTCGGCGCGGTCCTCGCGCTGACCGCTCTCGTCTTCGGCTTCTGGGCGCTCCTCTGGGTCGCCCTCGCCATGGCGATCGGCTACGGCGTCGGGCGGGTCGTCGAGGGCAAGCTCGACCTGCGCTCCCTCGGCGACACCCTCCGCGGGCGGCGGTCTTCGTGACCGCGGCGGTGATGGCCGACGAGGCCAGCCACGGCCGCACGACGATCAGCTCGCGCGCCGTGCGCCGAGTCGTGTCGGCCGTCACCGCGGAGGCGCTGGACGTGGACTCGTCCGATGTGTCCGTCGAGCTCGACGACGAGGGAGGACGCCTCCACGTCGTCGCGCACGCCCCCATCCACGTCACGCCCCTGGGCGAGACGGGCCGCCGCTCCTCCGGGACGCTGCTGGACCGACTCAGCCGGGCGCAGACGACCATCCGCTCGCGCTGCCTAGAACTGACGGGCTCCACGATCGGCCGGGTCGACCTCCGGATCACCGGTGCCGACCTCCGAGAACGAAGGAGGGTGTCGTGACGACTCCCACCACTGCCGGCCGGGCGCTCTACCCGCGCCTGGTGCGGCGCGAGACGCACTCGTCCCGCTCCGGATCGGCGATCGTCCTCGCCGTCCTGCTCATCCTCCTGTTCGCGTGGCTGGGCACGGAGGCGGTCCTCGCCGTCCTCGGCCAGCCCGCGCTGCTCGTGGCCCCGCAGGACGGAGCGTCCTCGCTGCTCAACGCGGCCGCGGCGCCCATCGCGCTGACCGCCGCCGCCGGCGCCGTGCTCGCGCTGATCGGGCTCGTCCTGATCGTCGTGTCGCTCAAGCCCGGCCGCCGCGGCCGTCGCGCCGTCAGCACCGACCGCACCGCGGCGATCGTCGACGACCGCGTCATCGCGCAGGCCGTCGCGCGCACCGCCGGCTACGCCGGTGACGTCGACCCCGACAACGTGTCGGTGTCGGTCGGATCCCGCGTCGTCGACGTGACGGTCTCCCGCACCTCCGGCCGCAGCATCGACGTCACGCCGATCCGCGAGGCCGTCGACGCCGAGCTCGCCACGTTCGACTGCACCCCGCGCCTGCGCTCCAAGGTGCGCCTGTCCGAGAAGGGAACGGTCCGCTGATGACCACCACGAACCGATTCCTCAACCGGCTGCTCCTGTTCGTCGTGGGCCTCGTCCTCCTCCTCGCCGGCGGCGCCGTCGCGGTGGGGTCGCTGCTCCCGCAGGTGCAGGAGAACGTGTCCACCGCCGCGCAGGACGCGGCCGACCCCACGAGCCAGGCCCTCTCGGGCGGCACCCCGTGGATCCTCTGGGTCATCGCGGTCGTCGCGCTCGTCCTCATCCTGCTGCTGGTGCGCTTCATCGTGCGCCAGGGCCGCGGCCGCACCTCCACGCTGCTGCGCGTCGGCTCGGGAGAGGGAGCGGGGACGCCCACGGGCGGCTCCGTCACCATCGACGCGAAGGTCGCCGAGCAGGTCCTCGAGGAGGCCCTGTCGCAGGAGCCGTCCATCGTCGCGGTCGACGTGACCGCGTTCGAGATCAAGCACCAGAAGGTGCTGCGCGTCACCGCGCACACCCGCCGCGGCGCCTCGCCCGCCCGCACCCGGCAGACGGTCGACCAGGCCGTCCGCCAGTGGGACGCCCTCCTCGGCGAGGAGACGCCCGTCGTCATCCAGATCGTCAGTGGTCTGCGGACGAAGATGAGCGGCACCGCCCGCGTGCAGTAGCCGCCGGCACCACCGTCCGGCCCTCCCGATCGGGAGGGCCGGAGAGCCCCGCTCAGGCGGGATGGAAGTCTTTCTGAAGGAGCACCCCATGTCCGATCCGATGGAGCCCGGCACCGTCGAGCTCATCCGCACCGATGAGCAGCCGACCCCGAACGAGCAGAGCCGGCGCGAGTCCGCCCGCCGCGACGGGAAGCCGTCCGAGCCCGAGTCGACAGAGAGCCGGGTCGCGACCGCCGCCGGCGAGAGCGCCCAGCGCGTGTCCGGCGTCCACCACCTCGGTGGAGCCGTCGCCCGCGGCCTCGACCGCGCCTCCCGCCGCGTGCTGGGCACCAGCACCGTCCCTGGAGTAACGGTCTCGAAGGCCGACGGCGTCACCACCGTCGACATCGACCTCGTCGTCGAGTACCCCCACCCCGTCCGCGAGGTCCTGGACGCCGTGCGCGATCAGGTGCAGCGCGTGGCGGAGCCGGTCGCCGGCGGCCACGTCGTCGTCAACGTCGAGGCGACCGACGTCCACGGCCCGTTCGACCCGATCGAGAAGCCGGAGGAGGACGAGGAGCCGCTCGTCGACACCGCCAAGCGCGCCGCGTCCGACGCCCGCGACTCCGCCAAGGAGGCCGCCGGGAACGCTCGCGACGCCGTCTCCGGTGCCGTCGACTCCGCCCGCGGACGTCTGGCGGACGCCGCCGACGACGCCGCTGACGCGATGGACCGTGCGGCCGACGAGCGCGACGAGCGCGCAGCCGCCCAGAAGACGGCCGACGCCGAGCGCGCCGCCGAGCGCGACGAGGACGACCCCCGCGTCGAGACCCACGCGGCCCCGGCCGTCGTCGAGACCGCGGAGTTCGTGGTCCGCGTCCAGGTCGAGCCGGTGGACGACGACGGCGACCCCCGCACCGCGACCGTCGAGGTCGCTCCGGCGGAGGAGTCCGAGCACGTCGAGCGCGACGAGGCCGCGGCCGATCGCGACGCCGCGTCCGACGACGCCGACGCCCACCGCTCCGAGGACGACCGCGCGTCGTCCGCCGCCGGTCGGGAGTAGTCCCGTGCGCACCCGCTCGTACGGCGCGCGACGCAGGCCGCGTGCGGCCTGGATCGCGCTCGGCACGGGCGTCGTGCTCTCGTTCGTGGTCGTCGTCGCCGTGCTGCTGCCCGTCCTCGGGCTGATCGGCGCGGCGGACGGCACCACGGCCGGGGCGCTCGACGTCCCGGTCGGCGCGATCGTCCTCTCGATCGTCCTCAGCTACGCGGTCGGCCTGGCCTGCCTCGCGGTCGCGTTCCTCTCCCGCAACGCGGCCCTCGCCTGGGTCGCCGCGGTGGCCGCCGTGATCGCGACGCTCATCGGCTCGATCTGGCCGCTCGTCGCGACCGGATTCGCCAGCGTCGACCAGGCGAAGGACGTCATCCCCTTCATCCAGGACCTGATCGCCCGGGTCCGGGGGTAGCGTCGGGGCGATGAGCTCCGACTACCTCCGCGCCTACGACGACCAGCTCCGCTCCGACGCCGAGACCCCGAGCGCCGTCTCCGTGACGCGCGAGGGGCCTCTGCGTCTGGTGACCTTCGCCGGCGGACGCGGCTTCGTCACCTACCGCGACCTCGCCGGCGCCTCCTCCGCGGAGATCGCCCGCCTGGTCGCCGCGGCCTGCGCGCACTTCGACGCCGATCCCGGCATCACCCGCGTCGAGTGGAAGACCCGCGGCCACGACGAGGCCCCCGGCCTGCACGACGCGCTCGTCGCGAACGGCTTCGCGCCGGACGAGGCCGAATCGATCATGATCGGCCCGGTCGAGGCACTGCTCTCGGACCGGCCGGTCCCGGAGGGGGTCGTCCTGCGGCGGGTCGTCGACGAGCCGGACGTCCGCGCGTTCAGCGCCATGATCGACGCCGCCTTCGAGGAGGAGGTCGACGTGTCGATCGCCGATTCGCTCGTCGCCCGCCTGGCGCGCGGCGACGGCATGGAGCTGTGGGTCGCCGAGGTCGACGGGCGCATGGCGTCCGGCGGCCGGCTCGAGCCCGTCCCGGGCACCGCCTTCGCCGGCATCTGGGGCGGAGCGACGCTGCCGGAGTACCGCGGACGCGGGCTCTACGGCCTGGTCACGGCCGCCCGCGCCGCCTCCGCACAGGCACTCGGGAAGACCCTCGTGCACAGCGACTCGACCGAGTACTCGCGGCCCATCCTGGAGCGCGCGGGCCTGGTCCGGGTGTCGACGACGACTCCGTACCGTCGACGTCGTCCGTAGTCCGCGCTCCGTGGGTTCGCGAGGATCTCGAGACGCGCGCTGAGCGCGCTACTCGATCAGCATGTCGGGGACTTCTGCTGGTCGAGTAGCCCGAAGCGGCGTATCGAGACCTGCCCGTTCGTGCGTGGAGATCTCGATACGCGCGCTGCTCCGATCAGCTCGGGGACGTGATCTCGAGCGCGATGTTGTCGGGGTCGCGGAACTCGAGGAGGCTCATGCCGCCGGCGTCCTTGATCGGCTCGTGGGCGATGCCGAGGTCGTCGAGCACGGCCGCGGCGGCCTTCAGCGCGTCGAGGTCGGGGACGGTGAAGCTGACGTGGTCGAGCCCGACCCGGTCCTCGTCGAAGCGGTCGTCGCCGGGCGCGACGGGGCGCAGGCCGAGCAGTCCGCCCGGGAACTGGTAGATCACGCCGCCGAACACGAACGCCAGCTGCTCCTTCTCCTCCGGCGACGCGTCGGCCGGCGGCGCCTCGAAGGCGACGTCGAAGCCGAAGACGGAGTCGTAGAAGGGGCGCGAGACGGCGATGTCGCGGACGGTGAGTCGGACGTGGTTGTAGTCGACAGCGGGGATCGGCACAGGGGTTCCTCTCGGCGGGGCGGGCGGAGTGCCCGTCTCCAGTTGTTCGGAGGCGGCGGGCCGCCGGTTCGGGGCTGGCGCCGCCTCCGGGGATCGGGTAGCGCGTCAGTCCAGCTCGGTCGGGCGCGCCGGCTCGGCCAGCAGGGCGCGCGCCGCCATCCCGATCACCGCGCTGTAGGTGGGGTAGGCGAAGCGGACGTTCGCGAGGGTCGCGAGGTCGACTCCGGCCGCCATCGCCGTGGTCACCGACTGCACGACCTCGATCGCGTTCTCGCCGACCGCGTGCGCACCGAGCAGCAGCTCGCGGCGCCGGTCGGCGATCAGCGTGAGGAACCCGTTCTCGCGGTCGTCGATGACGGCGCGGTCCAAATTGGAGAACGGCACCGAGGCGACGACGCACTGCGGGTCGCGCTCGCGGGCCTGCTCCTGCGTGAAGCCGACGCCCGCGTAGTCAGGGTCCGTGAATCCGCCCGCGGGCAGGAGGAACTGGGGCGTGCGCCGGTTCGCGCCGAGCACCGCGTTCTCGGCGGCGGCCTCCGCCTCGAACTGCGCCGCCTGGACGAGCATGTCGCGCCCGTTCGCGTCGCCGACCGCGAAGATGTGCGGCACGACGGTGCGGAAGTACTGGTCGGCGGGGATCGCCGAGCGGACGACCTCGATGCCCGCGTTCTCGAGTCCGAGGTCCTCGACGTCGGCGGGCCAGCCGGTGGCCATGATCACCACGTCGACCTCGGCCGTGCGGTCCTCGCCGCCCTCGCGCCACGCGATCGCGAGCGAGCCGTCGTCCTGCCGCTCGATGCCCGACACCGTCTCGATCCCGGTGCGGACGCGGACGCCCTGGCGCTCGAAGGCGGCGCCGACGTGCTCGGAGATGCTGGAGTCGGAGGTCATCAGGATCCGCGGGGCGACGTCGAGGAGCGTCACCTCGGAGCCGAAGGCGTTGAAGACGGTGACGAGCTGGGCGCCCGTGTTGCCGCCGCCGATCACGGCGACGCGGCGCGGCAGCTCGGTCAGCCCGAGCACGTCCTCCGGCACGGTCGCGAGCTCGGCGCCCGGGATCGGCAGCCGCCGCGAGTGCCCGCCGACGCAGACCATGATCGAGCGCGCGCGGATCCGCCGCCCGCTGTCGAGCACGAGGGTGCTCTCGTCGACGAAGCGGGCGCGGCCCTCGTGGATCAGGTCGACCCCCGCCTCCTCGAACCGCTGCGCCTCGCGCTTGATCGAGCGCACCAGGTCGACGCGCTCGTGCACGTGGCGCACGGTCGCGGCCCAGTCGAGGACGGGAGTGCCGATCTCGATCCCGTAGTCGCCGGCGGAGCGGGTCTCGCGCATCATCCGCGCCGTCTTCGCGAGGACGCGGGTGGGCACGCAGCCGGTGTTGACGCAGGTGCCGCCGACGCGCGCGGCCTCGAGCACGACGACGCGCGCTCCCAGCTCAGCGGCGCGGAGGGCGGCGGCCGTCCCCGCGGGTCCTGCGCCGATGACGGCGACGTCGTACTCGGCCTGCTCGGGAGTGCTGTCGGGCACGGGGACCTCCGGTTCTGGGTGTGCTCCGATCCTGCCGCTCCGCGCCCCGCTGCACCCGGCCTTGACAGCCCGCCCGCGGACCGGCGTCGCGGGCGTCCCGACGCTGAACATCGGCCGAGGACGGTTGCTCGGCGGGCGCCCGGCACGGTGGGATGACCGGGTGGGCTGCGGCGGGGGACTCGAGCGGAAGGCGCTCCGATGAGCGCCCGCACCTTCGGGGTGGAGGAGGAGTACCTCCTCGTCGACGCCGGCACGTTCCTCCCGACGCCCGCGGCGCCGCTGCTGCTCGGCTCCGTGCGCGGCTCCGCTGCGGTCGCCCTGGCCGCCGAGCTCAAGGCGGAGCAGATCGAGGCGGTCGGCTCGCCCGCCCGCACGTACGACGCGCTGCTGGCCGGACTGCGCGAGGGCCGCCGCCTGGCCGACGACTCCGCCCGCGAGGTCGGTGCCCGCGCCGTCGCGGTCGCGACCAGCCCCGCCGCGTTCGAGCCGCACCTCTCGGCCGACGAGCGCTACGACCGGATGGCCGAGCGCTTCGGCCTCGTCGCCCGCGAGCAGTTCACCTGCGGCCTGCACGTCCATGTCGGGATCGGGTCGCCGGAGGAGGGGATCGCGGTCCTCGACCGGCTGCGCGGCTGGCTGCCCGCCCTCCTCGCCCTGAGCACCAACTCCCCGCTGAGCGCCGGTGTCGACACCGGGTTCGCCAGCTGGCGCTACCAGTCGTGGGGGCGCTGGCCCACCGCCGGCCCGGTCGGCATCTGGGGCGACGTCGAGCAGTACCGGAGCGTCGTCGCCTCCCTCACCTCCTGCGGCGTGCTGCTGGACGAGGGCATGCTCTACTTCGACGCCCGTCTCTCCCGTGCGCACCCGACCGTCGAGGTGCGCATCGCCGACGTCCCGCTGCACGCCGAGGACTCGGCGCTGATCGCCGTCCTGATCCGGGCGCTCGCCGAGACGGCCGTGCGCGACGCGGGCGCCGGGGTCCCGCCCGTGCCGCTGCCGACTCCGGTGATCGCCGTCTCCTCGTGGCTGGCGAGCCGCCACGGCACGACCGGCGACCTCATCGATCCGGTCGACGGCTGCCCGGCCCCCGCCTCCGCGGTACTGGCACGCCTGCTCGACCACGCGGGTCGGGCGCTGGCGGAGTCGGGCGACGAGGAGGTCGCGGTGTGCGGCGTCGAGCGGGTCCTGGCGCGGGGCACGGGCGCCGAGCTGCAGCGCGCGGTGTGGGAGCGGACGGCGTCCGCGGCCGAGGTGATCGCGGACGCGGCGGAGGCGACGCGCGCCTAGAGGCTCGCTGGTCGCAGGCTCACGGCTCGCTGGTCGCGGGCTCGGCGGTTCAGGGCTCGCTGGTCGCGGGGTCCGCCGACCCGGACTCCACCGACCCGGACTCCACCGTTCCGGACTCCGCCGCCTCGGGCTGCGGCGACTCCGGCACCAGCTGGTAGCCGCCCTCGATCGTCCCGTCCGGGCGGAGCAGGATCTGCGTGTACACCGGGGCGCCGCTGCGGAGCGTCGTGCCGCTGACCCGGAGGGGCTCCCCGGCGAAGAACGCCTCCGAGCCGGTGCAGCCGGCGAAGAAGGACGCGTCCGGGCGCTGCACGGCGAGGCACACCGTGGTGCCGTTCGGCTCGGTGATCAGCAGGCGGTCGTTCTCGGCGGTGTCGAACCCGGAGCCGTAGACGACGGCCTCCCCGGCGAGCAGGGCGAGGCCCGGCGGGACGTCGGTGGTCGGCTCCCAGCCCTCGACGAGCGCGGCGAAGCGGTCGGCGGGATCCGCGGAGGCGGTCGGCGGGGCGACGGGGTCCGCGGGCGGAGGGAGGAGGAGCGCGGTGGGGACGATCGCGCCGACCGCGGCTCCGCCGACGATCGCGGCGGCGAGCACGAGGCGGCGGCGGGGGTGCGGCGTCCGCGGGGCCGGCCGGTCGGGGTGCTCGGCGGGCGACTCCGGAGTCCCGGAGCCGGCGGTCGCCGACAGCGGAAGTGCGGTCGCCGGCAGGGGGAGACGCGAGTCGATCGCCGTCCCGGGATGCGCCGCGCCCGGCTGCGCTCCAGACGGCGCGGCGCCGGTCCGCGCGCCGGACCGCGTCACTCCGGGAGGCGCGTCCTCCGCCTCCAGCTCGCCGAGCCGTCGCAGCGCCTCGCGCCGCTCGTCCCGGTCGGCGCCGTCGTCGCGGGGTCGGGCCGACAGGATCCGCTCGAGATCCCTGCGCTCGTCGTCCTCGGCCTGCACTCCGTCAGTATGGCGGCGCCGGACACGGGAACGGCCCGCGACCCCCGGGACTCCGCCTTTTCAGCGGTGTCCCGGTGGCCGCGGGCCGTTCCGGTGCGGGCGTCAGCCCGACGGGTTCTCGACCGGGTCGCCCTCGGGGTCGGTGGCCGTCTCGGGGTCGACGTGCTCGGGGTCGGTGGTCTGCGGGTCCTCGGGAGTGTTCTTCTCGGTCATCGGATCCTCCTTGTCGCTGGATGCGGAACGTGCGGACAGGTTCCACGCTACGGCGGGAGCTCCGTGGAGCGCGCCCGGTTGACTCCGCCGCCCGGTGTCCGGAACCGAGGTCAGGAGCGGCGGATCCGCCCGAGCGGCCCGTCACGCTGCTTCCGGCCTCGGCTCCGGACGCCGCTCGCCTCAGCCGGCCCCTTCACCCGTGGCAGCCGCGGGCGTCCACCGCAAGGCCTGGCAGCGCTCTGTCGCGATTCGTACGCTGAACCCATCGAGCCGAGGAGCAGCAGCGCCACATGATCCGCACCACCGTCACCATCGAGGGCAAGACCTACGGGCTGTCCCAGGGGACCGACGTCGCCGAGCTGAAGCGGTCGGCGACCGAGGCGACGCAGGCCGGAGGAGGCCTCGTCGACTTCGTGATCGTGGGCAACCGCCAGGTCAGCGTCCTGATCTCGACGGGTGTTCCGGTGATCTTCGAGGAGCTCGAGGTGCCGGACGACGACCGCGACACCGGTGACGTCCACCAGCCGTGGGACGACATCGACTACCTCGACTGACCCCGTCCTCCCGGTCGCGCCGAGTCGCGGCCGGGTCCCAGACGCCTGAGGGGCGCCGCCGGCTGGACCCGGCGTCTCTCGGGCACCTCGTGCCGCGCTACTCCGCGGACTCGCTCTCGGCCAGCTCGCCCTCGACCAGCGTGCGGGCGGCCGAGGCGAGGGCCGAGCGGATGCGCTCCGCCGGCTCGTGCAGCATCGCCGCGATCGCGTCGACGTCGTGGCCGCCGGTGTGCCGGAGCAGCCAGGCCTGGCGCTCGAGCGTCGGCAGGGCGTGCAGGCGGCGGTGGAAGCCCGAGCGCAGCAGGTCGTCCTCGCGGATCGCCGCGGGGGCCTGCTCGGCGCGCTCCATCGCGGAGCCGCCGCGCTGCACGCTCGCGCGCCCGACCTCGGAGCGCATCAGGTCGAGGGCGCCCGTGTCGTCGAGTCCCTGCGGCCGTCCGCTGCGGACGGTGACCGCCGCGTGGCGGAGGGCGGCGCTCGCCGCGGAGTCCGACAGCGTGAGGCGGTAGGCGTACGCGTAGAGGCCGAGGGCGCGGTTCTCGAGGGCGCGGCCGGCGAGCAGTTCGCCCTGCTGCTGCGACTGCGTCATGCCGACGGCGGCGACGGGTCTGTCGTAGGTGGTCACGGTGACTCCTCGGCTCCGCGCGCTCCCGGTCGGGAAACGCGTCGGAGGCGATGCTAGGGAGTCGAGAACGATCGTTCTACCCTTGACATTTCAGAATCTTTTTCGATGCGTGCGCATGGAAGCGCTTTCCCGACAACCGTCCCGGAACGTGGAAGCGCTCTCACTCCCGCGCCGAGAGGATGCAGAACTCGTTGCCCTCCGGGTCGGCGAGCACGACCCAGGACTGCTCGCCCTGCCCGATGTCGGACCGCGTCGCCCCCAGGCCGACCAGCCGCGCGACCTCCGCCTCCTGGTCGTCCGGCACGAAATCCAGGTGCAGGCGGTTCTTCACGGTCTTGCGCTCGGGCACGTCGAGGAAGAGCAGGCTCGGCCCGCGGCCCGATGGGGCGAGCAGCTCGATGCCGTCCTCGTCCTCGTCGACGACGTCCCAGCCGAGGGCCTCCTGCCACCAGTGCCCGAGGGTCCGGAAGTCGGTGCAGTCGACGATGATCTCTTCGAGTCGGAGGGCCATGCACCGACGCTAATCGGCGCGGGGCGTGTCGGGGAAGTGCGTCCGGCGGGTCCGCGCGGCGCCGCGGCTCCGTCCGGCCGTGTCGTCCGCGGGACGGGTGCCCGTGCCGGTTCGGCACGACGGCTGGCGGCCGGAGCGGCGGCGCGGCATCCTCGACGCGGGTGCCTCTGCGCCCCGGGGACGAGGAGCAGCATGAGCACCGCACGCGAGCAGTGGGAGGCGCGCTACGCCGACTCCGATCGGATCTGGTCGGGCCGGCCGAACGCGACGCTGGTCGGGCTGGTCGGCTCGCTGCCGCCGGGCCGCGCCCTCGACCTCGGCGCCGGCGAGGGGGCGGACGCGCTGTGGCTGGCGTCGCTCGGCTGGCGCGTGACCGGGCTCGACCTCTCCGAGACGGCGCTGGGCCGGGCGCGCGCGGCCGCGGCCGAGCGGGGCGCCGACGTGGACTTCGTGCAGGCCGACCTCGCCGAGGACTGGCCGGTCGTGGGGGAGTTCGATCTGGTGACGGCGAGCTTCCTGCACTCGATGGCCGAGTTCCCGCGGATCGACGTGCTGCGGCGGGCGGCCTCCGTCGTCGCTCCCGGCGGCCGCCTCGCCGTCGTCTCGCACGCCGCACCCCCGCCGTCAGCGAGCGGCGACGACCACCGCCACGGAGCGATGCACCTCGTCGGCCCCGAGGAGGAGCTCGCCGAGCTGGCCCTCGACCCCGCCGAGTGGACCGCGGAGCTCGTCGAGACGAGGGAGCGCGCCGTGACCGCTCCCGACGGCACGGCAGCCGTGCTCCTGGACGGCGTGATGCTCCTGCAGCGACGCGGCTGAGCAGGCGCCGCTCGAGGACCCGCGGCCGGGCTAGCGTGGTCCGCGACCCCGACCCCGCAGGAGGCGCCGATGCCGCTCGATCCGTACCTCGCCGCCCGGCTGCCCCTCCTGGCCGGCCTCGCGTATCCGCTCGACGCCGAGCAGGCCGCCCGCATGGCCGCCTTCGAGGAGGATCCGGGGCCCTGGTCGCTGCCCGAGGGGATCGACGTCGTCACGGAGACCGCGTCCGGCCCGCACGGACCGGTCCCGCTGCGCGTGTACTCGCCCGCCGCACCCGAGCGCGCTCTGCTCTGGGTGCACGGAGGAGGGTTCGCCGCCGGGAGCATCGACATGCGCGAGTCGCACGTCGTCGCGGCGGAGCTCGCCCACCGGGCGCGGGCCCGGGTCGTCTCCGTCGACTACCGGCTCGCCGGCCCCGACGTCCGCTACCCCGTCCCGCTCGACGACGTGCACGCCGCCTGGCGGCACCTCCGCAGCACGGAGTCCGGATCCACACCCGTCGCGATCGGCGGCGCGAGCGCGGGAGCGGCCCTGGCCCTCGGTGCGGTCCTCCGCGAGCGCGACGCCGGTGCGCGGCTGCCGGAGCACGTGCTCCTGGCCTACCCCTTCGCCCACTTCCCCAACCCCGCCGTCGACGACGCGATCGCGGCCGAGCTGCGCGAGCTGCCGCCCGTCCTCCGCTTTCCTCCGTCGAGCATCGAGGGCATGGTGCGCACCTACCTCGGGCGGACCTCCGACCTCCCCGTCGAGGCGCTGCCCGGCTCCGCGCCGCTGGCGGGTCTGCCTCCGGTCACGGTCCTCGTGAACGAGTACGACGAGCTGCGGGGGTCGGCCGAGCTGCTCCTGCGCCAGCTCGCGGAGGCGGGCGTCTCCGTGACCGGGCACCTGGCCGCCGGCATGCCCCACGGGCACCTCAACCGGACGCCGGCGCTGCCCGAGGTCGACCGCTCGCTGCACCTCTTCGCCGCCCAGCTGCGCGCGATGGGCTGAGGCGCTCTGCCCCGTCCCGTCCCGCTCTGCCCCGCTCAGCTCAGGCGCGGTCCGCACCGTCCCGCTCAGGCGCGGTCGTGCAGGGTGACGTGGTAGCCGTCCGGGTCGGCGAAGGTGAAGGTGCGCCCGAACGGGCCGTCGATGGGAGCCGCGACGACGGGGTACCCGTCGGCGACGAGCGCGTCGTGGATCTCCTGCACGCCGGTCGCGTGCAGCCAGATCGCGGCGCCCACCCCGGGGCGGGAGGCGGAGTCGAGGTCGGTGCCGGGCGCGAGATCGCGCAGGGCGAAGGCGATCGGAGTCGTCGTGAAGACGACGGCGTGCGGCGGGCCGGCGGGCGAGCGGACCAGGCCGAGGTACTGCTCGTAGAACGCCTGGGACGCCGCGAGGTCGCGGACCTGGAGCGAGACGAAGTCGGGGCCGGTGACGGGCATGGGGTTCCTCCTCGGTTGTGTCAGCTTTCTGACACACCGGAGCGTATGTCAGAATACTGACATGAGTCAAGACGGCATCGACCTCGAGACCTCGCTCGGCTACCTCCTCAAGGAGGCGTCGAGCGCCCTGCGCGCGGCGATGGAGGCCGTGCTCCGCCCGCTCGGGATGACGGTCACCCACTACTCCTGCCTCGAGCTCCTCGCCCAGCGGCCGGGCCTGTCGAACTCGGAGCTCGCGCGGGGCGCCTTCGTCACCCGGCAGTCGATGAACGTCCTGCTGCAGACTCTGGAGCGCGACGGCGTCGTCACCCGCCCCGACGCGGCTCCCGTCGGCAAGGCGCTCCCCGCCCGGCTCACCGGGCGCGGACGCCGGAGCCTGGCCGAGGCGTCCGCCGCCGTCCGCGGGGTGGAGCTGCGGATGCTGGAGGGGCTCGCGGAGGAGGAGCGGCAGGCGGCGGCGCGCCTGCTCCGCGGGATGATCCGATCGCTGCGGGTGGACGACCGCGCCTGAGGGGCGCTGTTCCGCCGTCTGTAGGAACGGGCGCCGCGCGCTCGCCGGTACGGTCGCGCTCATGGCAGCAGGAGGAGCGGTGCGCCCGCTCGACGTCGGGATCGTCGGCGGCTCGATCGGCGGACTGTTCGCCGCGGCCCTGCTCGTCCGCGACGGGCACCGCGTGACGGTCCTCGAGCGGTCGGCGACGGGCCTGTCGCGGCGGGGCGCCGGGCTGGTGGCCCAGCAGGACCTGATCGACCTCCTGCACGCGATCGGCCGCGACGACGAGGCGCGGGTCGGCGTCGTTGCGCACGAGCGGATCACCCTCGACCGCTCCGGGCGCGTGATCGGCCGCGACCCCTCCCCGCAGACGCAGGTGTCGTGGGACCACCTCTACGACACGCTCCGCTCGCGGATCCCCGCCGACCGCTACCTCCTCGGCCACGCCGTCGCCGGGGTGCGCCCCTCGACCGGGACGGACCCGGTCGTCGTCGAGCTGCGCGACGGGAGCGGCCTGGAGTTCGACGTCGTCATCGGAGCCGACGGCCTCGGATCCGTCGTGCGCGCGGCGGTCGCGCCCGAGGCGCCGGGCAACCGCTACGCCGGCTACTCGACCTGGCGCGGGCTGATCCCGGAGTCGGCGCTCCCCGCCGGGGCCGCGGCGACTCTGCTCGGACGCTTCGCCTTCTACACCGCGCCCGGCGAGCACATGCTCGGCTACCTCGTCCCCGGACCAGCCGGCGAGGTGGAGCCCGGCCGACGGCGCTACAACTGGGTCTGGTACCGGCCCCTCTCCGAGGACGCCCTCCGCGGAGTGATGACGGCGTCCGGCCGTCCGTCGGAGAGCGTGTCCCTCGCGCCCGGCGATCTCGCTCCCGATCTCCGCCGCCGGCTCGAGGAGGACGCGGTCGACCGCCTGCCGCCGCCCTTCGCGGCTGCCGTCCTGGCCGAGTCGCAGCCCTTCCTGCAGGCGATCGTCGACTACGTCCCGCCGCGGACGGTCCGCGGCCGGGTCGCCCTCCTCGGTGACGCCGCCGTGACGGTGCGGCCGCACACGGCCATGGGCGCGGCCAAGGCGGCGGGCGACGCGCTGGCCCTCGCCGCCTCCCTCGCGCGGCACCCGGTCGACGAGGCACTCGAGCGCTACGAGGCCGAGCGGCTCCCCGTCGGCCGCGCCATCGCCGAGTACGGCAGGCGCGTGGGCCGCTCGATCCCGCTGCTGTCCGAGTGACCGCAGCAGCATGCGCCCGGCCGAACCCGGATCGACGGCGCGAGCCGATCCTCGGTCGGAGCGGACATGGCTCGCGCTCGCCCTTCAGCGTGCAGGGTCCGATGCGCTGCCCGGCGGCGACTCGAAGGGAAGCTGGAACGGGGGTTCGCAGCATCGCATGGTCGCCACCACGTGGCGCCGGCGCGGACGATTGCAGTCGATAGCGATGAATTAGGTTTCGGCTAGAGGTGACTATCATCGGCTAGATGTTGCCTGAGCAGAACCCCTACAGCCCTGGATCCGGTCGGCGGCCGCCCGAGCTCGTTGGTCGGACTGGCGAGCTCGAAGCGTTCGACACGATCCGCGCTCGTGTCACGCATGGAATGAGCGATCGCGGCATCGTCCTCACGGGCCTCCGCGGCGTCGGCAAGACGGTGCTGTTGAACGAGATGCACCGCATGGCGGAGTCGTTCGAGTGGCTCACGGTGCGCCTCGAGGCGCGTCGGGATGAAGGCGGCGCGCGGGCCGTACGGCGTGCCCTGGCTCGAGAGCTCGTCGTGTCCGCTCGCAAGCTCACCCGCTCGAAGCCGACGGCGCTGATGCGAGAAGCGCTCGGCACGATCTCCTCGTTCAATGCGAAGGTCGGTGCAACGGGGATCGAACTCGGAGTCGCACTCAACGACGGACGTGCCGACTCCGGCGACGCTGAAGTCGACCTCCTCGAGCTCGTCGAAGACGTTTCCACCGCTCTGGGGGAGCGTCGTCGTGCCTTCGGTGTGTTCGTCGATGAGATGCAGGACCTCGATGCGGAGACGATGGGTGCGCTCATCGCCGCTCAGCATGCGGCGAACCAGCGGGAGTGGCCGTTCTACATCATCGCCGCCGGCCTCCCGAATCTCCCCCGTGTCCTCACGGAGACGCGTTCGTACGCCGAGCGCCTCTTCAACTATCGACAGATAGGCACCTTCTCTCGCGATGATGCGGCGCACGCTCTCCGAGAGCCCGCGGAGCGGCTCGGCGCTGAGTTCGCTCCCGATGCGCTCGAGATTCTCCTCGAAGCCGCAGGCGGCTACCCGTACTTCATTCAGGAGTACGGGCAGGCCGCATGGAACCTCTCCAGTCGTCTTGTCACTCTGGCCGACGCCACGGCAGCAGTGCAGTACGGGACCGAACAGCTCGATGCCGGATTCTTCCGCTCACGATGGCAGCGAGCCACGCGCTCAGAGCGACGAATGCTCCGCGCCATGGCAGCCGACGGTGAGGGACCCTCCTCCACCGCTCTCGTCACGCAGCGAATGGGTATCCCGACAACCAGCCTCGGGCCCTACCGTGCCGCGCTCATCAGCAAAGGACTGGTCTACTCACCCGAGCACGGCCAGATCGCCTTCACGGTCCCCGGCATGGCTGGATACGTCGACCGCCACCACGAGGACCTCGACGACGGGAGCCCGAGCGTCTGAAGTCGACCAGACGTCTCCTCTCTCAAGGGCTCGGAGTCCGGTCGCGTACGGGACGTCGCAGAACAGTAGGCCTGGGGAGGCATCAAGACGGAGAACCAGGGACGGCCCTGATCTTCCGGCTGGTCTCCTCAGGTGAGCCGAGGTCCGTGCCCGTCACGAGTTCATCCGCCGCCCCCGCCTGGCCGCTCCCCGCCGTCCGCCGCGCGTCCCTTGCTCCTCGACCGCGGAGACGGCACCCTCGGGTGACGGCCCACGGCGAAGGAGACGCATGGACGACGACGGACTCCTGGCTGCGCTGCTGCGGGGACGGCCGGCGACGCTGGCCGACGCGGCGGAGCTGACCCACATCGACGCGGCCGAGGTCGCCGCGGCGATCGAGCGGCTCCGCGGCCGGGGGCTCATGGGCGGCGAGGGCGAGCAGCTCGACTTCCCGGCGCCGATGGAGTGGGCGGCCGCGGCCATCGCCCGGCACACCGAGTCGGCGCGGCGGGCGGGCAGGGAGTCCCTGGACGGGATCGAGCGCGTCGTCGCGGGCCTGCCGATGCTGCTCGGCGCCTGGCGGGTCGGCGAGGACACGTCGGATCCCGTGCCGACCCTCCTCCGCCACGGGCCGCACGCGTCCGAGGACCTCTGGTTCGACCTGGTGCGCCGCGACTCCGGCTCGCTCGTGGCGGTGCTCCCGAACGTGGAGCGGTTCCTCGACCCGCCGACGGAGCGGGCGATCCGCTTCGGGCACGCGCTCGCGGCGAAGGACCGGGTGCGCGTCATCATGCCGGCCGCCGGCGCGCGCGACCCCCGGGTGCTCGCCCGGGTGGAGGCGTACCAGGCGGCGGGCGTCGAGTACCGGCTCCTCGAGAGCCCGCCGAGCTGGTTCTGGGTCGACGGCGACCACCTCGCCGTCCCGTTCGAGTGGGGCGAGACGAAGCCGACCAGCGTGCTCGGCGTGCGCCATGCGGCGCTGGCCGGTCTGGTCGAGTCGTACTTCGAGGTGCTGTGGCGGCAGGCCGCTCCGATCGGAGCGGTCGACCAGAGCTGGCTGCCGCTGCTCCGGCTGATGCGCCAGGGCGTCACGCTCGAGACCGCGTCGCACCGGCTCGGCATGAATCCGCGGACCGGCCGCCGCCGCGTGGCCGCCGCGATGGAGCACTACGGAGTGGCGACGCTCTTCGCGCTCGGCACGGCGTGGGCGGCGGACTCGCGCACCCGCGACGGCGACGCCGGTGCCGGAGAGCCGGTGCTCGATGATCCGGAGGCGCTCGAGCCGGGAGCGCTGGACGACGGCGAGATCGACCTCGCCGAGACGGTGCCGCGCGATTGAGCTCCCGCGGGACCGAGCCGTGCGGCCGACCCCTCGACGCCTTCGGGTGGCAGTGAGGAGTCGGCCGATGCGCCCGCCCGGGCACCTCTCCAGTGTCCGGACGTGACCACCGCGGGGACAAGAGCCTGTAGCGGACACGTCCGGAAGAGGACACCGCACCCGGGAGCGGATCGCCGGCGCTCCCGCTCCGGGGCGGGCGCGTGCCAGGCTTGCCGCATGGATCTCGAGGTGCGGCCGGGGCTCGTCGTCCCCGCATCGGAGCTGCAGTGGCGGTTCTCGCGCTCCTCCGGGCCCGGCGGGCAGCACGTGAACACCTCCGACAGCCGCGTGCAGCTCACCTGGAGCGTCGAGGAGTCGACGGCCCTCTCGGACGAGCAGCGCTCGCGCCTGCTCGAGCGCCTCGGGCGGCGGCTCGTCTCCGGAGCGGTCACCGTCACGGTGGCGCAGGAGCGCTCGCAGCTGCGCAACCGCGAGACGGCCCTCGAGCTGCTCCGCGGGATCATCACCGCGGCCCTCGCGCCGCCCTCCGCCCCGCGGCGCCCGACCCGGCCCACGCGCGGCTCCACCCGCCGCCGGCTCGCCGCGAAGCAGCAGCGCTCCGAGACGAAGCAGCAGCGCCGGCGGCCGCCCGGCGACTGAGCGGAGCCGGGGGTCCGTCCGGCGGGTGCGCCAGGCCGCGGTGCCCCGATCGCGCCGGACCCGGCTCAGGGAGTGAAGAACGCCTCGATCGCCGCGGTCAGGGCGACCAGGTCGTCCACGTGGGCTAGCTCGCGCGCCGAGTGCATCGAGAGCAGCGGCACTCCCACGTCGACCGTGGAGATGCCGAGCCGGGTCGCGGTCAGCGGGCCGATCGTCGATCCGCACGGCACCGAGTTGTTCGAGACGAACTCCTGGTACCCGACCCCGGCGCGCTCGCAGACGCCCGCCCACAGCGCCGCGCCGCGCGCATCCGTCGCGTAGCGCTGCGTCGCGTTGATCTTGAGCAGCGGCCCCTTCCCGGCCACCGGCTGGTTCGCGGGATCGTGCTTCTCGGAGTAGTTGGGGTGCACGGAGTGGCCCGCGTCGGCCGAGAGGCACCAGGAGGCGGCGATCGCCCGGGCGCGCTCGTCGACGCCGGCGCCGAGGGCCGTGCCGATGCGCGAGAGGACGTCCTCGAGGAACGGCCCGCTCGCTCCGGACCGGCTCGCCGAGCCGAGCTCCTCGTGGTCGAAGGCGGCGAGCACGCTGATGTGCGCGGGCGGCGCCGCGGGATCGGCGCTCGCCGCGAGGAGCGCGACGAGGCCGGCGTGCACGGAGCTGAGATCGTCCATCCGCCCGGCGGCGAGGAGCATCTCGTCGAGGCCGAAGCGGCGCGGCGCCTGCGTGTCGGCGGTGAGCAGGTCGTAGCCGGCGATGTCGGAGGCGTCGTCGAGCCCGGCGTGCGCGGCGAGCAGCTGGAGCAGGTCGACCTCGGAGGCGTCGCCGATGCCGAACACGGGGACGGTGTGCTTCTGGCGGTCGAGGGTGAGTCCCTCGTTCGCCGTGCGGTCGAGGTGGATCGCGAGCTGCGGGATCCGCAGCAGCGGGCCGGTCCGGAGCAGGCGCGTCGAGCCGTCGCGGGTGACCACGCGCCCGGCCAGCTCGAGCTCGCGGTCGAGCCAGGAGTTGAGCAGCGGGCCGCCGTAGATCTCGACGCCGGCCTGCAGCCAGCCCTTCGAACCGATCGTCGGCCGGGGCTTGAGCATGAAGCCGGGGGAGTCGGTGTGGGCGCCCAGGATGCGGAAGGGCGTGGTCGCCCCGGAGCCCTCGGGCAGGTGCCAGGCGATGATCGCGCCGTCGCGGACGACGTAGTACCGGCCGGGCCCCGCGGGCCACGCCTGCGTCTCGTCCAGCCCCGTGAATCCGGCTCCCTCGAGGCGCCGTGCCGCCTCGGCGGCCGCGTGGTACGAGGAGGGGGAGGCGGTCAGGAACTCGGCGAAGTCGGCGATGTGGTCGTCACGCGTGGTCATCCCTCCAGTGAAGCACGCGGCGCGGCCGGGACGGGGAGGGTGCCGGGGGAGCCCCTGCGGCGGCCGTCACGGCCGGGCAGGGGCACCCCGGGGCGGAGGGTCAGCGCCGGGTCAGGTCGACGTCGGCCTCCGCGGCGATCGCCTTGATCAGCGCCGAGGCGTTCTCCCCGCCGAAGCCGGCGGCCATCGCCTCGTCGATGTAGTGGCGGGCCGTCGCGACGCCGGGGACGGGTGCGCCGACGCTGTCCGCGTAGGCCTGGATCAGCCCCGCGTCCTTCTGCATCAGCGCGAGGGCGAAGGACGGCGAGTAGTCGCCGGCGACAGCCTGCTCGACCCGCTGCGGGCGTCGCACTTCCCCGTTCGAGTCCGCGACGGCCGAGGACGCGGTCATCACGGACGCGGAGTTCACGTCAGTTGCCGCGGATCTGATGAACATCCGCAGCACGATCGGGTACGTCTCGAGCAACCTCAACCAGCTCGCCCCTCGGTGGCGCCAGCGGGCGAGGGCTGATGCGCAGAAGTTGTGCGCGGGAAGAGGTGCTGAACCGCTCGTCGCCGCGTGAGGAGGGGGCGACGAGCGGTTCAGCGCTGGTCTTTCGGGTGTCGTTAGCGCACGACTCCGTCGATCTCGAAGCTGTCGAAGCTGCCGGCGAGGTACGGGTCGGGGAACTGTGACTTGCCGAGGAAGTTGCCGCTGGTGCGGCCTAGGTCCTTCGGAGCGAGCGGCATGGCGGTGTTCTGCCCGACCTGCACTCCGTTGGCAAAGATCGTTCCCGTCGTCGTGCCGTTCGTATTCGCCTTGAAGGTCACCTTGATGTCGGTCCACTGCCCAGCGGGCATCGTGAAGTTCGTCGAGATCCGTGTCTCCGCTCCATTACCGGAGGTCGTGAGGGCGAGCCCTAGCTTCCCGTCAGTCGACTTCGGCGTGAGGAACACGTACTTCTGGGTGCTGCTGCCGAAGTCGAACAGTCGGCTGAAGGTGGAGATCGAATCGACCTTCACCCTCATCGAGATGGTCAGGTCCTTCGAGCGTGACAGGATGTCCGACGGCAGCTGGGCGAAGGCCCCGTCGCTTCCGTTCAGCCGCAGCACGCTCGCCGTGCCGTCGGTGGCGGTTGCCGCCGTCCCCTTGAGCGCGAGCGCGTTGCCGTTGCCGGAGGCGTCGGGGACGGTGCCGTTCGACGATGAGTCGAAGGTGTAGGTCACCCAGTCGGCCGGGAGCGGCTGCAGGGCTTGAACGGTCACGGACACCGTGTCGGTGGTCGCAAGGACGCCGTCGCTTGCCCGGAGTGCGAACACGTAGCTGCCGGCGGTACTCACCGACGCAGACGTGCGGCGAGCAGTCGGCGACGCGAAGGTCGCGGTGGCACCGGCAGGAGCAGACTGCACGCTCCACTGCGTCGTCAGGGTTCCGTTCGGCGAGCCGAGTCCGTCGTCGGAGGCGGATCCGCTGAGCTGGATCGGATCGAGTCCGAGGGACAGCCCGGCCTGGTCGGGTCCGGCGTTGACGGTCGGCGCCGCATTCGCGCCCGGGGCGGTCGAGACCAGGTGGACGATGTACGTGCTGCCGGCGGGCGCATCGAACGGGACGCGGACCGGCGCGGGAAGCGTTCCCGCGAGAGAGGCGGGCCGGTAGACGTTGACGGTGCGCTGGCGCACGCCGTTCACGATGACCGCGTAGCTGCCCTGCGCGAGGCCGCTGACCTCCGCGATGCCGGAGTGTGCGGTGCCGGTGCGGTTGAGCATGTCCAGGCGCAGGTCGGCGCTGTTCGAGCCGACGATCGCCTGCGAGTAGGCGTCGTTCTCGAGGTCGACCGACAGCTGCTGGGTCACCAGGTTGAGGCGGCGCTGCAGGCCGTCCTTCGGGATGACGGTGGTGGAGTAGGCGTCCCGCGAGACGTCCGCTCCGTATCCGACGACTCCGAAGATCGGGTCATCGGTGACGACGTCGGCGCTGAGGGTCTGCAGGGTGCCCCACAGTCCGAGATCGCTCTCGCCGGTCATGCCCCGCCAGCCGTTGTTCAGCTTGACGTTCGCGCCTCCGCCGACCCCGAGGGTGCCGAGGTTGCCGCGCTCGGCCTGGTACGACCACGATGCGGCTCCGATGTTGGCCGGCGCGTTGCTGATCTGGCCGGAGTTGATGGTCGCGAGTCCTGCGACCTTGCCGGCGTAGTTCAGGCGCTGCAGCTCGGCGCGGCGCGCGGCGGTGATGGCCGTGGTTCCGGTCTCGAGTGCTGCGGTGTGGTTGATGTAGTCGTCCATCGTGTAGCCGGCGAGGGAGGCGCTGTACTGGAACTGCCACCAGTTCTCGCCCGTGATGGTGGTGGGGTCGGAGTACCAGTACCAGACGGGCATGCGTCCGCGGGCGGCCTCCGTCTTGGCGACGATGTCGCGCATGACGCGCAGGGCGTTCGTCTTGTCATCGTTCACATTGAGCTTGGCGAGGGTGTAGACCGCCTCCTCCCCCGTGTTGTCGTAGCTGTACTCGGAGCCGTAGGGGTAGGCGTTGGAGGAGAAGTTGGCGTACTTGATCGCCATCTTCGCTTCGATGTCGTTGGCCTGCGTGTCCAGTCCCTCGGCGCGCAATGCGGCGATGAGATCGGGTGTCGAGAGCTCACCCATGAGTCCGGTCTCCCAGTTGTAGGCGACGGGTCCCTCGTAGAGCTCCTTGAAGATCCCGTAGGCCGTCGTCAGGTACCACTGAGCGGGGTGGGCGTAGGCGATCGCGGAGGGGTTCTGCTTGGCGATGTTGTACATGCCGAAGAACGTGTTGTAGACGTGCGGGTAGGCGTAGCCGCGGTAGCCGGGCGTGGTGTTCAGGCTGCCGGGCTTCCCCTGCTCCCAGAAGTCGTAGACGGTGTACTTCGGCGCGGCGCTGGGCGACGTGTTCCCCATCAGGTTCTCCCAGACGGCCTTCTGGAGGTAGTCGTCGAGGGCCTTGATCTGGGTGGCGTCGGGCAGGGCGACGAGCTTCTCCGCGAGGAACTGGCCGTGCGGGAGTCCCCAGTCGTCGCCGAGCCCGTAGTAGCCGGCGTACTCGTTGCGGCGGCCCTGAGGGGCGTTCGTCGTGGTGGCGAGGCTGCCGTCGGGGGCGTTCATCATCCAGTCGTCGAAGGTGTAGTTGCGGATGTCGCTCGCGGAGAGTCCGTCGGACGGCTTCCACTGGGTCTTCTCGACCATGAACTTCGCATGCGTGTCGAGGAGTCCCGCGACACTGTCGATCACGGAGAACTGGAGGACGGACTGCCGCGCGGCGCCGGTCTGGTCCGTGTACGAGACGGTGACGTCGTTGGCGCCCAGCTGCGTGCGGTCGAAGGTCATCCCGTAGATCCGGTAGTCGCCGTTGCTCCGGGAGAACGTCACGACGGGGTTCGTGGGCGCTGACCCCTTGAGGTCGTTGCGGTTGCGCGCGGTGACTGACGTGATGGTGCCCTTGATCCGGAACGCCATCTCTGCGCGCCGGTCGATGGGCACGATGAGTCCGGGGACGACCGTGGTGTCGAGCAGCCCTCGATCGAACATCGTCTGCTTGAGTGCTGCGTCGTCATCGACCTTGCCGATGCGATAGGTGTAGCTCTTCGTCGCGCCCGGCGCGATGGCGACACTGGTGGAGCTGAGGTAGCCGCGGTTGGTCTTCTGGATCGCGGTGGAGTGCGGGTAGTAGATGTTGAGGCCCTTGATGTTCGAGCTCTCGTTCGCCGAGTTCCAGGCCCAGGAGGTGTTGCCGACTTCCTCGGTGCGCCAGCGGTCCTGGTACTCGAAGCCGGAGCCGGATGCGGTGTCGGCGGTCATGGCGATGAACGGGCCCTGGCCGCTGGGACGCTCGAGAGTGACGTAGGAGCCGTTCTTGCCCACGTAGGAGTGTGTGAGGACCCGGGTCTCGTAGATCGAGTCGCCCTGCCTCCATAGCTCGTTGCCGGGAACGGGGACACCCCAGTCGCCGATGACGAGCTGCGTGGCCGCGGTGTTCTTGACGTCCTGCTTCCAGACCAGGGAGCCGTCGGAGGCGAGAGAGTACGTCTCGGTGACGGTGAAGCCCTTCACGCCTTCCGCGTTGGTGGAGTTCTGGTGGGTGACCGTCACACTGCTCGACGTCGCCGAGACGGTGCGGCCGTCGGCCGACTGGGAGGTCCACGCGGTCTTCCAGGGGTTCGCGCCGACACCGGTGGTCGACACTGCTCCCGTGCCGTTCGCGTAGGAGAACATCAGGTTCCCGAACCACTGGCGGTACTTGCTGTTCGTCTCGCGGGCCTGCTCCGGAGCGCTGTCCGGGTTCATCAGGTATTCGGTGTCGTGTAGGTCGCCGACGATCTTGAGCGACTGCATCGACCCGTCCGCGGCGAAGCTCGCGCGGATCTTGTCGGAGGCGAGCGTGTAGGGGTAACTGGTGGCGGCGTCGGCGGTCTGGCCGACCACCACCGATCCTGCTGCGGCGATGACGCCGATCGTGAGTGCCGCGAGCAGCCGAGAGGCTCTGCGTGAGAGGAGGGACATGTCCTGCCTTCTTCGTCGAAGTGCGGATGCGGTGACCGGCGGCCGCCGCAGAGGAGCGAGGATCCGCCCGGCGGTGGGAGCTCGCCCGGGAATCAGGAGTGGTTCACGGGAAGCCAGATGCGCATCGACACGGGACCTCGGGATCCCCACGACCGGTACGGGGTGAGCGCCACGGTCAACGGCCGTCGGTGCGGGGTTCGAGGGATTCTGGAGAAGGGCCATTCGTGCTCGTCGCGTTCGGCGACGCTGCCGGCGAGCGTCACACGCCCCTCTCGTGCGATCGGGACCGCTCCGGCGTCCAGGGCGATGTCGTCGACGTGGGCGCCGGCGGGGAGGTCGACGGACTCGAGGCAGAGGATGTCCGGTCCGTGCTGGACGGCGACGGTGCCGCGGGTGGCATCGATCCTCTCGTCGGGCTGCACGAGGACGGGTTCGAAGGGGAGGTCGAGTTCGATCCGGTCGCCGACGCGGAAACGCCGTTCGAGGTGGAGCGTGCCGTGGAACGGTCCGGTCGGCGTCTCGGCAGCATCCCCGTCGGCGGAGACGACGACGACGTCCGCGTTCGTCGCCCAGGTCGGGATCCGCAGCGTCAGAGTCCACGGCTCGACGGGTGTGCGCGTGATGGTCACGGCGACTCGCCCCCGCTCCGGCAGGTCGCTGGAGACCTCCATCGAGACGTCTCCCTGGAGGAGAGCGGCGGAGATCGTGGCGGACGCGTACTGGTGCAGCTGCACACCCTTCGCATCGGTGGTGGCGAGGTAGCCGGACAGCGAGGCGAAGGTGCGGGCGAGGTTGTTGGGGCAGCAGGCGACGTCGAACCACGCCGCCCGCTGACTGGAGTCCGCGCGCTTGGACTGCTCCTCCGGGGAGGACGCGACGCCCGGCTCGCGCCGGTGGAGGGTGTTCGCGTAGAAGAAGGAGCGGCCGTCCTCGGACACGGCGGTGGCGATGATGTTGTGCAGAGTGCGTTCGATCAGGTCCGCGTAGCGCGGGCGGCCGGTGGCGAGCAGCAACCTCCACGAGAGCATGATCGAGCCCACGCCGGCGCAGGTCTCGCAGTACGCGCGGTCGTTGGGTAGCTCGAAGTCGGCGCCGAACGCCTCGTCCTGGTGATGCGAGCCCATTCCACCGGTGATGTAGGTCCGGCGTGCGACTGTGGCCTCCCACTGCCGCTCGACGATCGCGAGCAGCTCGGCGTCATCAGTGTCCACGGCGACGTCGACCACCGCGGACGTGAGGTAGAGGGCGCGCACCGCGTGTCCGCGGAGGACCTTGGCCTCGCGGATCGGGACGTCGTCCTGGAAGTAGGCGCGACCGAACTCGACGTCTTCCAGGCTCTGGTGACCGCGGCGGTCCAAGAACACGCGGGCTTGCTCGAGGTAGCGCTCCTCCCCCGTGGCGCGGGCGAACTCCGTGAGCGCGACCTCGATCTCCGGATGTCCGCAGACCGTCTGGCGGCCGTCCGCCCCGAACTCCGAGCAGATGTGGTCGGCGAGACGGCGCGCGGCCTGCGTGAACCCGTCCTCACCGTGGGTGCGCAGTCGCGCGACCGCGGCCTGGAGGAGGTGTCCGGCGTTGTACAGCTCATGGCCCCACTCGAGGTCGCTGTAACGCTCAGCCTGACCGTGCCGGCCGAAGCGGGTGCCGAGATAGCCGTCGCTCTCCTGCGCACTGACGATGCGGGCGGTGAGAGCGCGGATGATCGATTCGGTCTCCGGGTCCTCACGTCCGGCGGTGTGCCAGCAGAGCCCTTCGAGGGTCTTGTAGACCTCGGAGTCGGCGAACTCGCGTCCGCGACGGCCTTCGGCGAGTCCGCCCCCGACGGCGAGCTCGAAATTGCGCAGCCATCCGGCGCGCTCCAGCCAGCCGAGGTTGTGCTCGAAGGTGGCGGTCGCGTTGACGGCGACCCGACGTCCCCAGAACCCCTCCGGGTCCAGCTGGACCCGGTCGATGGCGAGGGGTGTCAGGGTCCCGGCGGCCGGGTCAACGGGCAGGGCTGGGGAGAAGGTCATGACGGGATCTTTCAAGAGTGGCGCGGGACGAGAGGAAGGACGACTGCTACTTGACGCTGCCGACGGCGAGGCCCTCACGCAGCAGCCGGAACGACAGCACGTAGACGGCCAGCAGCGGCAGCGAGGAGATGACCGCGAGAGCCATCAGCCCGGGCCAGTCGATCCCGTACCCCGACGTCTGCTGCGCGATGAGAGCGCTGATCGGGTAGTTGACCGGAGAGAGGAAGAGGTTGATCGCGAAGAGGAACTCGCCCCAGGCGACGAGGAAGATCAGCGAGCCGACCGTCGCCATGCCGTTTCGAACGATCGGGACGACGACGGCGAAGAAGGTGCGCAGCCGACCGGCCCCGTCGATGGAGGCGGCCTCTTCGATGGCGTCGGGCACCGCGGCGAAGAACGGTCGCAGCAGCAGCACGGCCCACGGCAGCAACATCGCCGTATCGGCGAGGACGAGACCGGCGGTGGTGTCCAGAAGACCGAGCCTGCTGAAGATCGCGAACAGAGGGATGATGCTCGCCGTCTGCGGCACCATCTGCAGGAAGATCAGCAGCCCGAGGACGAGACCGGCGACGACGCCGTCGACGCGGCGCAGCGCGTAGGCGAACGGGACGCCGAGCGCGAGCACCAGTGCAGTGGTCCCGAGGGCGATCTGCGCCGACTGGGCGAGCGCCGTCGCGAGGGCGGGGTTCGCGAGCGCCTCCGCATAGGCGTCGAAGGAGGGCGCCGAGAGGATCGCTCCGCCGACCACGTCGCCCTGGCGCTTGAGGGAGGTGAGCACGATCCAGACAAGGGGCAGCCCGTACAGGACGTAGAGCACCACGCGTACGGTGAAGGCGACCGGCTCCCGGGTGCGGGACGGTCGCGCGACGCGGGTCGCAGCGCCGCCTCGCAGGCGGGTCAGGGGGGCGGTGAGGGTGCTCATCAGGACTCGCTCCTGGTCGATCGGACGTAGACGACGGCGAGGACCGCCACGATGGCGAGGGCGATGATGCCCGTCGCGGAACCCAGTCCGTAGTCGTGCTGGACGAAGGCCTGGGAGTAGCTGAGGTAGGGCAGCGTGGACGTCGCGTCTCCGGGGCCGCCGGCGGTCATCACGTAGATGAAGTCGAAGCTGCGGAAGGCGTAGACGACGGTCAGGATCGCCAGGATGACGGCGGTCGGCCGCGCCGCGGGGATGAGGATGCTCCGGATCTCCTGCCAGCGGCTCGCGCCGTCGACCGAGGCCGCCTCGAGGATCTCGGGGTCGATGCCCAGCAGAGCCGACCGGAAGACCAGCGCATTGAAGGGGATGACGGCCCAGGCGTTCACGATCGCGACCGAGAGCAGCGCGAACCTCGCGTCGTAGAGGAAGGGGACGCCCTCCGCCGAGAGGCCGGTCGCCCGCACGAGCGTGTTGACCAGACCCTGATCGGCGAGGAGGAACTTCCAGATGCTGCCGTTCACCACGGGCGGCATGGCCCAGATGAACACCATCATCCCCAGGAGGAAGGCACTGCCCAGCCGGGAGGAACGGAGGGCGATCGCCGCTCCGAGTCCTCCGACGACCCCGACGACCGTGACCAGGACCACGAAGGCCCCGGTGCGCAGCGTGGCGCCGCCGAGGTCGGAGCCCTGGAGCAGCGCGAGGAAGTTCTGCACTCCGACGAACGGCCAGTCCCCGTTGAGGGTTCCGGAGCTGACCTCGCTGACGCTCATCCTCATCAGCAGGTAGATGGGGTAGAGCGACAGCGCCGCGAGCAGCACTCCTCCCGGTGCGGCGAAGCCCAGTCGGCCGCCGCCGACGCCGGATCGTCTCCGGGTCGTGGTCGAGGTGCTGCTCACGGTCGCTCCATTCTCTCGTCGGGGTCTGCTACTGCTGGAGCAGCGGCGTCAGGGTCGTCATCAGGTCGCTCGAGAGCTGCTCGGGGGTCCCGCTGCCGGCGACCGCCGCGCTCCAGGACTCACCGACGGTCTGCAGCACCTTCGCGACGTTCTCGGACGGGATCGCCGGGTCAGGCGAGGTGTGGCCGTCGTCCTGGAGGATCGCCGCGAACTGGGAAAGGATCGGGTCGCTGCCGACCTTGTCGTCGGCAGCTGCATCGGCACGGGCGGGGATCGAGCCGAAGGCGTCGAGCAGCGTCAGCTGCCCCTGCTTCGAGAAGAACTCCTGCTCGAGGTACTCCTGCGCGAGCGCCTTGTTCTCGGAGAAGGCGCCCACGTTCTGCACCTCACCGCCGAGGTAGACCGAGCCGCCCTCACCGACGGGGATCGGCACGACCCCGTACTCGAACGCGGCGTCCTTCTCGGCCGAGGTGATCTGCCAGTTGCCGTTGACGGCGAAGGCCGTGTTCCCCGCGGCGAACTGCTGGAAAGGGACCGTCTGGTCCCACGTCGCCGCCTCCTTGGTCAGGTAGCCCTTCGCGGTCCAGTCCTGCACCATCGCGAACGCGTCCTGCAGAGGCTGCTGCTCGGGTGCGGCGTAGTCCCACCCGGCACGCGAGAGCCACGGGAACGCCTGCCACTCGCCCTCGGAGTTCGCCTTGCCGGTCAGCGTGATGCCGTCCTTGCCGGCGGCCGTGGCCGAGGCGAGATCCGCCTCGAGCTCCTCGAACGTGGTGGGAGCCTCGACACCCAGCTCGGTGAGGATGTCCTGGTTGTACCAGAGGCCGATCAGGTTCACGAAGCCCTGCACGCCCATGACGTCGTCGCCGACCTTCTGCACGACGGCGTCGGGGAACTGCCCGGCGTCGGCGTACTGGTCCCACCACTCGTTCATCGGCTCGATGGCCTTCGCCTCGGTGAGGGTGAAGGTGTCGGCGGCGTTGTAGACGACCACATCGGGGCCGGTGCCCGTTCCCGCGGCCTGCACGAGCTTGTTCGTCAGCTGGTCGAACGGAACGTAGACGTTCTCGACCGCGACCCCCTCGTGCGTCGATTCGAAGTCCGACGCGAGCTCCTCGAGTCCGGCGGTCTGGCCGTCGACGGAGTAGTAGTGCCAGACGGTCAAGGTGTCGCCGCCGTTCCCGGCCGAGGCGCCTCCCGCGGACGACGGCGTGCAGCCGCTGAGAAGAAGGGCCGCAGTCGCGGCTGTGACCGCTGCGACGATGCTGATCCGGGTGCTGTGACGCCTCACGACGTGCCTCGCTTTCACTGTCTTCATTGACTCGGCCACCTGGTGCAGGCATTTCATCGATGAAATCGAGGACCGCTGTCGGCGATAGTAGAGCCGCCGGGCCGACCCCGTCAACATTCGACACCATCCCTTTCGGATCGCGGTGTGCTGGTCGAGGCGTGCATACTGTGCGCACCAGTTCATCGATGAAACGGAATGGCCATGACCTCGCACCCCGTCCACCGAGCGCACGGCATCGTGCACCCCGCCTTCACGGTCGGGACGATCGATCCGCGGCTCTTCGGATCGTTCGTGGAGCACCTGGGCCGAGGCGTGTACGGCGGCCTGCTCGATCCTTCGCACGAGAGTGCCGACGCCGACGGATTCCGCACCGACGTCCTCGCGCTCGTCGAGGAGCTCGGGGTCACGACCGTCCGCTACCCGGGCGGTAACTTCGTCTCGGCGTACGACTGGCGCGACGGCATCGGTCCGGTCGAGGACCGTCCCGTCCGGCTCGATCCTGCCTGGCACACCGTCGAGCCGAACCGCTTCGGGGTCGACGAGTTCGTCCGCTGGTGCCGGGCGGCACGCGTCGAGCCGATGATGGCGCTGAACCTCGGGACCGACGGAATCCGCTCGGCCCTGCACCTGCTGGAGTACGCGAACCACCCCGGCGGCACCACTCTCTCGGACGAGCGGCGCGCGAACGGCGCCGACGAGGCGCACGGCATCCGTCTCTGGTGCATCGGCAACGAGATGGACGGGCCGTGGCAGATCGGCCACCTGAGCGCCGACGAGTACGGGCGTCTCGCCGCCCGCACCGCCGCCGCCATGCGCGCACTCGACCCCTGCCTCGAACTGATCGTCTGCGGCAGCTCGAACGACCGGATGGCCACCTTCGGAGCCTGGGAGCAGGAGGTACTGCTGCACACGATCGAGCACGTCGACTTCGTGTCCTGCCACCAGTACTTCCGCTACGACGGCGACCTGGCCGCGTTCCTCGCCTCCGGCGTCGCGATGGACCGCTTCATCACCGCCATCGCCGACACGATCGGACAGGTGCGCGCACAGACGCGATCAGAGCGTCCGATCGCCATCTCCTTCGACGAGTGGAACGTGTGGGACTTCGTCGCCCACGACGAGCGCGTCGCCGGAGGGCTCGAATGGGAGGAGGCGCCCCGACTCCTCGAGGACCGCTACACGGCAGCGGACGCCGTCGTCGTGGGCGACATGCTCATCAGCATGATCAACAGAGCCGACATCGTCCGTGCAGCGAGCATGGCTCAGCTGGTGAACGTCATCGGTCCGATCATGACCGAACCGGACGGCCCCGCCTGGCGGCAGAGCACCTTCTGGCCGTTCGCCCAGGCACGGCGTTCCGCCGGCGCGACCGCGCTCCGGACCGTCGTCGAGGCGGACAGCACGGGAGGGGGCGAGGACTCCGCTCCCGTCCTCGCCTTCGCCGCAGCGGCACACGCCGACGGCTCCCTCGACCTGATGATCGTCAACCGCGCGACCGACGGCGTCACGGAGACCACGGTCGACCTCACCGCGTTCCCCGCCCTCACCGTGACGGAGGCGCTGATCCTCCGACACGAGGACCCGTTCGCGACGAACTCGGCGGAGCTCCCCGACACCGTCACTCCGCGACTCCTCGCCGTTGCGCTGTCCGACGGCGTCCTCTCGTTCCGGATCCCCGCCATCGCCTGGGTGACCGTGCGCCTCTCGCCGACCGTCGACCTGGGATGATCGGGGAACGCTCATGGGAGGGATGATGCCGATGCCGCGATCGCGAACCCGCCCGGTGACCATGGCCGATGTCGGCGCTGCTGCAGGCGTCACCGCTCGCACGGTCTCCAACGTGCTCAGCGGCAACGCCAACGTCAGACCCGAGACCCGCGATCTCGTCCTCAAGGCAGTCCGCGATCTCGGATACCAACTCAACGTCTCCGCGCGCGGACTGCGCACCGGCCAGACCGGGCTCATCACCCTCGCGATCCCGGATCTCGCGATCGAGTACTTCGGCCAGCTCGCGACGGTCATCATGTCGGAGGCCGAGCGGCACGGCTGGACCGTGATCATCCAGCAGACCGGAGCGCGCCGAGACGCCGAGATCGCCGTCCTCTCCGGCTCCAGCCGCCAGCTGTCGGACGGACTGATCTTCCAGCCTCACGCACTCGGCCCCGGAGACGAGAAAGTACTCGTCGGGGACCGCCCACTCGTTCTCCTGGGCGACAGGATCTTCGACGGCCCGGTCGATCACGTGACCATGGCGAACACAGCCGCCGCGGCCACCGCCACGCAGTACCTGATCGACCGCCAACACCGGCGCATCGCCGCGATCGGCAGCAACCCCGCCGGCGGATCCGTCAGCGCCGCAGCACTCCGCTTGGACGGATACCGCGGTGCCCTCGAGGCGAACGCGATCCCGTTCGACCCCGCCCTCGTCGCGGTCGCCACCGAGTGGCACCACGCCGACGGCGCCGTCGCGATGACGCAGCTGCTCGACTCCCGCGTCCCTCTGGACGCCGTCTTCTGCTTCAACGACACCCTGGCCTTCGGGGCACTGCACGCGCTGCACGTTCGCGGCATCCGCGTACCGGAGGACATCGCGGTCGTCGGCTTCGACAACGTCACCGCCGCCGCCTACGCGATACCCGCCCTCACCACGATCGATCCCGGCAGCCGCCAGATCGCCAAGACGGCCGTCGACCTCCTCGCTCAGCGCATCCGGAACGGCCCTCCGGCGCACCCGAGCGAGATCGTCGTCGAGCACTCGCTCATCTCCCGCCGCAGCGCGTAGCACAAGCACATTCGTCAGCGACGAGCCGGTCCGCGCCCGAGAACACGTCTGGCTTTGATCGCTGCGACCTTCTCCTTCGTGCCCTCGTACCAGGGCACGGTGCGCAGCAGCGCGGCCCTCGATCCGGTGGAGAGCATTACGGCGCGGCCGCGGGGCATCGCTCCGAGCTCGTCCACGGTCAGGATCCGTTCGCGCTTCAAGGCGGTCGAGGTTGAGCGGACGCCCTTGTTATAGCTGGCGGAGGTCGTTTCGCGGTCGTAGTCCCCGACGAGCTCGGAGACGTTCTGCAGGAAGTCGTTCTCCTTGACGCTGCCGAGGTAGAGGAACGCGTTCGATGCGCTCCACAGCTTCAACATGCCCTCCTTGCCCCGTGCCGCTCATCCAGGCGTCGATCCTCCCGCCCGACGGCAGGCGCGCCTAGCCGCGAGGCCCGCGTCTCTGCGGGACGGAGGCGCCGTCGTTCCCGCGGCGGGACGGCGCTCGTCTCTCCTGTGGTGGAAGCGCGCCCGTCACTCCTGCGCGCCCGTCACTCCTGCGTGCTCGTCACTCCTGCGCGGCCGCCGCGAGGGCACGGTCGAGCCAGTCCGCGAGCAGCAGGCGCTCCGCGGGCGTGAGGCCGGCGAGCTCCGGTGCGAGGGCCCGGACGCCGACGAGGGCGGTGAGCCGCCCGCCGTCGCCGGGGGAGGGCGGGTCGGTGAGGATCCCCGCGAGCACGCTGTCGAGCGCGGCGTCGGCGAGACCGGGGTCGCGGTCGGCGGCGGGGGTGGAGAGCAGGGTGGTGACCACGCCGGTGCCCGCCGCCTGGATGAGGCCGACGGCGCGCTCCTCCGGCACGCGGAGGCGGCCCTCGGCGGCCACGCGCTGCACGCGGGCGGCGAGGACCCGCCGCCCGGAGAGGGCGGCCGGCGATCCGGAGGCGCGGCCCGGATCGCTGAGGAGGCGGAAGAGCGCGGGGTTGGCCAGGCCGAACTCCACCTGCGCGGCCCAGCCCGAGCGCAGGTCCTCGACCGGGTCGACACCGCCGGCGACGGCCGCTTCGACCGTCCGCGCCTTGGAGTCGACCCAGGTGGCCAGCACGTGCTCCGCGACCGCCTCGAGCAGGCCGTCCTTGTCGCCGAAGAGGCGGTAGATCGCCGGGGCCTGCAGCCCGGCCGCCTGGGCGACCGCTCGCGTGGTGACGGCGGCGGGGCCCTCGTCGCGGAGGAGGCCGGCGGCCGCCTCGACGATGCGCAGGCGCGTGTCGGTCGGAGGAGTGGGGCTGGTCACGTATCGACGGTAGCGCACGGTTGCTATCAAGGGAATTCCGTGGTTATCTTCCTCGTGGTATCGCTGATACCCCTCATCGGAAGGCTCTCCCCATGATCATCGTGACCGGTGCCACCGGCGCTCTGAACGGCGCCACCGTCGACCACCTCCTCGACTCCGTCCCCGCCTCCGGGATCGCCGTCGTCGCCCGCGACGCCTCGAAGGCCGCCCGCTTCGCGGAGCGCGGAGTGGAGGTGCGCGTCGGCGACTACGCCGACCCCGCCTCCCTCCCGGGCGCCTTCGACGGAGCGGATCAACTGCTCCTCGTCTCCTCGAGCGATCCGCGGGCCGACGCCGTCGCCCTGCACCGCACCGCCGTCGAGGCGGCCGTCGCGGCAGGAGTCGGACGGGTCCTCTACACGAGCCACCAGGGCGCCGCCGCCGACACCCCCTTCGGCCCGGGCCGGGACCACGCGGCGACCGAGCGCCTGCTCGCCGAGTCCGGACTCGCCTGGACGTCGCTCCGCAACGGCTTCTACGCGCACAGCCTGGGTCTGTTCCTCGGACCGTGGCGGGAGACCGGCGTGATCGAGGTCCCCTCGGACGGTCGCGTCTCGTGGACGGCCCGCGAGGACGAGTCGGAGGCGGCCGCCCGGCTTCTCCTCTCGGGGAGCCCGCAGGACGGGCCGATCATGCTGACCGCGACGGAGGCTCCGACGTTCGAGGAGATCGCCGGGATCGCGGCCGAGGTCGGCGGGCGGCCCGTCGAGCTGCGCGTCCTCGGCGACGACGAGTGGGTCGCCGCGCGCGTCGCGGCGGGTCAGTCCGAGTTCCTCGTGCGCTTCACCCTCGGGATGCACCGGGCGGCCGAGCGCGGCTTCTTCGCGGGCACCGGCCCCGAGCTCGGGCGCCTCCTCGGACGCGAGCCGCGCAGCGTCCGCGACCTGCTCGAAGCCGGGCAGGCAGCCGTCGCCGGATGACGCCGGGCGGGCCGCCCCGGGCCCGCCCGCGTGACGAGGCGCCGCGCCGTCCGTCGAAGCGCGGCCGAGGCGGCGGCGTCTCGGCGTCAGGGCGGTTTCCCGGCTCCCCCCGCACGACGACGGGAGCCCGCCGCACCGGTGAGGTGCGACGGGCTCCCGAGGAGTGCCGTGCGTCAGCCGCAGCTGCGCGCGCTGTAGGGCGCGGTGGCCGTGGCCGTGACGGTCTTGCCGCCGACCGTGGCCGTGCCGGTGACCGTCGCCTCGCCCGCGGCGAGCTGCGTCGAGCGCACCGTGAACGCGGCGGAGCCGGAGGCGCCCGGCTTCACGCCGGCGATCGTCTTCACGCCCTCCGGGGTGCTGATCGAGACGTCCATCGGCACCGTGTCTCCGTTCTTGCCGACGACCGTCAGCACGACCTTGCCGGCGACGCAGCGCGACGTGGCGGTCGCGCTCACCTTCAGCGAGGACTGCACGGTGACCGTGACCTGCACAGGCATGCGCGACGCGTCCTGCGCGACGCCCGAGACCGTGAAGGTCCCGGCCGTGGCGTAGGCGGCGGGCGCGACGGCGTCCCAGGCCACGTCGACCGTGCTGGTGGTGCCGGCGGCGGTCGTGATCGTGGCGCGGGGCAGGACCGGCGCGGTGCCGACCGTGGTCGTCGCGGTCAGCGGAGCGACCGAGGCGACGGCCAGGCCGGGGGCGTAGCCCTCGAGCACCTTCTGGTACTCGGAGCGCGTCACCGGGATGACCGTGCCGTGGCGCGGCTTGCCGCCGTCGGCGTTCTGCGGCAGGCCCGTGCGGAGCTTCGCTCCGAGCGGCTGCCAGGAGTCGCCGTTCGCGAGGTCGTCGGTGCCGAACGGGATGTAGTGGTTCGGCCCGTCGTGGTAGTTCGGCTGGTCGATGAAGAGGAACCAGTCGAGGCCGTTCACGTCGCCCTCGTTGGCGGGGAAGACGTTGGGGCCCTCACCGCTGGTGAAGGTCTTGCCGGGCTCGCCGTTGGGCAGGCCCGAGGCCACCTTCTCCTTGACCAGCGACCACTCGTCCGCCGGTCCGCCGGTGCCGGGCAGCGAGCCCGAGACGGTGGCCAGCAGGTCGGTGCTCTTCTCCTCGCGGAGGGTCATCGACGCCTCGTCCTTGGTGAAGCGGTAGTAGGTGTCGCCGTCCTTCGCGACCGTCGAGTCGATGGTGCCCTTGCCGGCGCCGCGCTTGACGTCGATCCACGGCTTCGCCTCCGAGAAGGAGGTGAAGTCCTCGGTCGTCGCGTACATCATCTGGTTGTAGGTGACGGAGGCGCGATCGGCCGTGTTCGTGGTCGGGTACATGTTCGAGGCCCAGAAGACGACGTAGGTCTGGAGCTCGTCATCCCAGTACGCCTCGGGGGCCCAGGTGTTGCCGGCGAAGTCGGTGGAGACCTTGACGTGGCGCTGGGCGGACCAGTTCACCAGGTCGGTCGACTCCCAGACCTCGATGTACTTCGAGCCCGACTTCTGCGCGGTGTCGAAGCCGCCGGGGAGCCCGTCGATCTTCAGGTCGGTGGCGAGCATGAAGAACTTGTCGCCCTCGTGCGAGCGGATGATGAACGGGTCGCGCAGGCCCATCGTCCCCAGGTTCGAGGTGAAGACCGGCTTGCCGCCGTTCAGCGTGTTCCAGCTCAGCGCGTCGTTGCCCTTCGAGGCGGCGAGGCTGATGCGCTCGGCGCCGTCGCCCTCTCCGGTGAAGAACGCCCAGACGTACGCCTCGGTGTCGTCGGTGCCGGCGGGGAGCGGCTGCACCCGGAGGGTGAAGTCGCGGGTCCGGGTGGTGGATCCGCTGGTCGCGGTCGCGCGGACGACCACGTCGATCGCGGGGCTCCCGGTCGCGGGGCGGTCGACGTCGATGGTGCGGGTGCCGGCGGCGCTGCCGTCGCGGACGGTCGCCCCGCTCGGGCTGACGACGCTCCAGGCGATGCTCGAGCCGAGCGTGCCGGTGGTGGGCACCGAGACGTTCGTCCGGATGTCGCCGACGTTCGGGATGGCGATCGCGGCGAGGTCGCGCTGGACATTCGTCGCGTCGTCCAGCTGCGCGGCGACGCGCACCGTGTAGTCGACCGAGCGGGTCTCGGTGCCGACCCTGTAGGTGGCGGTGAGGGTGGCGGTGGCGTCCGGCTGTCCCGCGGCGGGGCGCGTGACGGTCGCGGTGCCGCCGGTGATGGCCACGGCCGCGCTGTTCGACGTCCAGGTGATGCCGACGCCGCTGGCGGTGGTGGGCACCGTGAAGCCGGCGGTCGCCTCCGTGGGCACCGTGACCGACGCGACGGCGCGGTCGAGGGCCTGCGAGGAGTAGAGCGCCTGCACGGAGCTGCTGCTGAGGGCGCTGTCGTAGACGGCGAAGTCGTCCATCTCGCCGTTCCAGCCCGGGTCGTTGTAGGTCGAGCGCGCGATGTACGCGACGAGCGACGGGCCGAACGAGGAGACGTCGCGGGCGATCGTGCTCTGCGAGATCTGCGCGCCGTTGACGTACACGGTGAGCTTGCCGGTCGAGCCGTCGATGACGGTCGTGTAGAGCGAGAGGCCCGAGGGGGTGCGCGCGCCGACGGTCGGGGTGCCCGTCGCTCCGGCGCCGACCTCGGTGTTGTAGGGAGCGCCCGCGTTGACCGAGTTGGTGACGACCGACTTGGTGTAGCCGGAGAGGTTGCTCGGGTTGAGCAGCCAGTAGCCGGAGGAGAACGAGGCGCCGGAGGCGACGGGCGCTCCGACGAACGCGGCGGCGACGTTGCCCGTGCCGCCCTTGTGGGCGAGCCAGGTGGAGAAGGTCAGGTCCTTCTTGCCGACGAGGCCGGCGGTGGGGATCTCGAGGTAGGGGGCGGCCGCGGCGGATCCGCCGGGGAGGCTGATGAGCCCGTTGCGGAACTGGGCTCCGGAGCCGCGCAGCGTCGCGCTGTAGCCGTTGCCGCTGGTGTCGGCGACCGTGGTGCCGGTGGGGGCGGTGTCGAACGTGTAGTGGAGGAGCGGGGTCTCGGTGGCTCCGAAGGCGGAGCTGGGGACCGTGGCGCCGAGCAGCGCCGTGGCGGCGACGGTCGCGACCGCCAGAGCGGTCCTCACCGCCGATCGTGATCGTCTCATGCAGATAGGCCCTCGTGATCGGATGCGGCGTCGAGGCACGATCCGCAGGGCCGCGGAGGTGTGCGTCTTCGCACGGTATGTGAACGTGAACATCCTAAATCGCGGTGCCGGATCCTGACCAGTCCCCGGGAGAGGTCTGCGGGCTCCTGCAGAACGCACGCCGAGAGCGCGGTCCCTCGCCCGCCGACGCAGAGGCCCTCCTCTCCGCCGACGTTCTGCCGGAGCCGGCCGGGTGGCACGATGTCCGCATGGCCTCCGACCGCCCCGTCCTGCTCGTCGTCGACGTCGCCGACGGCGGCCGCGAGGACCCCGAGTTCGAGATCGAGCTCCAGCTGCTGACCGCGAGCGTCGTCTCGGCCGCCACCGCCGCGGGCTTCGTGGTCGACCGCGTCCCTGCCGAGCAGGCCGGCGCCGCCGAGCTCGAGCGCCGGCTCGCCGCCGCCGACGCCGTCGTGGTCACCGGAGGGGAGGACGTCGACCCGTCCCTCTACGGCGGCCGACCCGACGACCCGCACCGCGGCCAGTCCTTCCCCGCCGCCGACCGCGCGCAGATCGCGCTCGTCCGCCGGGCCGTCGAGACGCGGACCCCGCTGGTCGGGATCTGCCGCGGGATGCAGCTGGTCAACGTCGCCCTCGGCGGCGACCTCGTGCAGCACCTGCCCGGCGCCGGCCACGTGGGCCGGTCGGTCCCCGGCGAGCACCTGTCGGGGATGGTCGACCACCGCGTGGCGCTCGAGCCGGGCAGCGCCCTCGCCGGCATCCTCGGCGCCGCGGAGCTCGACGTCCGCAGCTCCCACCACCAGGCCGTCGACCGTCCCGGCGAGGGCCTCGTCGTGGTCGGCCGCGCCGACGACGGCACCGTCGAGGCCCTCGAGCACGAGTCCGCGCCGCTCTGGTGCGTGCAGTGGCACCCGGAGGACGCGGGCTCGCGAGGCACCGTGCTCACGGACCTGCTCGAGGCGGCGCTCGCCGCGACCGCTACTTGATCGACCCGCGCATCACTCCGCTGACCACCCAGCGCTGCGCGAAGAGGTACACGATCAGCAGCGGCGCCATCGCCATCAGGTAGGACGCGAAGGCGACGGTGTAGTTCGTGTTGAACTGCCCCTGGAAGACGTACTCGGCCAGCGGCAGGGTGCGGGCGGACGGGTCCGAGAGCACCACGAGCGGCAGGATGAAGTCGTTCCACGCCCACACGCAGGTCAGGATCCCGACGGTCGCGTTCATCGGGCCGAGCAGCGGGAAGATCACCTGCCAGTAGGTCCGCCAGGTCGAGGCGCCGTCGGTGCGCGCCGCCTCCTCGAGCTCGATGGGGATCGAGCGGATGAAGGCCGTGTAGATGAACGTGTTGATCGAGAGCCCGAACACGGCGTAGAGCAGGATCAGCCCGGCCTGGTTGTCCAGGCCCAGCAGGGCCGTCTCCTTCACCACCGGCAGCATGATGATCGGGAACGGCACGAAGACCGCGGCGAGCAGGTAGAAGTAGACGCCCTTGAAGAACGGCCTGTGCATGTTCCGGGCGACCGCGTAGGCGACCATCGAGTTCGAGAACAGCGTCAGCACGACGGCTCCGACCGTGATCAGCGCGGTGTTCACGAAGGCCTGCGGGAAGCGGGTCGCCGTCCACGCCTCGGCGAAGTTGCCCCACGAGATCGAGGTCGGCAGCTCGAACCCGGTGCCGCCGAGCTGGTCGGGCGTCTTCAGCGCGGTCACGACGGCGAAGTAGAGCGGCAGGAGGATCGTCAGCGAGCAGACCGCGATGAGCGCGGTCGCCCACCAGTTGATCCGGTAGGTGTCGCGGGAGGGCCGGCGCCGCCCCTCGGGCTCGCCGAGGGCGATCGCGGTCGTGGGGGTGATGGTCGATGTCATCAGAACGACGCCTCTCTGCGGCTGAGGACTCGGAACTGGATCAGCGAGACCACGATGATGATGAGGAAGTAGAGGACGGCGTTGGCCGTCTGATAGGCGTACTCGCCGCCCTGGAAGCCGCCGCGGTAGATCAGCAGCGTGATCGACTCCGTCGAGGTGCCGGGACCGCCGTTGGTGAGGGCGATGATGTGGTCGAACACCTGGAGGAAGTTCTTCATCGAGATGACCATGTTGATCGTGAAGAAGGAGGCGATCAGCGGGAACGTGATCGAGGTGAACTGCCGCCACCTCCCCGCTCCGTCGAGCGAGGTCGCCTCGTAGAGCTCGCCCGGGATCGTCTGGAGTCCGGCGAGGTAGATGATGATCGAGAAGGCCGAGGCCTGCCAGACCGCCAGCACCACGATCGCCACCCACGCCCAGTCGGCGTTCGCGAGGATGTTCTCGCCGATCACCGGGATCGCGCCGAGGATCTGCGGCAGCGAGTTCGCGAAGAGGTACTGGAACACGTAGCCGATGACCAGGGTCGAGAGCACGTAGGGGATGAAGTAGATCCCGCGGAACGCCGTCTGGAACTTGATCCGCGCGTTGAGGGCGACGGCGATGGCGAGCGAGATCACGTTCACCAGCACGGTCGCCACGATCGCGAAGCCGAAGGTGAACCCGTAGGCCTTCCAGACGCGGTCGTCCTGGAGGAGCGCGAGGTAGTTCGAGGCGCCGATCAGGTCCCAGGAGCCATAGCCCGCGTAGTCCGTGAAGCTGAAGAAGATTCCGGTGAGGACCGGGACCGTGTGGAGCACGAAGAAGAGCAGGACGGCGGGGACCGTCATCCAGTAGAAGGTCTTCGAGGTGCGGCCGATGGTGCGCTTGCGGCGCGCGGGCGGCGGAGGAGTGGTCGCCACCGCCTGCGCGGCGGCCGTCGTGGTCGTGGTCATGGGGTCACTTCCTGGTCGTGCGTGCCGCGACTTTGCGCCACTCACTGTCGAGGGTCCGGAGCGCCGCGTCGGCGTCCCCGCTGGCGAGGAACGCCTGGAGCGTGGGGTTGAGCGGGATGCTCGCGGGGATCTGGTGGTCGACGAAGCCGATCAGCCGTCCCTGCTCGAAGTAGGGCTGCAGCTCGGCCAGCGTGGGGTCCGAGTTGGGTGCGGCGCCGACCAGCGGCGAGAAGGCGGCCTGGCTCGCGACGTACGGCTCGACGACTCCGGGGGTCAGCAGGAAGTCGACGAAGCGGCGGGCCGCGTCGAGCTTCGGAGTGCCGCGGCCGATGGCGACGGCCACGTCGACGCCCGAGGTGACCTGCGTGTCCGCCGGGTCGTCGAGCACCGGGTAGGGGAAGACGCCGAGGTCGATGTCAGGGTTGTTCGTGCGCACCGGGTTGATCGCCCAGATGCCCTGCGGGTACATGGCCGCCTCGCCCGCGGCGAAGGCCTGGTTGCCGTCGTCGTAGCCGCGGCCGAACGAGCCCTCCTGCGTGTACGAGAAGAGCTGCCCGAGCCGCTCCATCGTCGTCGCGTAGTCCTTCGAGAACGAGACGGGGGAGTCGGGGCCGAGCGCCGCTCCCTCCTCGCGCATCGCGTCGAAGAAGCCGTCCGGCTGCAGCTGCCCGCCGAGCGCGTTGAAGGCGGGGGCGCCGGTCCAGTTGTCGAGCAGGGCGCCGTAGAAGGGAGTGATCCCGGCGGCGGTGAGCGTCTCGCAGACGGCGATCAGCTCGTCCCAGGTGGTCGGCACCTCGATCCCGTTCTCGGCGAAGATCGTGCGGTTGTAGAGGATCCCGTCCGCGTTGTTCGCGAAGGCGAGCGCGTTCACCTCCTTCCCCTCGAAGCTGCCGAGGGCGGCGAGGATGTCGAGGGCCGCCGGGTTCACCCGCTCGACCAGCTCGTCGCCGGTGAAGTCGTGGAACACGCCGGCCTTCGCGAGGTCGGCGTAGTAGCCGCTGCCGTTCAGGGTCAGCACGTCCGGCACCTTGTCCTTGACGAGCAGGGTGCGGATGGCCGTGTCGGGGTCGGGCACGTTGTTGGCGATGACCCGGATGTCCGGGTTGGCCGCCTCGAACTCGCGGATGATCCGCGCGAAGTCCTCCACCGCCTCCGCCTTGAACTGGAAGAAGTCGAGCGTGGTCACTCCGTCGCCGGCGCCGGGGGAGGCGCAGGAGGCGAGGGCCGCGGCGGACGCCGCGGCGAGCGGCACCGAGAGGAACAGCCGCCGGGAGAACCCGGGGGGATGCGGATGAGCGGACATGCGGCGCCTCCTTGCGCGTGGGGACAGGTCTCAGGGCGCGCTCGACCGCGGAGGGCGGTGCGAGAGCAGGTGCGGCGGCGGGGGAGCGGGGTCGGCTCCGGAGCCGGGAGGGCGGGTCAGAGGGCGGTGAGCACGAGCACGACGAGCTGCTCCGGATCGAGGACGGGGGCCTGGAGCCCGACGGTGCCCAGCACACGGCCGCGGAGCGCGGTCCCGTGCTCGGCCCAGCCGAGCGGCGACTGCCCGGGGCCGCCGAGCGGCGACGTGACCGGGGCGAGCGCTACGGAGTAGGTGCGCTCCGGGTCCAGGCCCGGGAGCGTGATCCGTCCGGGCGGGTAGGTCTCGCCGGTGCGCAGCTGGGTGAAGGTGAAGAGGGCGGCGGAGCGGTCGGCGGCGACGACTCCGGAGAGCGAGGCGGCGTCGTCGGCGAGGTCGGCGCGCACGACCGTCCCGGTGTGCAGCAGCGCCCGGTGCTCGCGGTGGAAGGCGACCCAGGCGGTCAGCTCCTCCTCGACGGCGGGGGCGAGATCCGAGACGTCCCACTCGATGCCGAGGTGGCCGGGCAGCGCGGTGCCGGCGCGGAAGGCGAGCGAGTGGGTGCGCTGCGTCGAGTGCGACCGCGGCCCTCCGATGTGCTGCCCCATCAGCTCGGGCGGCACCACCAGCTGGGTGAAGGGCTGGATGGTCTGCCGCTCGAGCGGGTCGATGCAGTCGCTCGTCCAGATGCGGTCGGTGCGGGCGAGGATCCCGAGGTCGACGCGGGCGCCCCCGGAGGCGCACGACTCGATCTCGACGCCGGGATGCCGGGACCGCAGCTCGTCGAGCAGGCGGTAGAGCGCGAGCACGTTCTCGTGGACGGCGGAGCGACCGGTGGCGGGCGAGACCGCCTCGATCACGTCGCGGTTGTGGTCCCACTTGAGGTACGCGATCGGGTACTCGATCAGCAGCGCGTCGAGGGCGTCGAGCACGTGCTCGAACGCGCCGCGCTGCGAGAGATCGAGCACCTGCTGCTGCCGCCCCGAGGCCGGGAGATGGCCGGCCGGGCCGAGGATCCACTCCGGGTGCGCGCGGGCCAGGTCGGAGTCGGGGCTGATCATCTCGGGCTCCACCCAGAGGCCGAACTGCATGCCCAGGCCGGTGACGACGTCCGTCAGCGGGGTGAGGCCCTCCGGCCAGACCGCGGGATCGACGGTCCAGTCGCCGAGCGCGGCGGTGTCGTCGCGGCGGCCGAGGAACCAGCCGTCGTCGAGCACGAAGCGCTCGACCCCGATCCGCGCGGCCCGCTCGGCGAGGGCGGTGAGGCGAGCGAGCTCGTGGTCGAAGTAGACGGCCTCCCAGGTGTTGAGGGTGACGGGCCGCGGAGCGACGGGGTGCTGCGGGCGGGCGCGGAGCGACGCGTGGAACCGGGCCTGCAGAGCGCTGAGCCCGTCGCCCCAGGAGCCGTAGGCGACCGGGGTCTCGTAGCTCTCGCCCTGCGCGAGCTCGATCTCGGCGGGCCGCAGCAGCTCGCCGGCCGCGAGGAGCGAGACGCCCTCGACGGTGCGCTCGGCGCGGAGCGAGGTGTCGCCGCTCCAGCCCAGGTGGACGCCGTGCACGAGCCCGCGCTCCCAGCCGAAGCCGGGCGTGCCCGCGGCGAGGAGGAGGGTCGCGTCGGCGCCGGGACGGCCGCGGCGGGTGCGGCGGGTGTGCTCGCCGATGGTCAGTGGGCGGCGCTGCGGGTGGCGCTCGCGGAGGTGGTGCCCGGTGGTGTCGAGGATCTCGCGCGCGGTCGCGGGGAGCGGGAAGCCGAGCTCGAAGCGCTCGAGGCGGAACGGGCGGGCGTCGAGGTTCTCGACCCGGGCGCGCTGGGTGAGCAGGCCGGCCGCATCGACCTCGAGGTCCACGGTCAGCCGGACGCCCGCGCCCGTGGCGACGGTCCGGAGGGCGGAGCCGAGCGCCTCGATGCTCTCGACCTCGAACCGCTCCGACGCGGCCGCGCGCTCGTGGGTGCCCTCGAAGGTGGGGGCGTGCTGCCAGCCGTCGGCCTCGACGGCGACGAGGCCGAACGGCGCGAAGGCGTCGAGCCCGCCCGAGACGCGCTGGGGGAGGGCGGCGTCTGCCAGGGCGGATAGTTCGGCGGCGGAAAGATCTCCGAGCGCGGCGCCCCAGTGCACGATAGTGGGGAAGGTGACGAGGCGGGCGTCGACGACGACGCTGGTGCCCCCGTCCTGCAAGTGGAAGAGGCGCGATTCCCGGCCGGAGAGGGTCAAGGAGTCGTTCGTGGGGGCGATGCTGCGGTGCATGGCTTATTTCTAGAGCAGAAGTAATAGGGGTGTCAAGAGCGGCAGGAGTGGCCGGATCCGTTCCTGGTTCGGCGCAGTGCCGGTAGCTTTCTACCAGGCCGGAAAGAAGGAGCCCCGTGACCGACACCATCGTCGCCGAGGACGCCTCCGGGAGCTCCTCCGAGCTCCTGGCGCGCGAGGTCCTGATCCACGGTCCCGTCTCGCGGGCCGAGCTCGGCCGCCGCCTCGGCCTCTCGCCCGCCAGCCTGACCCGGCTCGCGCGCCCGTTCCTCGACGGCGGCCTGGTCGTCGAGGGCCCCGAGCAGAGCACCGGAGTCGGCCGCCCCGCCCGCCCGCTCGACATCCGCGCCGACGCGCTGAGCTTCGCGGGCGTGAAGATCACCGGCACCGAGGTCCTCGCCGTCCGCACCGACCTGCGCGCGCGGACCGAGCGGGAGCTGGTCCGCCCGCTGCCCGGCACGGAGCCCGCCGACGTGATCGCCGCGATCGTCTCGGTCGTCGACGAGCTCGGCGGCCCCTCCGCTTTCGCCGGCCTGGGCGTGACGCTCGGCGGGAGCATCGGCGCCGACGGCCGGGTGAGCCGCGCGCCGTTCCTCGGCTGGCGCGACGTCGACCTCGCCGCTCCGCTCTCCGCTGCCCTCGGGCTGCCGGTCGCCCTCGAGAACGACGTGGTCGCGCTCACGGGAGCCGAGCACTGGTTCGGGCGAGGCCGCGGCATCCCGCACTTCGCGGTGCTCACCGTCGGCGCGGGCGTGGGCTACGGACTGGTGGTGCACGACCGGGTGGTCGCGCCCCCGGAGGCGGGGCTCGGCCTGGGCGGCCACTACCCGCTGGATCCCACCGGGCCCGTCTGCGAGGCCGGCCACCGCGGCTGCTCGACCGCGATGCTCAGCCTGCCCTCGCTCCTCCGCCAGCTCTTCGTCGCCACCGGCCGCGAGCTGAACCTGGCCGAGGGCTTCGCCGCCGCTCGCGCGGGCGACCCCGGTGCCGAGCGCATCCTCGCCGACTCCGGCAACGCGCTCGGGACGATGATCGCCGCGATCGGCAACCTCTCGATGTCCGGCACGGTGATCCTGGCCGGGGAGGGCGTCGCCCTCTACTCGGAGCAGGCCGCGGTGGTGGACGCCGCGATCGCGGCCACGCGCGACCCGGACGCTCCGCCCCTGGCGCTGCTCGTCGACGACGGCGGGCTGGTGGAGTGGGCGCGCGGCGCGGCGGCCGTCGCGATCCAGCGGCTGCTGCCGCGGATCGCGCTCGGGACGCTGGGGTAGCGGGGCTCCGCGGCGCGCACGCGCTCGGGGTGCCGGGCGGGCGCTCGGGGTGCCGGGCTGGCGGGTCTCCGCGCCCAGTGGGCCGTCGGCACGCTCGCCCCGGATTTCAGCGCCGCGCGGAGGCTCGGGATGTCGGCCCGGCGGGCGTCCGCTCCGGGCGGGTGCCGGGACGCCGGCCTCGCGGGCTAGGCGCCGAGCGCCGAGCCGGGCAGGTCGGTCTGCAGGCCGTCGACGATCCGGCCGAACGCCGCGATCGCCTGGTCGTCGCCGAGACGACCGGAGTCGACTCCTCCGGCGATGCGCAGGACCTCGGCCCGGCGCTCCGCCCTCTCCACCGCGTCGAGCCCGGAGGCCCCGATCGCTGCGGATGCGCGCACTCGCGCGACGATCGTGCCGACGTGCCATCTGCCGCGTGCCATCTGTCTCCTCCTGAAATCCCCGCCTCTCTTCGGAGCGGACGCACACCCGGATGGGTGCGCGTCCCCGGGTCCTCACCCCCGTCGCTCCGGCGATGCGTCACGAACGGTCGTCATCCGGCCGCCGTGGCGACCGTTCGTGACGCATCGATCGAGCCGGGGGTGCCGGAGCGCCCGCTCGCGGAGAGGGGGCCGGGGCGCCAGACTGACGGCGAGCGGAGGGAGGCACGATGCGACGCCTCCGCGCCCTCGCCGCCGCGCTGCTCCTCCTGCCCGCCCTCGCGGCCTGCGCGCCGGGAGGCGCGACGGGCGCCCCGAGCGGCACCGCGGCGGCCACCGTGGCTGCGACCACCGCCACCCCGTCTCAGGCCGCCCCCGACCCGGCCCGCTCCTCCGCCGCGTCCGCCCCGGCTCCCGGGGTCACCGTCTCCGTCCAGCAGGACCGCTCCGACATCGCCGGCGGCACCATGGCCTTCGAGGTCCACAACGGCAGCGGCGTCCCGATCGAGGTCACCGCGGCCCGCCTCACGGACTCGCGCCTCGCCGCCCCGCTCACCTGGACCGGCGGCACGGGCGTCCCCGACGGGACCTCGCGAGACCTCCGCGTCGACCTGCCCGAGCCCGCCTGCCCGGCCGCGGAGGCGCCCGCCGCGCTCGAGGTCGTCCTCGCCATCGACGGCCACGGCGAGCACGCGTACCCCGCCGACGACCCTTTCTCGTTCGTCGACGCTCTCGCCCGGTCCGGATGCTTCGCCCGCACCGTCGACGCCGACCTCGCCCTGCGGATCGACACGTCCGGAGGCGCCGCGCACGAGCCGGCCCGCCTCACCATCACCGCCGACGTCCGGGGCACCCCCCTCGTGCTCCGCAGCGTCGACGCCACGATCCTGCTGCAGCCGCCCGACGCCGCCGACGCCTGGACCCTCGACCGCTCCGTGCCCGCCGGGACCCTCGACTCCGTGGTCCTGGACGCCGTCCCCACCCGCTGCGACACCCACGCGCTCGCCGAGGACAAGGTCGGCACCCGCCTGCCGATGACCGTCGAGACCGCGGGCCGGCAGGGCACCGTCGTCGTCGCCGCGACCCCCGAGCAGAAGGGCGAGCTCTACGCGTTCATCACCGCGTACTGCTCGTCCTGAGCAGGGGTGGCGGGCGGTCCGGGGACGCGGACGTCGGCGCCGCGGACGCGTCTCGCCGTCCACCTCGGCCGTCACTCGCCGCCGCTCGCCCGCATCGGCAGGTTGCGCCGTCGGCCGCGCCGAGCCGGTCCCGCCCGCCGTGGGACGAGCCCGGCCTGCCCCGCCCGCCGTGGGACGAGCCCGGCTTGCGCCGCCCGGTGGCTCGGCTCAGCCCGCTCGACTCAGCTCAGCCCGGTCCAGCCAGCGCCCCGCTCCGCTGTGCGCGCCCCAGCCGCGCCCGTCCGCTTCACGCCGGCGCCGTGCTCAGCGCCTGCAGCCCCGTCACCCGCAGCAGGTCGAGCCGCGCCTCGTCCTCACTGCCCGGCGCCACCGTGTAGACGACGATCCGCAGGTCGGTGCCCGGAGCCGTGAGCACGTCGCAGTCGATCGTGACCGGTCCGACGGGCGTCCGCGTCACCGTCTTCCGGCTCGCGCGGTGCTCGGCGATGCGCGCCTCCGCCCAGCGCCGCTCGAACTCGGGCGACTCCTCGCGCAGCCGGGCGACGAGGGCGGCGAGCACCGGATCGCGCGGGTAGCGTCCGGTCGCCGCGCGCAGGTCGGCCGCGAGGTCGCTCGCGAAGTCCTCCTCGTGCTGCGCGTCGAACTCGGTGCCCGCGTGGCCCGAGGTGAAGTGCCGCCAGACGAGGTTCCGCTCCAGCCCGGTGAACACCGAGGGGTCGCCGTTGAGGGCGGCCCAGAGCGGGTTCCACAGCAGGATGTCGTGGGCCGCCGTGAACACCGCGAGCGGCACGTCGCCCAGGCGGTCGACGATCCGCTGCACGCCCGGGCTCACGTGCTGCGGCACGACGCCCGGCGAGGGGACGGCGGCGCCGGCGACCCGGTAGAGGTGGTCGCGCTCGCTGTCCGTGAGCCGGAGCGCCACCGCGAGAGAGCGGAGCATCGACGGCGACGGGTTCCGTGCGCGTCCCTGCTCGAGCCGCACGAGGTAGTCGACGCTCACGCCCGAGAGCGCCGCCAGCTCCTCGCGGCGCAGGCCCGTGGCGCGGCGGCTCGAGCCCGCGGGCAGGCCGACGTCGGCGGGACGGATGCGGTCGCGCCACGAGCGCAGCACCGTGGCGAACTCCTCCATGCCGCCCATCCTCCTCCGCCCGCCGTCGCCGAGCCAGGTACTGCCGGTCCCCCCGTCGAGCGCGGCCTGGTCGAGGCCCGACCACCCGCGCAGGATGGGCCCATGACCACGACACTCATCACCGGAGCGAACCGCTCCCTCGGCCTCGAGACCGCCCGCCGACTCCTCGAGGCGGGCCACACCGTCTACGCCGGCATGCGCGACACCGCCGACGGCGACGCCGCCCGCGCGCTCGGCGCCCACCCCGTCCGCCTCGACGTCACCGATCAGGCGAGCGTCGACTCCGCGATCGCCTCCCTGCCCGGGCTCGACGTGCTCGTCAACAACGCCGGAGTGCTGGGCACCTCGTTCGGCGTCGACGACCTCACCCCGGAGGCGATGGCGGGCGTCCTCGAGACGAACGTCGTCGGCATCGTCCGCGTCACACAGGCCGCGCTCCCGCTGCTGCAGGCCTCCGCGGCCCCGGCCGTCGTGAACGTGGCGTCCGGAGTCGGCTGGCCGCGCTGGCTGAGCACCGAGGGCCACGACGAGTTCCCCGTCACCGCGATCCCCTACGCGGCATCGAAGGCGGCGGTCGTCGCGCTCACCGTGCAGTACGCGAAGAACCTGCCGGCGATGCGGATCAACGCGAGCGACCCCGGCTACACCGCGACCGACTTCAACGGACACGGCGGGCACCAGACCGTCACCGAGGGCACGGACGCGACCGTCGCGCTCGCCCTGCTCGGCTCCGACGGGCCGACGGGCGAGTTCCACGACCGGCGCGGGCGCATCGAGTACTGAGCGGCGGGGAGGGCGGGCGCGACCGGCCGGACACCGGCCCGGACCCGGCAGGCGTCCACGTGCCCGTTCGAGGAGCCGCTGCCCCGAGCGCGGCGTGCGTCCACGTGCGCGTTCGAGCAGATCCCGCCCCGACCCTACGTGCGTCCGCGCACGCCCGAGACGCGGTGAGGTCCCCGAACCCGCCCTCGGCGCACCGGCCAGCACATGGTGATGAGGTGTCCTGTCTGCGCGGTCACCGGTCCTCGGTGCTGGGCTGTGAGTGACGGCCGGAGCCGGGACGCTGCCCACCGCGTGACAGAGGGCCGGATGAACCGCCGGCCCGACGGTGCGTGCTCGCTCCGGTGCGCCTACCGACTCACCGCGTCTCGTGTCAGCTCTGCAGCTCGACCCCCCAGTTCGTCCTCTGGACGTCGGCGTCGAGCCCGCGCAGCTCGCGCGCCACGGCGTCCGCCTGCTCGCGCAGCTCCCGCACCGGCAGCGCGGGCAGGCGGCGCAGCTCGCTCCGGAGCTGGCGGTAGCCGCGCTCGCCGGCGGCCGCGTCGGCCGCGCGGGTCAGGAGGCTGTGCCGGGCGCGCAGGGCCTCGCGCCGGGCGAGCGCCGCGGTCAGCACCTCTCCGGTGGGAGTGGTGGCCGTCGCGTTGGTGAGGTTGATCGCCGTGACCAGCCGCTTGAGCTCGCCCAGTGCGCGCGTGCAATCGGCGAGCAGCTCGGCCGGGTCCTCGGTCGGCTCCTCCCCCTCCTGGTAGGAGGCGTTCGCGACGATCCGCGACTGGAGGGCCTCGATCCGCTTCTGCAGGTCGGCCCGCTCGAGGAGTGCTTCGGCGAGAGTCATGCGACCAGGCAAGCACACATCGGCGCGACCCGCGCCCCTAGGCTGCGACCGTGCCGCTGCAGAACCATCCCGGAGACGTCGAGTTCCCCGTCCGACCCCGGCTGCGCTACGCGCGGGCGGCCGATGCGCACCGTCGCGGGCAGGGCGCCGGACGCCGCGCCCTCCTGGTGACGGCCTTCGCGGCTCCGGTGGGCCTGGTCGGCTTCGCATGGGGGCTCGCGCTCGGCGGCGGCGAGAGCGTCGTCGCGTTCACGGCGTTCGCGTTCGCACTGGCCTTCGGGCTGCTCGCCGCCACGGTCGGCTTCCAGCAGTGGGATGCGCGCGCGCCGCGCCGCGAGCAGCTCGCCTACCTCGGCGCGGCCGACTCGCCGACCCCGTCCCTCCGCCAGCAGCAGCTGCTCGCGCTCGACGCGGTCAGCGACTTCTCGTTCGCCGGCTGGAACTCCTCCCTCGCGTTCCAGCCCTCCTGGGCCGAGCTCCCGGAGGAGCTGCGGCGCCGCTACGCCGACGGAGCGAAAGGAGCGCCCTGGCAGCAGCTGCCGCTGCATCCGCTCGTCGAGCACCGGGTCGCGCTCGACCGCGACTTCCGCATCGCCTCGGCCGACGACGTGGAGCTGCTGGTCGCCGACGTGCTCACCCGCGGGCCGCTCTCGACCCGCTTCGCCGAGGTCTCGGCCTCCGCCGACGCCGAGCGGATGCGCTCCCGGGTCGCCGCGCTCACCGGCGGCAGCGAGTTCCACCTCCTCGAGCTCGCCCAGGCGGTCGACGGGCGTCCGCCGCTGCTCCTGCTCGCGGGCGACGCCGAGCGCACGATCGGCGCGATCCGCTACGCCTACGTCGCCGGCTACCTCCCGGCGGCGCGGGCCTGGGAGCTGCTGGCCGCGGTCGGCGACCGCGTCTTCGAGCGCTACTCCGGCTGGGACGCCTACTGGGCCGACGCGGCCCTCGCCATCGCCTTCCGCACCGACTCCCTCGGCGCGGTGCAGCACCACCACCGTCTGCGCGCGGAGCTCGCGGCCTCGGGGTGGCCGGCGGCGGCGGTGCCGTACCCGGGCTGAGCGCGGGGCGGCTGCGGAGACGGTGCGACCGAGCTGGAGCTTCCGGACCGGAGGCGTGCGCCCGCGCATTTGTCGCCGGCCGCCGACAGGGCTGTCGACCCGGAGAGCTTCGCCCCCGGCGTCAGCCCAGCTTCGAGGCGGGCACCGTCTCGAGGTGGAGCAGGTCGCGGCGCAGGCGCTGCGAGCGGACGTAGCTGCTCAGCACGTGCTCGGGCGAGGGCGGGGAGTCGCTCCCGCCGAGGAGGGCGCGCGCGGTCGTGAGGCGTGCGCGGCGGATCTCGTCGAACACGGTGGTGCCGTTCCGCGCGAAGGTGCGCTGCAGCGTCCGCTTCGGGACGCCGAGGCGCTCGCAGATCTCCTGGACCGAGAGGCGGGGGTCGGTGGACATCGCGGCGATCAGGGCGAGGGCGCGCGTGTAGACGTCCTCGCTGCTCTCGCGCGGCAGCGAGGTCGCCAGCACAGCGCCCGCCAGCTGCTCGACGGCGGCCCGCACCAGGGGGAAGGCGGGGGAGTCGGCGTCGAGGGTGGAGCCGAAGGTCGCGTTGACGGTCGAGAGCAGGATTCCGCGGCTGGCCGCGTCGGCCTCGGTGACGACGGCGCCACGGTCGGCCGAGTCGACCAGGCCCAGCAGCGGGCGGTCGAGGGCGATCTCGGTGCGGGCGCTCGGGGTGTCGGTCACGATCGTGAACGGGGAGTCGCAGTGGAGGAAGGCGATGTCACCCGGCGCGACGCGGACCTCGAGCGCCGCCGGATCGTCCGGCTGGATCACGAGCGCGCCCTCGAGCGGGATGATCAGGCGGACGCCCGGGCCGGCGGCGGAGGTGCGGTGCAGGCGGGCCGGCGAGTGCCAGATCCGGAGCACGTCGACGCCGTCGCTGCAGAGGGTGTCGGCCACGATGCGGAACGCGCCGTTCGCGCGGACGTCGACGCCGCTCTGCGCCAGCCACGCGGCCGCCGCCGTGTCCCGGCGGGACACCCCGCGATCGACGATCGGTCGGCTGCCTTCTGCGATTCCCCTCACGGCGGAGTCCTTTCCTCTGGCGCGTCCTCCGTACGACGCGATCCCTCTACCCTGGCCGATCCGGCCCGGTGGTGAGAAGTCTTCATGCGATCGCATCGTCGCTCACCTCCACCGCAAGGTGTCGGATCCCGCCATCGGGGGACGGAACCTGACCTCCGGGGTGCGCCTCGGATCGACGTGGACCTCGAGCGCGGCGACGTCGGTGAACGGCCGGTCGTCGCTCGTGCGGCCCCGCAGCACGATGGAGTGGCGGAGCGTCCGGGGCGCCCGCAGCGGCGCGATCGTGTAGTGCGCGACGGCCACGAACCCCGCTCCCGGGGCGACCCGCTCGGGCCGGCCGACGACGGTGACCGGGGCCTCGTCGTAGTCGAGCTCGGCGCCCGAGCCGTCGGTGAAGGAGCCGCAGAACAGGGCGAGGTCGTGCAGGGCGGAGGTGCCGGAGTTGTGGAACTGCATCCAGAAGGTGATCACGGCGACGGAGCCGCACGCGGGCGCGAGCCGCACCGCGCTGCCGTCGAGGACGAGGTGCGGAGGCGCATCGAGCGTCGGAGCTCCGAGCATCAGCCGCGCCGCCTGACGCCCGCCGCCGGTGCGGCCACCGGTTCCGCTGCGCGTCCCGCCAGCTGCAGGAGGCCGCACGCGGCGACCACTCCGACGAGGGCGGCCGCCCAGCTCAGGTCCTGCTGGTCGAACTCCCGGAGGTGCGCCAGGACGCCCGTGAATCCGAGGATCCCCTGGGCCGCGGCGACGGTGGCGAAGGCGAGCAGCGCGGCCGTGGCGGCGACCGCGGCCGGGGCGGGCGGGTCGCCCTCCGAGTCCTGGGCGAAGCGGCGGACGGCGTGCGCGAGGGCGAGTGCGCAGAGGGCTGCGGCGACGAGGGCGGCCGCGGTGTAGGCCGGGCCGGCGGCCAGCAGGAGGAGGGCGCCGACGACGACCCGCAGGCAGGCCGGGAGGACGCCGGGAGCGCTGCATCCGCGCGCGCCCGGGCCTCCCCCGAGGGCCGCGGCGCGGGCGCGGGACTCCTCGAGGCGCCTCCGGACGCCATGAGGACCAGCGGCGCGGAGCAGGGCGGTCGCGCCCGAGGCGAGCAGCGCGACGCCGCCCTCGTCTTCCCCCTGCTCGTCGGCGTCGGCAGGGGTCATCGGGTCTCCTTCGGGGCGGGGACGGGGCGCGGCACCTCGATGATCCGTCCTCGCGGAGCGCCTCGGGAGGCCGGGCGCGAACGCTCACGAGGCAGGCGCGCCAGAACGTCAGAACGCGCCAGTGGACCGTGCCGCCGAGCTGTGCCAACGGCACCGCGGAACGTGCCACGCGCCTCCGCGTGCCCGCTGCGCGCTGTTTCGAGACGGCCTACGCTCACCGGATGGACGAGGTGCGGGACGCGTACGGCGCGCGGGCGGAGGAGTACGCGGCGCTGCTCGGATCGGTCGACGCGGGGCCCGCGGCCGATCGCGAGCTGATCGGGTCGTGGGCCGACGGGCTGGGGGGCACGGTCGCCGATGTGGGCTGCGGGCCCGGGCACTGGACGGAGTTCCTCCAGCGGCGCGGAGCCGCCGCTATCGGCGTCGACCCGGTGCCGGAGTTCGTCGCTCTGGCGCGGGCGCGGTTCCCGGACGTCCCGTTCCGGCTCGGCTCGGCGCTCGAGCTCGACGTCGACGGCCTCGGGGGCGTTCTCGCGTGGTACTCGCTCATCCACCTGCCGCCGGCGGAGCTGCCCGGCGCGGTCGCGGCGCTCGCCGCGCACCTCCGACCGGGCGGAAGCCTGCTGATCGGCTTCTTCGAAGGGCCGCGCTCGGAGGCGTTCGCGCACGCCGTCGCACCGGCGTGGTTCCATCCGCTCGCCGAGATGCGCGCCCTCGCCGAGCAGGCCTGCCTCGAGGTGACCCACTCGCTCCGCCGCAGCGCCCCCGGCGTCCGCGACCACGGCGAGCTGATCGCTGTACTCCCGCGCTGACGCCGAGCTGATCGCCGGCCTCTGATCCGGACGCCGCCGACGCCGCGCTGGTTCCGTGCTGACGGCACCCGCTCCCGCTGGTCACCGGCGGCCGACGTCCCGGCCCACCGCATCCCGCCGAGACACCACCGCCCCGCCGAGGCGCCGCCGTCTCAGCGGTGCTTCGGCGATCCCGGCGGTGTATCGGCGGACGAGGGCCGCCGCGCCTAGAGGCGGTCGGCGCGCCACTCCGTGGGGATCTCCTCGCCGCGGCGGAACGCCTCCTCCTCGCGCTCGCGCAGCTCGACGCGGCGGATCTTGCCCGAGATCGTCTTGGGCAGGGGGTGGAACTCGACGCGCCGCACCCGCTCGAAGGAGGAGAGCAGCTCGCGGGTGTGGGCGAAGATCGCGCTCGCCGTCTCGGCGGTCGGCTCCCAGCCGTCGGCGAGGGTGACGTAGGCCTTCACCACGCTGTGGCGCACCTCGTCCGGAGCCGGGACCACTGCGGACTCGGCGACGGCGGGGTGCTGCAGCAGCACGCTCTCGACCTCGAACGGCGAGATCTTGAAGTCGGAGGACTTGAAGATGTCGTCGGTGCGGCCGACGAAGGTGATCGTGCCGTCGACCGCGCGGACCGCCACGTCGCCGGTGTGGAAGTAGCCGTCCGCGCGGGCGCGCTCGGTGCGGTCCTCGTCGCCGAGGTAGCCGGACATCAGGTTGACGGGTTCGACGGACAGGTCGAGGCAGATCTCACCGGTGGAGGCGGGCTCGCCGGTCAGCGGATCGACGAGGGCGATGGCGACGCCGGGCAGCGCGCGGCCCATCGCTCCGGGGACCACGGGGGCGCCGGGCGGGTTCGCGATGATCGCGGTGGTCTCGGTCTGGCCGTAGCCGTCGCGGATGGTGAGTCCCCACTCCCGCTCGACGGTCGCGATGACCTCGGGGTTGAGCGGCTCGCCCGCCGAGAGGATCTCGGTCAGCGCGCGCGGCTTCGCTCCCAGCGCCGACTGGATCAGCATCCGCCACACGGTCGGCGGCGCGCAGAACGTGGTGACCTCGGCCCGGTCGAGCTGCTGGTGCAGAGCGGTGGGGGAGAAGCGGCTGTAGTTGTAGACGAACACCGTCGCCTCGGCGTTCCACGGCGCGAAGAAGCAGCTCCACGCGTGCTTGCCCCAGCCCGGCGAGCTGATCGCCATGTGCACGTCGCCCGGCTGCACGCCGAGCCAGTACATCGTGCTGAGGTGCCCGACGGGGTACGACTCGTGCGTGTGCACGACCATCTTGGGCTTCGAGGTGGTGCCGGAGGTGAAGTAGATCAGGCACGGATCGGAGCTCTGGACGACCACGGTCGGGCTGATGCCGAAGGGCTCGAGCGAGTCGGCGTAGTCGAGCCAGCCCTCGACGGCGCCGCCGACCGCGATGCGGCCGAAGCCGCCCTCCATCTCGTCGAACTTGGCGGTCTCGGAGGCGTCCGCGATGACGTGCGCGACCTCGCCGCGCTCGAGGCGGTCGGCCAGGTCGGCGGGTGAGAGCAGGGTCGTCGTGGGGAGGATGACCGCGCCGAGCTTCATGATCGCGAGCATCGACTCCCAGAGCTCGAGGCGGTTGCCGAGCATGAGCATCACGTGATCGCCCTGCTCGACGCCGACCGAGTGGAGCCAGGCGGCGACCTCGTCGGAGCGCCAGCGCATCCGGTCGAAGGAGTACTTCTCCTCGGAGCCGTCCTCCTCCACGATCCAGAGGGCGGGGCGCTCGTTGCCGATGGCGATCGCGTCGAACCAGTCCACCGCCCAGTTGAAGCGGGGCCCGACGTCCGGCCACTGGAAGGCCTCGTTCGCGGCGACCGCATCGCGGCGGTGCTGCAGGAGGGTGTCGCGGGCGGCGCGGAAGCTCCCGGTGGGGTTCATGCATGTCTCCGTAGCGGTCGAGGTCCGGCCGCTGGCGGGACCGACCCCCATTCTGCTCCCGCTGCGGTGCCGGGTGCTGCGTGGGGGAGGCCCGGTGGGGATGTCCGTCGGAGGGAGCACCTGTGGAGGAGCGGTCGAGTCCGTTTCGCGAAGGACGCGGCGTCAGCGGGAGAGCGGAGGGCTCGCCCGCCGCAGCAGGCGCTCCCTCCGCTCCCTCCGCGGGACCTCAGTACTTGATGGACTGACCGCCGTCGATCGGGAGGACGGTCGCGTTCACGTACGAGGCGTCGTCCGAGAGGAGGAAGGCGACGACCGAGGCGATCTCGTCGGCCTCGCCGTAGCGCTTGGTCGGGTTGACCTGGATGAACTCCTCGGCCGCCTTGCGCGGGTTCTGCGGGTCGAGCTGCTTCATCGAGTTCTCGACCATCGGGGTCCAGATGGCCCCGGGCGCGATCGCGTTGATGCGGATGCCGAACTCGCCGTACTCGATCGCGGAGTTGCGGGTGAGGCCGACGACGCCGTGCTTGGCGGCCGCGTAGCCGGACTGGTTGCCGATCGCGGTGATGCCGCCGACGCTCGCGGTGTTGACGACCATGCCCGAGCCCTGCTCGCGCATCACCTTCAGCACCTTCTCGAGGCCGAGGAACACGCCGCGGAGGTTGATCGCGACGACCTTGTCGAACTCGTCGGCCGTGAAGTTCTCGGTGAGGTTCTGGCGGCCCTCGATGCCGGCGTTGTTGAAGAAGCCGTCGATCCGGCCGAAGGCCTCGAGGGTGCGCGCGACATAGGCGTCCACGTCCGCCTCCTTCGACACGTCGGCGAGGACGGTGATCGACTCGGTGCCCTCGGGCAGGACGTCGACCGTGGCGGCGAGGCCCTGCTCGGAGATGTCGACGAGGGCGAGCTTCGCGCCCTCCTGGGCGAGGCGGACGGCTGCGGCGCGGCCCAGGCCGGATCCACCTCCGGTGATGAGGACGACGCGGTCGGTGAAGCGGGTGCTGGTGGTGGTCATGACGACTCCTGCTCGAAGAGGGATGGGCTCGGAGGCCGTGTGGTCGGCGAGTCCGTATCCATGCGTCTGCATGCAATTGGCTCCACGATACTCCACAGGTGTCGGTTGAGTCTGAGTGCGCGGTCAGGGATGGAGTGATCCGGGCTGCGGGCGCCCGCAGCCCGGATCACTCCATCCCTGACCGCGCACTCAGACTCAACC